>DAOMXG010000009.1:0-26818 GCA_035436995.1 Beijerinckiaceae bacterium
TTTGTAAGTGGCTCGCTGCGCGAGCATCCCTCGCACTCGCTCGGCGTCGCTTCGCAGGTTTGTAAGTGGCTCGCTGCGCGAGCATCCCTCGCACTCGCTCGGCGTCGCTTCGCAGGTTTGTAAGTGGCTCGCTGCGCGAGCATCCCTCGCACTCGCTCGGCGTCGCTTCGCTCCTATGGCAGGGCGCTGTCGTCTTCCCTCCCCCTTGCGGGGAGGGTGGTCCAAACATCGCAGACAAGTCTACGCAGTCTGCGTAGACTTGTCTGCGTGTGGAGGACCGGGTGGGGGTGGTGCTGCATGACATGCGGAGCCCGGATCATCCACCCCCATCCCCAACCCTTCCCCGCAAGGGGGAAGGGAGAGGCCTCATACCAAAAGTCATTGAAAATGACTCTTTGGTGCAACTCAAAAATTTCTCATCTCGTTGATAATAGTGAGAAATTTTTGAAACGAACCAAGTCGCGGCGAGTTCCTCGCCTTGCGACTTGGTATCAGTCCTTGTCCATCTCGGCGAACACCGCCTCGGCCTCCCTGATGGCATGGTTGGCCTTGGGCACGCCGCAGTAGATGGCGGCCTGCAGGATCACTTCCTTGATGGCGTCGCGGTCGAGGCCGTTGTTGAAGGCGGCGCGGACATGCAGGCGGAATTCCTCCCACGCACCCAGCGCGATCATCATCGACAGCACGCAGCAGGAGCGCGTCGTGCGGTCCATGCCGGGCCGGGTCCAGATCTCGCCCCAGGCATAGCGTGTGATGAGATCCTGAAATTCGCGGTTGAACGGGGTCAGCCTGGCATTGGCGCGGTCGACCCAGGCATCGCCGAGGACGGCACGGCGCACGCTCATTCCGGCGGCGTGGCGGGACGAATCATCGCTCATGCGAGAAACTCCGCGACCGCGCGGGTGAAGGCGGCGGGCTGTTCAATGTTGGAGAGGTGAGCGGCATCCAGCAGCTTCTTCTTTGCGCCGCGGATTGAGCGGGCGATATGCTCACCGGCAGCGGGCGGGGTGGCCGGGTCGTGCTTGCCGATGATGACCAGAACCGGATTGGCGATCGAGCGGATCGACCAATGCTGGTCCATGTCGCGGATGGCCGCGCAGCAACCGCAATAGCCGGCGACCGGCACCGAACGGAACGTTTCGATGATGCGGTCGATCTCCGGATTGGCAGAGGCGCGGGCTTTCGGCGAGAACCAGCGTTCGCGCGTGGTATCGGCGATGGCGCCCAAGCCGCTTGCCGTCACGGTGCGGATGCGGGTGTTCCACAGCTCCGGCGGTCCCATGCGCGAGGCGGTGTTGGCGAGCACCGACTTGCCGATTCGATCCCTTGCGTTGGTGAGCAGCCATTGCCCGACCATGCCGCCCTTGGACAGGCCGCACCAATGCACCCTGTCGAGTTTGAGCGCATCCATGATCGCCAGCGCGTCGCGGCCGAGTTCGGCGATGGAATAGGGCCGGGCCGGGGCGGTGCTGCGGCCGTGGCCGCGGCTGTCATAGCGCAACACGCGGAAGCTCTGCGACCATGCGGCGGCCTGGGTGTTCCACATCGTCAGATCGGTGCCGAGCGAATTGGACAGCATCAGCACCGGGGCGCCTTTCGGCCCCTCCAGCTGATAGTGAAACGCTTCGTTCCCGATTGTCAGCATCGGCATCGGCGGGCCTCCTTCCCTTCAGCGGGCAATATGCAGGCGGTGCAGCGCCAGCACGCGGTCGATGACCGCATCATTGGCGCCAAGATAGGTGGCGGGATCGAACAGCCGGCTGAGCGCCGCCCCGTCGAGATGGGCGGCAATGACGGCATCCGCTGCCAGCACATCGCGCAGCGGGCGCCGTTCGCTGATGGCGATCGCACAGGCCGCCTCGACGCGGGCTTTGGCCTCGATGCGCGGCATGACCTCGCCGAGCGCCATGGCGACCCGTTCGGACAGGATCAGGCCGCCGGTTCGGTCGAGATTGTCGCGCATCCGTGCCTTGTCGACGCCGAGTCCGTCGATCAGCGCCACGGCATGGGCCAGTGCGGCGCCGGCGAGGATGAACAGATCGGGCAGGGTCTGCCATTCCGCCTGCCAGGCGCCGGCAGCGCGCTCATGCTCCTGCACCATGGCAGAGAGCAGGGTGGCGACGAGCCCCGGGGTGCGGGTGGCGATGGCGGTCAGGGCAACGCTCTGCACCGGATTGCGCTTGTGCGGGAGGGTGGACGAGCCGCCCTTGCCCTCGGCGGCGGCTTCGCTCACCTCGCCGATCTCGGTCTGCATCAGCAGCGTGACATCGCGGCCGATCTTGCCGAGCGTGCCGGTGAGCAGGCCGAGTTCGGCCCCTTGGCGCAGCAGCGCCTGGCGGGTCGCATGCCACGGCACGGCGAGGTCAAACCCCATCATCCGCTCCTGCAGCGCCGGGCCCTTGTCCCCGAGCGAGGCGAGTGTGCCCGCCGCGCCGCCGAGCTGGAGGCTGGCGGCCGGGGCGATACGGGAGAGCGCGGCGGCATGACCGAGCAGCGCATCCAGCCAATAGGCCGCTTTCAGGCCGAACGTCACCGGCAGCGCCTGCTGCAGCAGCGTGCGGCCGGCCATGACGGTGCGGCGATGCTGGTCTGCGGTGCGGGCGAGGATGGCGGCGAGCCGGTCGATTCGCGCCTCGATCAATCGCAGCGCTCCGGCGATCTGGATCAGCCGCCCGGTGTCGATGGCATCCTGGCTGGTGGCGCCCCAGTGCACCCAGCGGGCGGCTTCCGGATCGGCGGCTGCCACCCGCTCGGTCAGCAGCCGCACCATGGGAATCGCCGGATTGCCCGCCAATGTTGCCTGCCGGCCGATGTCGGCGATGTCGTAGAGGTCGGCGCGGGCGGCGGCGGCGATCGGCGCAACCGCGCTTTCGGGAATGATTCCGTCGCTGGCCTGATCGCGCGCCAGGGCTGCCTCGAAATCGAGCATGCCCTGCAGCGTCGCCCGGTCGGAAAACAGATCCGTCATCGCGGCGTCGGAAAACAGTTCGCCATAAATGCCCGGCATTGCCATTCGCCTCCTTCCCCAAGGTGCAGGTTTGGTCCAGACTAGCGACCAGATGCGGCGCCGCAAGCCGCTTTGCCACTGAGGGGACGCACCATGGCAATGACGATGACCGGAACGGTGGATCTGCCGGCCAGCCGCGAGACCGCTTGGGCGAAGCTCAACGATCCGGAGGTGCTGCGGGTCTGCATTCCCGGATGCCAGAGCCTTGAAGGGTCGATCGATGAAGGTTACCGGGCCGAGGTGAAGCTGAAGATCGGGCCGGTCAATGCCAAGTTCCGCGGCAAAGTCAGCCTGACCGATCTCGATCCGCCGAACGGCTACCGGATCAGCGGCGAAGGCGAGGGGGGAATTGCCGGCTTCGCCAAGGGCGGTGCAACGGTCAGGCTGGCGCCCATCGCGGAGGGAACCACGCTCACCTACGAGGTCGAGGCGCATGTCGGCGGAAAAATCGCCCAGCTCGGCGCGCGGTTGATCAATGGCGTCGCCAAGAAACTGGCCGATCAGTTCTTCGCCAAATTCGCCGAGGCGGTGAAGGGCGGCTGAGTTCGCGCTTCCGCAGGGAAAACAAAACACCTATCTCTGCTGCCATGGGACGCCCGAACGACGATCTGCCGCCCGACGAGCCGGAAACCGACGACACCGAGGAGGCCCT
This sequence comes from Beijerinckiaceae bacterium, assembly GCA_035436995.1. GTDB lineage: Bacteria > Pseudomonadota > Alphaproteobacteria > Rhizobiales > Beijerinckiaceae > JAIUNP01. The sequence goes on from DAOMXG010000009.1 coordinate 3,660, forward strand.
GCCGGAGCCGGAGGAGGCCGGCGAGGCCAGCGCCGATGCCTATGGGCTTGGCGTCGACGTCATCCGGCGCTTCTGCAAAACGCTCCCCAATGATCCCGGCGTCTATCGCATGCTTGGGGCCGATGGCGGCGTGCTCTATGTCGGCAAGGCACGCTCGCTGAAAAAGCGCGTCGCCAGCTACACGCGCGGTGTTGGCCATTCCAACCGCATCCAGCGGATGATCGCCGCCACCGCCTCGATGGAGTTCGTCACCACCGAGACGGAAGCCGAGGCGCTGCTGCTCGAAACCAACTATATCAAGCAGTTGAAGCCGCGCTTCAATGTGCTGATGCGCGACGACAAGTCGTTTCCCTATATCCTGATCACCGGGGATCATCCGGCGCCGCAGATCGTCAAGCATCGCGGCGCGCGCAACCGCAAGGGCAATTACTTCGGGCCGTTCGCCTCGGCCCAGGCGGTGGGGCGGACGGTCAATGCCCTCCAGCGCGCCTTCCTGCTGCGCACCTGCACCGACAGCTACTATGACAATCGCACGCGCCCCTGCCTGCTGTTCCAGATCAAGCGCTGCGCCGCCCCCTGCACCGGCGAGATCGGCATCGCCGATTATGCCGGGCTGGTTGATGAGGCGCGGCAGTTCCTGTCGGGGCGGTCAGTGGCGGTCAAGCAACGGATAGCTGCGGAAATGCAGGCGGCCTCCGATGACCTCGAATTCGAGCGCGCCGCACGCTATCGCGACCGGCTGGCGGCGCTCTCGGCGGTGCAGGCAAGCCAGGACATCAACCCGCGCGAGGTGGAGGAGGCGGATGTGTTCGCCATCCATGAGGAAGCCGGGCAGTTCATCGTCGAGGTGTTCTTCTTCCGCACCTTCCAGAACTGGGGCAACCGTGCCTTCTTTCCGCGGGCCGACCGGTCGATGGCGCCGGCCGAAGTGCTCGATGCCTTCGTCAGCCAGTTCTACGACGAGCGGCCGGCACCAAGGCTGGTGCTCACCAGCCACGCCATCGAGAATGCCGCCCTGATCGGCGAAGCGTTGTCGGCGCGGGCAGGGCGCAAGGTCGAGGTCGTCCATCCCAGGCGTGGCGAGAAGAAGGATCTTGTCGACCATGCCGGACGCAATGCCCGCGAAGCGCTGGCGCGCAAGCTCGCCGACAGTGCCGGCCAGCGCAAGCTGCTGGCCGCCCTGGCCGAGGCGTTCAGCCTCGACAAGCCGCCGCGCCGAATCGACGTGTTCGACAATTCCCACATCATGGGCACCAACGCTGTCGGCGCGATGATCGTTGCCGGCGAGGCGGGGTTCATGAAAACCCATTACCGCACCTTCAACATCAAATCCGAGGAGCTGACGCCCGGCGACGATTACGGGATGATGCGCGAGGTGCTGACGCGGCGGTTTTCACGCTTGCTGAAGGAGGCCCCGCGCCAGCAGGGGGCGGAGGAGGAGAGCTTTCCGCCTTGGCCGGATCTGGTGCTGATCGACGGCGGCGAGGGCCAGCTTGCGGCGGTGCGCGGCGCGCTGGCGGAGATCGGGGTGACCGACGTGCCGTTGGTCGGTGTCGCCAAGGGACCGGATCGTGATGCGGGGCGGGAAGTGTTCCATGTGGCCGGGCGGCCGCCGTTCCGGCTCAGCCCGCGCGATCCGGCGCTGTATTTCATCCAGCGGCTGCGCGACGAGGCGCATCGATTCGCCATCGGCACGCATCGGGCCAAGCGCAAGCGCGAGATGGTCGCAAATCCGCTCGATGAAGCGCCCGGCGTCGGCCCCCGCCGCAAGCGGGCGCTGCTGCTGCATTTCGGCACGGCCAAGGCTGTCAGCCGGGCGTCGCTCGAGGATCTGATGCGCACGCCGGGCATCAACGAAGCGACGGCGCGCGCGGTCTACGATTTCTTCCATGAAAAACAAGGTTGAGACCGGCGGTTGGCGGTTGACGGCTTTGGCGCCGGTATGCTCCGGTGCCGCCATCTAGTCTCCGATCCAACCCAGCTACGATGACCTCGGCACGCCGCAATCCGTTCAACCTGCCGAACATTCTCACCTACGGCCGCATCGCCGCGGTGCCGGTGGTGGTGGCATGTCTGTTCTGGCCGAAGGATGACTGGGTGCGCTGGACCGCGCTCACTATCTATATCGTGGCCGGCATCACCGACTTTCTCGATGGCTATCTGGCCAGAATCTGGGAACAGCAATCGTCCATGGGGCGGATGCTCGATCCGGTGGCCGACAAGCTGCTGGTCGGCTCGGTGCTGCTGATGCTGGTCCATACCGGCGATATCCATAGCTATTCGGTCTGGGCGGCCATTGTCATCCTGTGCCGCGAGTTTCTGGTGTCGGGATTGCGCGAATTCCTCGCCGAGGTCCGCGTTTCGGTGCCGGTATCGCGGCTGGCCAAGTGGAAAACCACGGCGCAACTGGTGGCGCTGGGCTTTCTGATCGCCGGAGATGCAGGCGACAGCCTGCTGCCGGCCGGATGGACGATCAACATCGGGCTGGCGCTGCTATGGCTTGCCGCTGTTCTGACACTGTATACGGGCTTTGATTATTTCAGGGCGGGCATCCGCCATATTCTGGAAGAGGATGAAAAGGCGTCATGAAGCTCGTCTATTTCGCCTGGGTGCGCGAGCGGATCGGCCTGTCCGAGGAAGAGGTTGAACTGCCCGCCGACGTGCGGACGGTTGCAGACCTGCTGGCCTGGCAGCAGAGGCGGGGCGAGCGCTATGCCCATGCCTTCGAAAAGGCGCCGTTCATTCGCGTGGCGCTCGATCGCAGCCATGCCAGGGCCGATCAGCCGGTGACCGGCGCGCGGGAGATCGCCTTTTTCCCGCCGATGACCGGGGGCTGAGCGATGGCCGTGCCGCTTCGCATCCGTGTGCAGGCGGAGGATTTCGACGCCGCAGCCGAAGTGCGGCGCCTCACCGAAGGGCGGATGGATATCGGCGCGGTTGTGACCTTCACCGGCCTTTGCCGCAGCGAGGAAGGGCGGCTCGCCGCGCTCGAACTCGAACATTATCCGGGCATGGCCGAAGAGGAAATGACACGGGTCGCGGAGGATGCGGTGCGGCGCTGGCCGCTGACCGGGCTGAGCGTGATCCACCGCCACGGGCGAATCGCCCCAGGCGCCCAGATCGTGCTGGTGGTGACAACCTCGGCGCATCGGCGGGCTGCGTTCGAGGCGGCTGAATTTCTCATGGACTTTCTCAAGACGCGCGCGCCGTTCTGGAAGAAGGAGCACGGCGTTGACGGGTCCGAGGGCGGATGGGTCGAAGCGCGCGACGAGGACGACAGCGCCGCCGCGCGCTGGACAGAATCCTGAACGGCCCCGCCGGAGCGGGGCCGCATGCAGCAATCCAGTTGTGCCGGATCAGTAGCAGACGGTCTGATACAGGCGCCGGCCGTAACGGTCGCGGCCGACATATTCGCGGTAGCATTCGTCCTGATAGACCGGCGCGGCATAGGCCGGGCGGGTTGCCATCAGCATCGAGCCGATCACCGCGCTGCCGAGCAGACCGGCCGCCAGCGGAGCGCCGCGGAAACCGCGGTGACGGTTCACATAGACCGGGCCGGGCCGCGGGCCCCAGCCATGGCGGCGATACTGCGCCTCGGCGCTGGTGGCGAAAGTGGTGGCGAGCGTGAGCGAGGCAATCGCAACCGCAGCAAGCTTCTTCACAGGGGTCATGGCATCCTCCTCAGGGCCCATCACAGGCAGAACCGAACACTCGGCCTGACGTTGATGGTGAGTTAACCATCGGCTAGCTGAACGGAGGCTGAGTTTTTCGTTTGTCATTGCGACAGAGGGCCGGGTTGGCTCTTGACCGGTTTCAAGGGGCGGGCCAATCTCGCTGACCAACGGCGTGTGCGTCCCTTCACTGGCAGGCGTGATGCCGAAAGACACGTGCCGGCCACGCTTTGGGCAGACCGGGCCGGACGCATCGAGGAGGAACACCCTATGGCCACTGTCTCGATGACGGTGAATGGAAAAGCTGTATCCGCAGACATCGATCCGCGCACGCTGCTGGTGCAGTTCCTGCGCGAGACGCTGAGGCTGACGGGCACGCATGTCGGCTGCGACACCAGCCAGTGCGGCGCCTGCGTCGTTCATGTCGATGGCAAGGCGGTGAAGGCATGCACCGCGCTGGCGCTGTCCTGCGAGGGCGCCAATGTCGTCACCATCGAGGGGCTGGCCAACGGGCAGCAGTTGCACCCGATGCAGGAGGCGTTCCGCGATCATCACGGGTTGCAATGCGGATTCTGCACGCCGGGGATGATCATGACAGCGGTTGATCTGGTCAATCGCAAGGGGCACGACCTCGACGAGGCGACCATCCGCGAGGAACTCGAAGGCAATATCTGCCGCTGCACCGGCTACCACAACATCGTCAAGGCGGTCGACGCCGGGGCGCGGGCGATGGGCAAGGGCAAGAAGAAGGTCGCCTGAGCCCGCCTGCCATCGTGCCTTATCAGTCTGATCCAGCCATTCATCCCTCGGGAGGGGACGTCATGAGTGCCACAGGCATCGGAGCTTCCGTCAAACGCAAGGAAGACTTCCGCTTCATCACCGGCAAGGGCAATTACACCGACGATATCAACCGCCCCGGCCAGACCTACGCCTATTTCCTGCGCTCGCCGCATGCCCATGCGGCGATCAAGTCCATCGACCTGAAGGCAGCGCTGAAAGTGCCGGGCGTGCTGGCGATCTATACCGGCGATGACATCGCTGCCGACAAGGTCGGCGGGCTGATCTGTGGCTGGATGATCCACAACAAGGATGGCTCGCCCATGGCCGCCGGCGCGCATCCGGCGCTGGCGCAGGGCAAGGTGCGCTATGTCGGCGACCATGTGGCGGTCGTCATCGCCGAGACGCTCGACATCGCCAAGGACGCGGCCGAGAAGGTCAAGGTCAACTATGATGTGCTGCCGGCGCTGGCGGATGTGTCCGCCGCGCGCAAGAAGGGCGCGGCGCTCATTCATGACAATTGCCCCGGCAACCGCGTCTATGACTGGCATCTCGGCGACAAGGCAGCGACCGATGCGGCGTTCAAGGCTGCCAGGCATGTCGTCAAGCTCGATCTGGTCAACAATCGGCTGATCCCCAATGCGATGGAGCCGCGCGCCGCAATCGGCGACTATGACGCGGGTAACGATGCGCTGACGCTCTATACCACCAGCCAGAATCCGCATGTGGCGCGGCTGGTGCTGTCGGCATTCATCGGCATCGCGCCCGAGCACAAGTTGCGGGTGATCGCGCCTGATGTCGGCGGCGGGTTCGGCTCGAAGATTTTCATCTATGCCGAGGAGACGGTGTGCCTGTGGGCGGCGCGCAAGGTCGGCCGGCCGGTGAAATGGACGGGCGAGCGGATCGAATCATTCCTGTCCGACGCCCATGGCCGCGATCATGTCACCCATGCCGAGATGGCGATCGACGAAGGCGGCAAGGTGACCGGCGTGCGGGTTTCGACAAAGGCCAATTTCGGCGCGTATCTGTCGACTTTCTCGTCGTCGGTGCCGACCTACCTCTACGCGCCGCTGCTGTCGGGCCAGTATGATATTCCGGCGATCTATTGCGAGGTGGAGGGCATCTACACCAACACCGCGCCGGTCGATGCCTATCGCGGCGCCGGCCGCCCGGAGGCCACTTTTGTCATCGAGCGGCTGATGGAAATCGGCGCGCGCCAGACCGGGCAGGACCCGGCGGCGTTCCGGCGCAAGAACTTCATCCGCAAGTTCCCGCACCAGACGCCGGTGATCATGTGCTACGACGCCGGCGACTATAACGCCGCGCTGAAAAAGGCTATGGAACTGGCCGACGTGAAGGGCTTTGCCAGGCGCCGGCGCGACAGCGGGCGCAAGGGCAAGCTGCGCGGCCTGGGCTATTCGGCCTATATCGAAGCCTGCGGCATCGCGCCCAGCCAGGCGGTTGGTTCGCTCGGCGCCGGCGTCGGCCTGTGGGAATCGGCCGAGGTGCGCGTCAATCCGATCGGCACGGTGGAAATCCTCACCGGATCGCACAGTCACGGGCAGGGGCATGAGACCACCTTTGCCCAGCTTGTCTCCGACCGGCTCGGCATTCCGATCGACAATGTGGCGATCGTCCATGGCGATACCGACAAGGTGCAGATGGGCATGGGCACCTACGGCTCGCGTTCCGGCGCGGTCGGCATGACGGCGATTGCCAAGGCGCTCGACAAGATCGAGGCAAAAGCCAAGAAGGTCGCCGCCTATGTGCTGGAAGCGTCCGAGACCGATATCGACTTCAAGAACGGGCAGTTCAGCGTCAAGGGCACCGACAAGAGCATCGACTTCGGATCGGTGGCGTTGCAGGCCTATATCGCCCACAAGTTCACCGGAGCGCAGCTTGAGCCGGGGCTGAAGGAGGGGGCGTTCTATGATCCCACCAACTTCACCTTCCCGGCCGGCGTGCATATCTGCGAGGTCGAGATCGACCCCGAGACCGGTGTGACGAAAGTGGAGCGGTGGACCGCGGTCGACGATTTCGGCAATGTCATCAACCCGATGATCGTCGAAGGCCAGGTGCATGGCGGCATCGCCCAGGGCATCGGGCAGGCGCTGTGCGAAGGGGCCGTCTATGGCGAGAACGGCCAGCTCCTGACGGCGAGCTACATGGACTACCACATGCCGCGTGCCGACGACCTGCCGTCGTTCAAGGTGGATACGGTGGTCACTCCGTGCCCGTCGAACCCGCTCGGCATCAAGGGCTGCGGCGAGGCCGGAGCGATCGCGGCGCCGCCGGCGGTCATCAATGCCATTACCGATGCACTCGGCCATGAGGATGTTCGCATGCCGGCGACCGCGCAGGAAGTGTGGCGTGCGGCGCACAAGGCACGCAAGCAGGCGGCGGAATAATTGTTTCTTCTCCCCGCCCCGCGGGGAGAAGGTGGCCGAAGGCCGGATGAGGGGTCAGGCGATAAGCCCCTCACCCTAGCCCTCTCCCCGCCAGCGGGGAGAGGGGATCGCGCCAGGGATCTTGCAGGAGCACTTTTCCATGTATGCTTTCAAATATCACCGTCCGGCCTCCCTCAGGAAAGCGGCGGCGCTGATCGCCAAGCATGAGGACGCCCGGTTGCTGGCAGGCGGCCACACGCTGCTGCCGACGATGAAGAACCGGCTGGCGAGCCCGAGCCATATCGTCGATCTCGGCGCTCTGGCCGACCTCGCCGGAGTGGTGCGCAAAGGGCGCAATGTGGTCATCGGCGCCATGACATGTCATGCCGATGTGGCGACCAATGCCGATGTGATCGCGGCGCTGCCGGGCCTGGCGGCGCTGGCCGGCAATATCGGCGATCCGGCGGTGCGCAATCGCGGCACCATCGGTGGCTCCATCGCCAACAACGACCCGGCGGCCGATTATCCGGCGGCCTGTCTGGCGCTGGGGGCGACCATCCATACCAACAAGCGCAAGATCGCAGCGGATGAGTTCTTCACCGGGCTGTTCTCCACAGCTCTGGACGAGGGCGAGATCATCACCAAGGTGTCGTTCCCGACGGGGGGCAAATTCGCCTATGCCAAGTTCTCCAACCCGGCCTCGCGCTATGCGATGGTCGGCGTGGCGGTGTCCAAGCGTGGCGGCGAGGTGCGCGTGGCGGTGACCGGTGCCGGTGCGGATGGCGTGTTCCGCTGGGCGGAGGCGGAGAAGGCGCTGGCGGCCCGGTTCTCGGCCAAGGCGCTGGAGGGCAAGAGCCATCCGGCCAAGGGGCTCAATAGCGACATCCATGCCTCGGCCGAGTATCGCGCCCATCTGATCGGCGTGATGGCGCGGCGGGCGGTGGCGGCTGCCACCGGAAAATAGCCACACTAGAGCATTTTCAAGCGAAGTGGATTCCGGTTCGCGTTAAGAAAATGCGAAAAAACAAAAAGATAGAGCACTTTCTGTGAATTGGAATTCACTGAAAGTGCTCTAAACATTTCGCTCACAAATAGGGGCGTTGCGGCCCCTTTTTCTTGAGGCTGGCAGATATATTGCCGGTCAATCAACCGCTCATTAACCATGAACGCAGGCCCGGTCAGGGTTTCCCAAAGCTTAAGCGCTTTGCAAGACTTTGACGCGACAGTCGCAACAGGGACGGCCTCGATGCAGGGCGAGCAACAGGCCGATTGTTCAGTTTCGCGTGCGGGGACCCGGTCCGGCGCAAGGTTGGGTGAGTATCATGTTGCACAAGTCGATGATTCCGGTCGCCGTTCTCGCTGCCTGCCTGATGGGCGCCTCCGGACAAGCCATGGCCAAGAGCGGCAAGAACAAGGCGCTGCTGACCGGCGGCGCGGTGGGGCTCGCCGCCGGAGCGGTGGGCGGCTACATGCTCGGCAAGTCGCAGAGCGCGCCGGCAGCGCAAGCGGTGGATCGCGAGCCGACCGGTTCGACGACCTATCATCGCGCTTCGGCACGCGAGACCTGTTCGGTGCGAAGTGTCGAACTGTTCGACCGCAAGGGCAATTTCGTCAAATCCGAGCGCATGCGCGTCTGCAATTGATGGCGGACGCTGCGGATCGCGCAGGCTTGAACCAGACGGAGGGGGCGCAAGGCCCCCTTTTCGCTGTCAGGGCAGGCGCCCGGCCGCCCGTTCGCGGGCGCGGACCCGTTCGCGGTGCAGAAGGTAGAGCCCGGAGGCGATGACGACGGTTCCGCCAACCAAGGTCCAGCGGTCCGGAACATCACCGAACACCAGATAGCCGGCCAGGGTCATCCAGATGATCTGCGTATAGAGAAACGGCGCCAGCACCGGCGCCTCGGTGCGGCGCTGGGCCTGGATCAGCATCCAGTGGCCGAGCGCGCCGCCAAAGCCGAGCATGGCGATCGCCAGCCATTCCAGCGCCCCTGTCGGCCAGGACCAGAGCATCAATGCCGGCGGCATCAGCACCAGCGAACCGAACAGCGACGTATAGAAAATCGTGGTCTCCGGACTGTCGGTGGCCTGGAGGCGGCGGGTCATCAGCAGGATGATGGAATAGCTCGTCATCGACAACAGCGACAGAATCGCCGCCGGGTGAAACACGCCGGAACCGGGGCGTGTCATGATCAGGACGCCGACAAAGCCGACGATGATCGCCGCAAGACGCCGTGGTCCGGCCCATTCCCCCAAAATGGGGCCAGCCAGCAGCGAGACCATCAGCGGCGCCATGAAGGCGATCGACACCGTCTGGGCCAGTTGCAGGTATTGCAGAGCGATGAAATTCAGCGCCGTCGACGCCAGCAGCAGAAAGCCACGCAGCGCCTGGAGAACCGGCTTCTCGCTGTGCAGCAATCCGGGAACGCTCCACGGATTGAGGAACGGCAGGGTCCACAGAAAGGCCACGACATACCGCAGCCAGACGGTTTCCAGGACACCGATGCGCGGGTTGAGCCACTTGGCGGAGGCATCGATGATGGTGAACATCAATACAGCGCCCATCACCAGCACAATCGCGACCATGCGCTGGCGGGTGGTCTCGGGCGGGGCGTCAGGGTGCGGCGAATCGGTCACGGGCCACGGCTCTCGCCGTCATCATTATAGACCTAAGAATTGTCAGGCTAGAGTATGCTGCGATTAAGTGGAAGCCGTCCGCCGGCTCAGGGATCTTCGCGATAGAGCCAGTCGAAACGGTCGGCCAGCCCCTTCTCGCCCATCAGGCCCATGGCAATGTCGCGCGCCGTGGCAAGCGGGCCTGAGGCGTGATAGATGCGCCGCTGACGGTGCGACAGCTTCTGAACCCGCGCGGTGCGGGGAATGCGGCGGCGTTCATAGTTGCGCAGCGCGGCCGCAACGTCCGGCGTGTCGGCCAAAGCTGCGGCAAGGGCGGCGGCGTCCTCGATTGCCTGCGCGGCGCCCTGAGCCAGGAACGGCAGCATCGGATGCGCCGCATCGCCCAGCAGGGTGATGATGCCGCGCGACCATTTCGGCTCTGGCGGGCGGTCGAACAGCGACCAGCGCAGCCAGTGCTCGGCGCTGCCAATCAGCGTCCGCAGGTCCTTGTGCCAATCGATGAAGCGACGATTGATCCAGGAAATATCGCCCGATTCCGACCAGCCGCGCTCGCGCCAGCCATCATCGACAACCGCGACGATGTTGATGGTGCGGCCGGATTGAACCGGATAATGGACGACATGGGCGCCGGGCCCAAGCCACAGGTTGGTATTGCGCGCCCGCATCGCCTCGGGCACGGCTTCGGCCGGAACCACCGTACGCCAGGCAACCGATCCGGAAAAGTTGGTGGGGCCGGTCAGGCCGACATGGCTGCGGGCTTTTGACCAGACGCCATCGGCGCCGACGATCAGATCGGCGTCAATTTCGGTGACCTCGCCATACTTGGAAAAGCTGGCCATCGTCCTGCCGGTGCGCTCGCTGATATCCTCCAGCCGCTGGCCGAGCATGATGGTGACGCCCGGTGTGGCCGAAGCCGCTGCCAGCAGCGTCATCTGCAGATCGCCGCGGTGAATGACCAGGAACGGCGCATTCCAGCGTCGCACCGCCTCACCGGTATGGCGCATGCCATTGCGCCGGCGCCCGTCGAGGCCGGTGCGGACGATCAGCTGTTCGGTCGCAACAGCGGTTTCGGCCAAGGCAGCCTCAAGCCCGAGATCGTAGAGAATGCGGGTGGCATTGGGACCAAGCTGCACGCCGGCGCCAACCGGCTCAAGCTTGTGGGCCTGTTCGAAAACGTCGACCGTCCATCCGGCACGGGCGAGGGTGAGCGCTGCCGTCAACCCGCCGATGCCGGCCCCGGCGATGACCGCATGGCGTTGGCTGGCCATGGCTGCATCTCCTCAAGCCGCATCCGTCCACAAGGAGGGCGGCTGCGACTGGGTGCCGTGCAGCGCCTTGGAATAACGGAACAGCGTCGAGCAATAAGGGCAGATGATTTCGTTGTCGGCGCCCATGTCGAGAAAGACATGCGGATGGTCGAACGGCGGCTTGGCGCCGATGCACATGAATTCCCTGGCGGCGATCTCAATGACGGCAACGCCGGAGTCGTTGTGAAAATGCGGGATCGCGTGATGAGCCATGGCGCTTCAGTCCGGGTGTGCGAAAAGGTGCGTTCACCTCTAGCCATTCCGGACGCGGATTCCTAGAGGCCTTGTCTGCAGGCGGGACTATTTGCCAAGTGTCGGAATGGCGACAGGCTTGAGCCGGACAGGAGTTTCGTGTCAGGCAACGATCCTGCAAGAGCCGGAGGGGAAATGCACAGGTTCGTTCATAAGGGCGTAGGACTCAACTATATCGACGTGCCGCCCCATGAAGGCAGCGGGCCGGCGGTTCTGCTGATCCACGGCTTTGCCTCCAACCATTCGGTCAACTGGGTCGCGACGCAATGGGTCCGCTCGCTGACCCATGCCGGATACCGGGTGATCGCCCTCGACAATCGCGGCCATGGCCTGTCCGACAAACTCTACGATCCGGCCGAGTACACCACATTCCTCATGGCGGACGATGCGGCAGCGCTGCTTGGCCATCTCGGTATCGAAGGGGCCGGCGTCATCGGCTATTCCATGGGGGCGCGCATCGCCGCTTTTCTCACCCGCGCCCATCCACGGCTGGTGCGCGTGCTGGCGATGGGCGGGCTCGGATACCGGCTGGTCGATGGCATCGGCCTGCCGCAAAGCATCGCCGAGGCGCTGGAGGCTCCCGGCCTCAACGCCATCGAGGACCCGATGGGCCGGATGTTCCGTGCTTTCGCCGAGATGACCGGCTCCGATCTCAGGGCGCTGGCGGCCTGCATCCGGGGCTCGCGCCAGACCATGCCGCTCGAACATGTCCGCATGATCGCCACCCCGACCATCGTGGCCGTCGGCACCAACGACCCGATCGCCGGCGACGCGCGGCGGCTGACCGACGTGATGCAGAACGCTGTCCCCTTCGACATCGAAGGGCGCGATCACAATGTCGCGGTAGGGGACATCACCCATCGCAAGGCGGTCATTGCCTTCTTCGACAATCATCTCAAGAAGGAGCCCTGACCCGTTGCCGGTCAATGGCTTGGCGAGACTTGCTGTGATTCTGATTCCGCCTTCTTCAGGTGATGATTCCGGTCGTTGAAGTATCGAATCATACCAGTGGTCCAGACAATTGACCGTCAGGGGCCATTGTCAGGGCCGCTGGTCAGGAGCGAATGCGACGCCGAGCACGGCCGAAGGCCCGGTTGCGAGGGACGGCCCGGGAAATGACCGGCAGGTCAATTTGTAAGGGCCACTGGTATCAGGCCGGCTCTCCGGCGGGTGGCTGGCATGCGGACGGACAGGGGCCGCGTCCGCATCCTGAGCGCCGGGCTGGCAGGAGCGCGCACGAGGCATTGTCAACATTTCTGTGATAGGTCTCGTTTCCGGTCGGTTTGGCGCCTATGTCGGGTTCTGCGATCGGCGAGCAGCGAGGTGGTGCATGTCTGCCAATGTGCATGGGCTGAAGGCCAATGTGGCGCCGGTCGATCCGGTATGGAGGCGGGTGCGTCTTGAGGCCGAGGCGGTTCTGAAGGCCGAGCCGGAAATGGCCGGCCTGGTGCTGTCCAATATCCTGCATCAGCCCTCGCTGGAAGCAGCAATGGCGCAACGTGTGTCATCGCGGCTCGATCATGACGACCTGTCGGGCGCGTTGATTCGCCAGGCGTTCGAGGAAATGTTCGCGGCCCAGCCGGACCTCGGCCAGTGGCTGCGCATGGACATCATGGCCGTCCTCGATCGTGATCCGGCCTGCGACCGGCTGATCGAGCCGATCCTTTATTTCAAGGGCTTTCAGGCGTTGCAGACGCATCGGCTGACGCATTGGCTGCGCAGCAAGGGGCGGGGCGATTTCGCACTCTATCTGCAGAGCCGCTCGTCGAACGTGTTCCAGGTCGACATCAACCCGGCGGCGCGGATCGGCAAGGGCGTGTTCTTCGATCACGCTACCGGACTGGTCGTTGGCGAGACGGCGGTGATCGAGGACAATGTGTCGATCCTGCAGGGCGTCACGCTGGGCGGAACCGGAAAGGAACATGGCGACCGCCATCCCAAGATCCGCCATGGCGTGCTGATCGGGGCAGGGGCCAAGATCCTGGGCAATATCGAGGTCGGCCATTGCGCGCGCGTCGCCGCCGGGTCGGTGGTGCTGCAGGATGTGCCGCACAACAAGACAGTGGCCGGAGTGCCGGCCCGCATCGTCGGCGATTCGGGTTGTGCCGAACCGTCACGGCTGATGGATCAGATCCTGCACGGTGATCCCGGCATCTGAGGATGGCTTGAACGGCGCCGCGCAACGTGGCAAGGACGGGCCTGCCGATCAGGCGCCAACACGGGGAGACAGCCTTGGAGAAGCCGGACATCCAGCGCGTGGAAAGCTATCTGCGCCGCACCTTCAACAATGCCAACATCCGGCTGATGGCCCGCGCCAGAAAGAAGGATTCGGCCGAGGTGTTCATCGGCGAGGAATTCATCGGTCTTGTCCATGAGGACAAGGAGGACGGGGACCTGTCCTACAATTTCACCATGGCCATTCTGGATACCGATCTCGAATAGGCTGTTTCACGGCCGGGCTGGCGGCTGTGTCCGCAGCACGCTTGCCAGAGCCCGGATGGCAGAGGTCAGCCGCTGCCAGTCCTGAATGAGGGCGGGCGCAAAGCGGACGTGCAGTTCCAGGCCGGCCTGACGGGTTTGCCACAGGCATTGTTCGGCCGGCTGCGGAATGGCCGCCCCTCGCGGACAACGGGCCGAAAACTGGCGCTCGTCCGGTGTTGCCATGAACAGATCCTCGCCCTCGTAGGGAGACCCCCTGGAAAAGCGGCGCTGCACCAGCCCGGCCGGGCCGGTCACCGCGTCCGCCTCGAGAAAGCGCGCATAAAGCTCCACTGGCCGTTCGGCAGGGTCGATATCGTCGCGCGACTTGGCCAGGGCGCTCGAATCCTCAAGCGACAGAAACACCAGCGCTGGTGCGGTCTTGCCGCCGAGGTTGCCGGCCGCACCGCTCAGATCCGGCCAGTTCAGCACCAGATCGAGCCTGTTGACGGCGCCGCCATCGCGAAGATCCAGGTTGCGGACCATGGCGCGGGGCACGGTCAGCCGGTGCGATCCGACGTGAAACACCGCATGGCCCGACGGCGGGCGGGTCTCGACATAGATGCGCCGCGCCAGCATTCCGCCGATGGCGGCAAGGCCGGCAATGCAGCTGATGACGAGCAGTCGCACCATGCACCCATCTTTCCAGAAACGGCGGCGACCCTAGAGCATGCTGCGATCAAGTGGAAGCCGGTTGATCGCCGAAGCATGCTCCAACCACCTGAAAACGATCACGTTATCTCTCGCTTTGATGGTTCCATCAAAGCGAGAGCGTGATCTGTGCGATTCGCGCTACTGGCACGAATTCCGCAACGGGCGGCCTGAAAGGCAGGGAGCGCCGCAATCTGCGCCAATCCGGCACAGGGCGTATCGCAAAAGGAAACAATGGGCTGGGATGCGCTGTCGGCTCTGGCGACGATGCTCGCGGGGCTGGTGTTTGCCGGCGGATTGATCGAGGCGGTGGCCGGGTTTACCCGTCAGCGCATCGGCTTTGATCTGGTCTGGCGGTCTGTGAGGCTCGGATGGCTGGCGCTGCCGTTCCTGATCATGGCCGGGCCGGCGATCGTGCTGCGGGAAACCGCCCTGCGGCGAACCGGGCCAGGGTGGAATGGCGCGCTGTTTGCCGTCGGCCTGGTGGTCGCGCTGGCCTGGGCACTCGCCTCGGGTCATGTGCTGCTGTCAATCATCCGGGCGAGCGAGCCGCTGCTGGTCACGGGCCAGGTCCGGCTGCTCAACTGAGTGCGGACTGCAAGGTCAAACGGGCTGTCGTAAGGGCTCTTGGGCTGAGCATCTCGCATGCTCAGAAAGGGGCGGAGCCGGCCCCCCGGGGAACGGGGGCCGGCTCCTTTTTCAGATCCGGTCTGGGGACGGGGAGGGTGGGGAAGGACCGAACCTGAAATTCCGATCAGCGCATTCGCGGCCGGCGCGACACGGCGACCGTCGCCGTATCGATGCCGCCAAGCGAGACCCAGCGATTGGGTGTCTCCTGCGACTGGCGCTTGATGAAGCGGTAGCCTGTCTCGTGCCAGGCCAGCACCTTGCTCGCCTGATTGTCGAGAATGAAATCGCCATGGTCGGTCTTGACCGTCAGGACGGCATGGCCGTCGCCCTTGTTGTCACGCACGACCGTGATGAGCAGCGCCTGACGCGGAAAGCCGGCCCGCATCAGACGCTTGCGCTTTTCCAGAACGAAATCCTCGCAATCGCCCTTGCCATCCGTCGGATAGGACCACAATTCGATCACGCCATGGTTTTCCATGTCGGTCACCGGAGTGATCTCGCGGTTGACGGCAGCGTTGATGCGCACAATCTCGCGCCAGCTGGTTTCGTCGAGCGGAATGATCTCGGCGGGAAGCGCCTCGACCATGCATTCGCGGCCGCTGCGCTCGCAGAATTCCACCCAGCCGATCGGGGGCGTCGTCTCGGCGCCGGCCGGCGGTGCATGCATCGCCATTTGCTGGGCCGTGGCAAGCTGGGCGCCGACGCAGAACATTATCCCGCCGATCAGTCCGAACCTGGCTATCTTGGTTGCATGCTTCCCGAACATTTGTCTCTCCCCAACCGTCAGGTCGAGGATTGGCTGCATGCTCTTGAATTGACTTGGATTTTTCCGGGAAGACTCGAGCGTTCCGGTTCATGCTTTGCTTACCATGGGCAGCCTCCGGTGCTAGGCAGCGGTGCGTCCTGCCTGCTCCAGAAATCCATAAGCTGTTGTAATAAAAGCAGAAAATGGCTTTTGTGAAGCAATTGATTCAACTTGTCGCAATTGGCCTAACCCCGGCTTTGCTGTGCCCCTTAGGGTCCTGTCAGGGTTGATGCGGATTCATCAGTGGGGGCCGTGCGGGATCGTGCGGCAGCGCACGGCAGAAAGCGGGCCGGGACCATGAAAAAGCCCCGCCGAAGCGGGGTTCATGTCGATCGAGCCAAAGGTTGTGGGGAGAAGGCCTGTCCGGGGAGCAAGCGCTCAGTGTGGTGATCGCTTGACGCGCGCACTGGCCGCGTCCGAGGGACTGTGAAGGCGGCGGGCCAGAGCACTTTCAGCGAATTCCACTTCGCTTGAAATGCCCTCTCTTTTGGCTTTTTGCATTTTCTTAGCGCGAACCGGAGGCCACTTCGCTTGAAAATGCTCAGGTGAGGAGGTCAGACCTCGAACGCTCCGGGGGCCGGCGGGCGGCTGAATTCCACGGCAATACCGCGTTCAAACACGCGCACCACCTTGGATGGGGTGTTGTTGAGCATCACGAGATCGCCGCGGGTGAAGCTGAGATCGGTCGTCAGCGCGGCGCCGGACAACGAAACGTCGATGAGGCGGACCATGACTTCCGCGCCGCCGGCGGTGACCAGGCGGCCGTGCGGGTTGCGCGGCACATAGCGTTCGTGGCGGCGGTCCTCGGGCAGGCCGAGTTCATGGCGGTTGGCGAGCCAGGTCAGCTGCGCGGCGAGCTTGTCTTGCCGGCGCAGGGTGGCGTTGATGGTCATGGCAAAACCGTCCTCGGTGAGGCGGGCGATCTGCCCCTCGATCCGGCCGACGGTTTCAAGATAGGCGATCACGCGGTCATTGACCTTGCCATGGGCTCTGGTGCGCAGCCGTGCGCCACCGGGCGACATGTCGATCGTCACGCATTCATGTTCGCTGTGATCGGGCAGCATGAACCGGCCATGCAGGATCACCTCCACGCGCTGGAAGCGGCGTTGCTCGACTGGATTGATGGCTAGCTTTGAACCGGACAGCAGCATGCGAGATTTCCCGACAGAATCACCACGAGCGACGTGATTCCTGATCGGAACAATAGTCCCCAAGCGTTAAAGAAGCCGTTAAGCCTGTTGCGCAGTTCTCGTCAGGGGTGCTGCCCGCCTTCCAGAACGGTCAGGTGGCCACGCCGTTCCGCCATTCCCCTCAGGTGAATGGGCAGTTCGGGCTCCGGCGGGTGGAGGAAGCGGGTCTCGCTGTCGTCGATCACCCTGAAGCTGATGATGTCGATGCCCAAACAGGCAACGCGGGGTGGCGGCAGCTCGGCGCCGAAGGTCAGACAGCCCAGCAGCCGCTCGCCCGGTTGGCTCCTGTGCAGCAGCGGCAACAAAAGCAACTCGGCGGCGGCCGGTGCCTCGTTCATCAGCAGTACCGAGGCTCCGGCGATGACAGGGTTGAGGTCGGTGGCAACGATGGCAAGGATGTCACGCAGATCATCCACTGCTTCCGGGGCCATGAGGGCCTGGAGGTCGGTGCCGCGCAACTCGGTATCGAACAAGGCGCACAGGCGCGAGCCGGCGATCCTGATCCGGAATGCGCCGTCGCCGGTTCCTTCCAGCACGAACATGTGGGGCAGCAGGCGGCCAAGATCGGCGGGGTTGATATCCGCCCGTTCGGGGGCGGGGCGGGGACCGCGCAGGCGCCGCCAATAGGCAAACAGGTGCTTGGATACGGGGTGTCGCATGGTGCCGCCTCGGTCGTGTTTTCTTTCGGAACAGCAGCGAGAGACTTGTGCCGGAATGCTCCGGGGAAGTCAGGCGCGTGCTGTCGTCCGCGACGCCGTGCAGAGGGCATGCCAAGGGCGTTAACGTTTGGGCGACGGTGAATTTAACCTTAAGCCCAGCGGCCGTTTGCATTTGCGAAAGATGTATGAGACCTTGGTGACGCTCCGATTGAATTGACCCCCGCGCCGCTTCGCTCCCGGCGCGGGGGTTTGCTTTTCAGCCTGTGCAGTTCCTTCTCCCGGCGAGCAAGATTCCGGTTGCCAGATGGCGGGCGGGCGGCAATTCTGGCCATGGCCGCATCAATGCGCGGACACATCGGGAGGGACAGCATGATCGTTGCGCATATTCTCAACCAGAAGGGTCGCGAGGTCGCCACCGTCGAGCCGGGCCAGCCTGTTTCGGATGTGGTCTCGGTGCTTGGCACCCGCTCCTACGGGGCACTTGTTGTGTCTGGCAGTGACCGCAGGATCCAGGGCATCATTTCCGAGCGCGACGTGGTCAAGCTGCTGGCCCGGTCCGGAGCCGGCGCGCTGAGCGAACCGGTGTCAAAACACATGACCGCCAAGGTCGTGACCTGTGCTGCCGACGATACGATCGATCAGGTGATGCAGGCGATGACCAAGGGCCGCTTCCGCCATATGCCGGTCGAGCATGACGGCAAGCTCAATGGCATCATCTCGATCGGCGACGTGGTCAAGGCCCGTCTCGAACAACTCGCCAACGAGAGTGAGGCGCTGAGGGCCTATATCAACGGCTGACCGGCCATCAGGTTAGAGCATGCTGCGAGAAGTGTGGGCAATTTCGCCAAAAGCATGCTCTAATACCGGTGGTCCTCAGGATTGACCTGTTCGCCTCGGGCGAAACAAGTCAATTTCGGACCTGTTCCTCGCATGGGCCCGGCGTCGCATTCGCTCCTAACCAACGGCCATCGGTCAAACCCCATGACCGTTGGTATAACATCTTGTTTTATCGCATGTTCTTGACGCGAACCGGGTTCCGCTTCGCTTGAAAACGCTTTATACCAGCGGCCCTGACAATTGGCCATTAGGGGCAATTGGCAGGCGGCTGGTTAGGAGCGAATGCGACGCCGAGCAGGGCCGAAGGCCCGGTTGTGAGGGCCACTGGTATTATTGCCGGGCGGCGAGCGCGTCGAAAACCTCGCGCAGATCCGGCAACATGCGTTCGGCCGCTTCGGCGCCGAGCGCGATTGCCTCATCGGCGCGATGAAACTCGAACAGGCCGATCCGCGCGAGCTTGGGCGCGATCATCACATCGGGCGGGTCGCCAGCAAGGCGCGATCGGGCGATGCGGTCCTGGGTGATGTTGATGGTTTCGATCATCACCGAGGCGATGGACGGCGTGCCGGACGGCGTCGAGGGCCGGCCGTTGAAGTAGTAGGAGACGGCATTCGCCGCGTCCTTGACCGGACGGAACAGTCCGGAGCGACCGGTCGCATCCGGGGTTTCGGCCGGTGGCGGTTCAGCGACGCGGTCGGAAATCACGGTCGAGCGGCCGAAATGCTCATTATTCAGATTGACGGCGATCACCATGGTCGCGCCGAGCGCGCGGGCAGTGGTCACAGGCACCGGATTGACCAATGCGCCGTCGAGCAGCCACTTGTCGTTGACCTTCACCGGCTCGAACACGCCGGGGATGGCATAGGAAGCGCGCACGGCAGTGCCGAGATGGCCGCGCTTGAGCCAGATCTCGTGGCCGGTGCCATATTCGGTGGCGACGGCGGCAAAGCGCGTCGGCAGATTCTCGATGGCGCGGTCGCCAAGGGCCTCGTCCAGCATCTCGCGCAGGCGTCGCCCACCGACAAGGCCGGAGCCGGAGAGCGAGAAATCCATCAGATTGAAAATGCCGCGCTTGGTCAGGCGACGGGCAAAGAGCTCAAGCTGGTCGAGGTATCCGGTCGCCCAGCAGCCGCCAACCACCGCGCCGATCGAGGTTCCGGTGACGATCTTCGGGCGAATGCCTTCGCGTTCGAGAACCCTGAGAATGCCGATATGCGCCCATCCGCGGGCGACGCCGCCGCCAAGGGCAAGGCCGATGACCGGCCCCTTCGGCTGGGGCTTCGGCTCCGGCAAGGGAGTGGACACGACTTCCGCGCTCCGTCGAAACTGCAACGCCGACAGCACCATGCGGTTCCCCCCAAGGCGGGCGGGATCGGCGTCGTGATCCGCACCTGTGGACCAGGCAACCGTCCGGTTATGCGATGACCCGAGGACCAGCCTGCGCGCAACAGGTGACTGAAAGCCTAACCGCCGGACGTTTCGGTGAAGGACAGCGTTAATGTTCCGTCACCGGCGCGGGACAGCGTGCGGTAGAAGCAGCTCTTGCGCCCGGTATGGCAGGCAGGGCCGGTCTGGCGTACGGTGACCAGCAGGGTGTCCTGATCGCAATCGGTGGCGATGGCGATCACCGTCTGGCTGTTGCCCGACGTCTCGCCCTTGCGCCAGAAGGCCTTGCGCGAGCGCGACCAATACCAGGCCTCGCCTGTCTCGATGGTGCGCCGCAGGGCCTCGGCGTTCATGTAGGCAAGCATCAGCACCTGGCCGCTGCCGGCCTCCTGCGCGATCACCGGAATGAAGCCATCGGCATCGAATTTCGGCGTGAGCTGCGTGCCTTGCTCCAGTTCGACCTTGTCACCGGGAGGGGCAAAAGGGGTTTTCGGGGTCCACATGCCGCCTTGTCTCTGCCGGACGGCCGGACCTGTCAAGGCGGACCTCGCAAACCTCCGCAAAAGCGATTACATCTGAGACGATCAGGGACGCGCAATGCTCAACGACGTCTACAACCAGCGGATTCTCGAACTGGCCGGCAATATTCCGCGGCTTGGCCGGCTCGCCGCGCCGATGGCCAGCGCGACCGCCCATTCCAGGCTCTGCGGTTCGACCGTCACGGTCGATCTGGCAATCAGGGATGGCAAGGTCAGCGACTTTGCCCATGACGTGAAAGCCTGCGCGCTGGGACAGGCGTCCTCGTCGATCATGGCGCGCAATATCGTCGGCTCGACCCCGGCCGAACTGCGGAGCGTGCGCGAGACCGTAAGGCGCATGCTGAAGGAAAACGGAGCGCCGCCGGCCGACGGCAAATGGACCGATCTGCGTGTGCTCGAACCGGTGCGCGACTACAAGGCCCGCCATGCCTCCACCATGCTGACGTTCGATGCCGTGGTCGAGGCGCTCGACGCGATCGAGGCGGGCGGCAAGGGCCGGTAGGATGCCGGCCTTTCGCTGGTCACTCCACTGGCTTGTCGCCTTTGCGCAGGCCATCGCAGGCGTTAAGGAACGCCCGTCCGGCACTGGCAAAGGATGCGGTCGGGATGACAATCTCGGAGCGGCGGTTTTCGTCCTCGTCGAGCATCACGCGCAGGCCATCGGCCGGGCGGGCGAGCAGATTGCGCAAGGGATCGTCGACAATGACCCCCGACTTGCCGATCCAGTGCCCGGCATTGGTCGCCGCCAGGCGCGGAAAGCGGGCGGGCAGGGCGATGATGTCCTTGCCCGATGCCGCAAGGGTGGCCGATGTCTCGCCGGAAGCCAGAACGGCACGGGAGAGAGTGACCGGGGCGGCTTCTGTCGGCGCCACAACCGGGCTTTGCTCGAAGCGGGCGCGCAGGAAGCCGGTGTCAGGATGGCAGGACAGTTCAAGCACATAGCGCAGATCCGGCTTGCCGGGGCGCCGGGCCAGACCGCCGGTTGACAGTGACACCGTGCGATCCGCCGTCGCCAGCCCCCAGGCTCCCTCGCCGGAAAACAGTGGAACGCCGGTCACCACCGAGCCGACCTTGAGTTCGACGATCTCGCGCGGGCTGAGGCGGCGGATCGAATTGCGGGGCGGGGACGAGGCGGCAAGCTCCAGCAACTTGAGGTCAACGCCCATTTTCTGGATGTAGGTGCCGAGGCGGGCGGAAATGCGCTGGGCGCGCTCGATTTCCTCAAAGCCGTAGCGGCGGCCGAACAGGTCCTCCATCTTGTCCGATGGCCAGAACATGTGCACGCCATAAGAAGCGCCGATCGGCACGAAGCGGTGCCGGCCGCCAAGGAAAGCATAGGCGCAGGAGGAAAAGCAAAGGCCGAGATTGGGCACGAGCTGGTGGCGCGGCAAGCGCGCCGGACCGGCCGCTCCCTCGGCATCGCCATTGTCGACTGCGGTTGACCGGCCGATGGCCACGCGCGCCCTGACGGTGCGCAGCCGCTCGCCCAGTTCAAGGCCGCCGAGAATGCTGCCGCCCTTGGAATCGAAATAGATCGTCAGCGTCTCGTCGAGCGGGTTGTCTTTCAGGAAGGCATCGAAGCGCCTGGGCGTGTCGTTGGTGATGGCGCCGCTGGCGGTGACCCAGCGGATCTGCCGTTCGCGCGGGGCGTCAGGATTGCTGGAGACCAGACGGAAGGTCATCGGCTCGGGCGATGTCGCCGGCGTCGCAACAGGCTTGCGACCCTGCGCCGCCACGGGAAGCGCCAAGAGTCCAAACACAACCGGCAGGAGGAGCCAATGCCTTCGCATCAGCCCATCCTGCCGGCAAACCATGAACAAAATCGGGCGAAAGACGGTTACCAGAAACCCTTCATCGGGAAGGAATAGGACAGGGTCAGGCCCACCGTATACTGGTTGGTCGAACCAAGCCGCGCGGTGATCGGGCTGTTGGCCGCAGAGCGGACCAGCCGGTCATAGCCGCCGTGCAGCGTCGCCGACCAGGTGTCGCTGAACTTGTAGGTGGCCGAGGCATAGATGCCAACCGACTTCATCCCGGATTTGGCGCGGTATTTATAGACACGCGGGTTCAGCGCCGCATCGCGGGCGGTCACACCGAAATGGTTGCGCATGTAGGAGCCGTCGCCGAAGGCCAGGCGCGGGCCGAGAGCGACCGTCCAGGAATTGAAGCTGTTGA
Source organism: Beijerinckiaceae bacterium (assembly GCA_035436995.1). Taxonomy (GTDB): domain Bacteria; phylum Pseudomonadota; class Alphaproteobacteria; order Rhizobiales; family Beijerinckiaceae; genus JAIUNP01. The sequence goes on from DAOMXG010000009.1 coordinate 26,037, forward strand.
CCAGATCGAGGCCCAGATTGGCGGCAAAGCCGTCCTTTTCGCGGAAGCCGCGGCGGATTTCTGCGCGGGCGCGCAGGTTCGGGGTGATCCAGGCGTCGGCGAACAGACCCGATTCAAGGGTCCAGCGTGCATCGTGGATGCCGCGCAGGTCCTTGTCCGATCCATCATAGCGACCGCCGACATAGCGGAACACGGGGCCGGCCGTGAACACCTTGTTGTCCAGAAGGCCAAAGCCGATGCCATCATCGGGGGAGGAGAATTTCGGCGCCTCGCCCACCTTGCGGAACGAGACCGTGGGGTAGGCAATCGCGCTCATCACGCCGGCGCCCTGCCATTTCGGCGAGGCGAAAGCATTGGCCTTGACGGTGACGATGTAGCCGTCAATCCTCGCTGGCTCGAACGCGACCCGGGTGGTATCGGCTGCCGCCGCCGGACGGTGGCCAGCAAAGATGGCGAGAACCGCCAGGAAACACGCAACCCAACGAAGCATGACACAACCTTACCCTTGTCCCCCACAGTCGATTTACCCTGATTGGGTTAACGCTCCGCCAAGATGGCCGGTGCAGCGTGGAAAAATCACATGAAGGATGAAGGGCCTGGACGGCTCAGCCGGCTGATGGCGCTGCCGCTGATCGGGCTGGTCAGGATTTACCGCTACAGCCTGTCATCACTGATGGGACGGACCTGCCGGTATCTGCCGACCTGTTCGGAATATACCGAGGAGGCGCTGCGGCGGCATGGTGGCTGGGCCGGAGGCTGGATCGGCCTGGCGCGCATCTGCC
>DAOMXG010000010.1:0-26775 GCA_035436995.1 Beijerinckiaceae bacterium
AGCGGGCGCTGGCCGAAGCCGCTGCCCGCCGCCGCGCGCAGGAGGAGCGCGAAGCCGTGCTGAAGCGTCAGCGCGAGATCAATGGCCGCGGCGGCCTCGATCCGGTCCGTTACGAGGATTGGGAGGTCAAGGGGATTGCCAGCGATTTCTGATCGCGGAAAATAAAAATCACAACCTGACGCTGCGTCAGGAAGTTCACAATTTGTTCGCGACTTGCTGGATAGGCTGCATCTGATCCCTTGACGGAGCGGGACGATGCGCACCTCATCGCTGTTTGCCCTTGTGTTGCTGCTTGCGCTCTGCGGCAGCGCTCTGAGCCGCCGACCTGCTGCAGAGACGGCAATGGTGGCCGCCAGCCGCGGTGTGAATGCTCCGGTTGCCCCAGGCAGCCTGCCCGCCACGAGGCCGGATCGTTCGCGCCCGCTCCTGCAAGGCCCGCTCGCCGCCGAGCTTCTTTCCGTCATTGATGGAGATACGATCGAGGTGCTGGTGCAGACCTTCATCGATCAGACGACCCGGGTGAGGGTCAGGCTGCGCGGTATTGATGCGCCCGAACTGTCCACCGCCTGTGCCGAGGAGCACGATCTTGCACAGGCCGCGCGCAATGCGCTGGCCGGCCTGCTGGCGGGCGGACGCCTCATCCTGACCGAGATTGGCCGCGACAAGTATGCCGGTCGCGTTGTGGCGCGCGTGCTCTCCGTCAACGGCGAGGATGTCGGCGCCCGCCTGCTCGCCGAGGGCTACGCGCTTGCCTATGCCGGCGGACGCCGGCAGCCCTGGTGCGACACCAGTCTTACCGCACTACGGTGACGGTCGTGCCCAGGGAAACCCGCTCGAACAGCTCGACGATATCGTGATTGAACATGCGGATGCAGCCATAGGATGCCGGCCGGCCGATCGAGCCCGGAACATTGGTCCCGTGGATCGCATATTGCCCCGGTGACAGGGTGATCGCCCGCTCGCCCATCGGATTGGAGGGAACGCCGCCCGGAATGACATTCGGCAGATGCGGATTGTCGCGCCGCACATCGTCGGGCGGGCTCCAGGCCGGGCGGACATATTTGCCGTCGACGACGCGCTGGCCAAACCACTGCTTGCCCGGGCGTCCGACGGCGACCGGATAGCGCAGCGCCGATCCATCGCCGAGCACCAGATACAGCCGCCGCTGCCCGGTCGAAACGATGATCGACCCAGCCGAATAAGCGCCTGGCAGCGGCACGCGCTCGCGCGCTTCGGCACTGAACGACACTCCAATCGCCGGCATGGCCAAAAGACCACCCACCAGCGTACGACGCGACAGACTACTCGACATGACACACCCTTGAGGCTACACGGGGTCCTCTGAGCGGATCAGGCCAGTCTGGCGGTTCATAACAAATGAATCAAGATCGGTCGGCTGATCTTAACCTTACGAAGACGTGAAGCCGCCCCGGGGCTGCACCGCCCCGTCGCTTGACGCAGAACAAGGTGGCACGCGCCTTGATATGACAGGCAGAGCCGATGAGCGCACCTGAAACCCTCGCCCTTTCTGCCGAAACCATCCGCGCCCTGGCCACCCCGGTGCCGCGTTATACCAGCTATCCGACCGCCCCGCATTTCAACGCCGGCGTTTCGGCGGCCGATTATGCGCGCTGGCTCAGCGAATTGCCGGCGCAAAGCCGGCTGTCGCTCTATATGCATATACCCTTCTGCGATACCCTGTGCTGGTTCTGTGGCTGTTCGACCAAGATCACCCAGAAATACGCGCCGGTCTCCAGCTATCTCGACCTGCTGGTGCGCGAGATCGGATTGATCGGCACGCTGGTCCCCTCCGATGCCCGCGTGGCGCACATCCATTGGGGCGGCGGTTCGCCGACCATGCTCACACCGCCGGACATTGCCCGGCTGGCTGCGGCGACCCGGGCGGCCTTCAAGCTGGACATCGACTGCGAATTTGCCATCGAGGTCGATCCACGCGGCCTCGATGTCGCCCATATCGACGCGCTGGCCAAGGCCGGCCTGACCCGTGTTTCGATCGGCGTGCAGGATTTCGACAGGCAGGTGCAGCAGGCGATCAACCGGGTGCAGAGCTTCGAGGAGACGCGCGCTGCGGTCGAGGGCTTCCGCGCCCGCGGCATCACCTCGCTCAACATCGATGCACTTTACGGCCTGCCGCACCAGACCACGGAACGGATGATCGAGACCCTCCGGCAGGTCATGCTGCTCAGACCGGACCGTATCGCCCTGTTCGGCTATGCCCATGTGCCGTGGATGAAGCGCCATCAGGCGATGATCGACGAGGCTGCCCTGCCGGATGTGGTGGAACGCTATCAACAGGCCGAAACCGCCGCGGCCTATCTGGTCGCCCATGGCTATCAGCGGATCGGCTTCGACCACTTTGCGCTTGCGACCGATTCCATGGCGATCGCGGCGCGCGATGGCACGCTCAAGCGCAATTTCCAAGGCTATACGGTCGATCCGGCCGACGCATTGATCGGCCTCGGCGCCACCGCCATCGGCGCCCTGCCGCAGGGCTATGTGCAGAATGACACCGCCACCGGCCGTTACATGACGGCCATCGGCAAGGGCATGGTCGCCACCGAGAAAGGACTGGCTCTCTCTGCTGAGGATCGCCTGCGCCGTGCGGTCATCGAGCGGCTGATGTGCAGCCTGACCTTTTCGGCGGCAGAAGTGAGAGCGCTTGCTCCTTCGGCAGACCTTGCCCGGACGCTGATCGAGGAGGCGCGGCAGGTTGTCGCCGAGGACGAATACGGATTTGTGGCCGCCACCGGCGATGGCTTTGTCATCACCGAGGCCGGGCGCCCGTTCATGCGCTCGATTGCCGCCAGGTTCGATGCCTATCTGCCGCGCCGGACCGCGCGCCATTCTGTCGCCGTCTGATCAGGGCAGGTCCGCGTTATTCAACCATGCCGGCAGGGCTTCGATGCCGTCGAGCACCAGATCGGCATGGGGGGCCAGTTCCTCGCGACTGGCAAAGCCGGACAGCACCCCGATCGCCAGGCATCCCGCCGCCCGCGCGGCTGCCAGATCATGGGTTGTGTCACCCACCATCGCCATACGCGACGGAACGAGCCCGAACCGTTCGGCAAAGGCCAGGATCTGACCGGGCCCCGGCTTGCGCCCGAAGCCTGAATCGTAGCCGATAATCGCATCGAGGCGCGCCGTCAGTTCCAGCCTGTCGCATTGGGCGCGGGCGCCCGCTTCGGTATCGTTGGTGATGACGCCGAGCCTAAGCCCCCGCCCTCTCAACCGGTCGAACACCGCGCCCGGATCACCGATCGGGGTCACATGAGCCAACGCCGCCGCATCAAGCAGGCGATCCATCATCCGGTGGAAATCGGTGTCGAAAGACACCCCCAGCGCCCGCGCCCAGCCGGCGGCAAAATCGGCTGAAGCCTGTGCGATAAATGGCGAATCCGGATAGAGCCGCCCGGTCGACGGTTCGAACCGATTGAAAGTGGCCAGCCGCTGATAGGCTGCCTCATCCCCCTTGGCCAGGCTGCGCATCACGCTGTCGATTGCGGGTCCCCAGGTCGCCGAGAAGTCGGCAAACGTCCCATCCTTGTCGAACAGAATGGCCGCCAACTTCACCGCCGAGCCCTCGCCTTAACCGCTTGGTGGCGCATAGCTGGCGCTGTTGCCGTCATGTTCGGCCACATCCACCCGCTCCAGCCACACCCGCCCGCGCGTCTTCTTGTCGATGAAGGCTGCGACATGCGCCGCCGCCAGTTCCGCCACAGCCTCACACCCTACCCTTGGCAGCACCCGGAGGTCGACGATCTTGCGCCGGGCGAGGTCCTGAAAGGTCTCCAGGTCCGGATCGTCCTCGGCAACCAGGACCGTATGATCGAACATCGAATGCAGCCAGGCACGCACCTCCTTCATCCCGCCGAAATCATAGCACCAGTTGTTGGCGTCGAGCCGGTCGGTGACAAAATGGAAGGTGAAGGCCAGCGCATAGCCATGCAGGAAAGTGCAATGCGAATGTGTTGCCCGCCATTGCCGGAAGCAGCAGGACAAGCCTTCGCTGTGGCCGAACTGCTTGACGGTGCGATAGAGCGCCACGCGCCCCGCAGCTTCGCCATCCCGGCTCATCCACGCGGTCCCAGCGTCGCGCATTCCTGCAGGAACTCGGCCCGGAGCGCCGCATTGCGGTCAAGCTCGCCGTAATAGCTGGTGTTCACCATCCGGCTCGCATGGGAAGCCCGCACGCCGCGATGGGTCTTGCACATGTGCACCGCGCTGATGCGCACGGCGAGGCCGCGTGGATGGGTCTTTTCGACGACAAAATCCTGGATCTGCTTGACCAGCTCTTCCTGGATCTGCAAGCGCGCCGCGAAATATTGGACAATCCGGTCATATTTCGACAAGCCGATGATTGTCCCGTCCGGCGAGGGCAGCACACCGATGAAGGCATGCCCGTAGATCGGCATCATGTGGTGCGCGCAGGTCGAGCGCACCTCGATCGGTCCGGTGACGATCAGATCGTCGAAACAGCGGACATTCTCGAATTCGGTGATCTTCGGCGGTGTCTCGTAGCGACCGGCGAGCAGCTCCTCCACCAGCATCTTGGCAACCCGCTGCGGTGTTTCGCGCGTGTTATGGTCGTTGCGATGGTCGATCCGCAGAATGTCGAACAACTCCTCGATCTTCTGCGCTGCGGCGGCCTTGAGTGCCTCGCGTTCCGCCGGGCGGGCATAGCCATCCACGGCCTCATTGCACAGGCGCGCCGCCGTCATCCTGAGAATGTTCGACTTCATAACCACTCCAGACATGCGCCCAAGACATAACCCCGAGGCCGGCTGTCCCGGCCCGACTACCACAACAGTCACACCGGACCAAAGCCAATTCGCCACGGCTGATCGCTGCGACACTCTGGATGTCGGTGCGCTTAATCAAACTTTCAAGCTTTCGCGCAACCCTTGGTGCACAACGTTGCCTTCTTCGCCGCCACGCGCGACCGGCAGCGTCAACGGCTGACACCCGGCGCGACGGGTGTGGATGGATCGATGAAGCGGGTTCGTATCGTACGTTTGGTGAGCGCGATTGTCGCGCTCCTGCTGTTGGCCGGCGCAGGCTACCAGGGCTTCCAGATCCGTGCGATGAAACAGGACAGTGCTGCATCTTCGCATATTGCACTGGCGCGCCAGAGTGCGGATGCCAGCGCTGAGCTGGCCAGTCTGATCGGCAAGGTCGGCGAACTGGGCGTTGCGGCGACGGCCTATCGCGATTCATCCGGTCTTGCCGGTGTGCGCGCCTCCATGGCCAGCCTGCAGCAGCACCAGAAGGAACTCGCCGCGCCAATCCACAAAGCGTTCATCGCCGCAGACAGCACCCACGCACGGGTCCCGGCCGATCTTGCGGCGATGCTGACACAGTTGGACAGGCGGCTGGGCAATCTGACTGAGCGCCGATTCGTGCCGGAGGTGCTGGAGCTGCTGTCCGCCATGGAACGCCCGCTGCTGGGTCTTGCCCATGCTGCCGCCGAACACTCCAGCCGGGCCCTGGAGGCGGAGCGCAGCCTGTTGACCGGCATGAACCATCGGCTCATGGCGTGGTTGGCCGGTCTTGCTTTGGCTATGATGGTGTTTCTGGGCGCGCTGCTGTCCGAACTCAACGTGCTCTATCGCAACAATTCGCAGCTCAATGTGGTCGCTGGCAGCCTCGAAAAGACCAAGGGAGACCTCGAAACTGCCAACAAGAGCATCCAGAACGCCTATGCCGAACTGAATCTGCACAACCAGATCCTGAAAGTGCATGACAAGGAGATGCGGACGCAGAACCTGAGGTTCGACGCCGCGCTCAACAACATGACGCAGGGCCTGTGCATGACCGGCGCCGATGGCAAGCTGATCGTCTGCAACGAACAGTTCCGCCAGTTGTTCTCGATCGACAAGGAGACCGCCCGCCCCGGCACCGACATGACCGCCATTCTGGTGCGCATGGGCGTTGCGCTCAAACTGGGCGAGACCGGCACCGCCGAATGGATGCGAACCCACGATACGCTGGTCGCGGCTGCCAAACACGAGGCTTTCACCCGCGACTGCCCGGATGGGCGCTCCTTCTCCATTCACCACCAGCCGATGACGGATGGCGGATGGGTGGAAACCTATGAGGACATCACCGAGCGCCGCAAGGCCGAGGAAAAGATCTTCCATATGGCGCATCATGATGCGCTCACCGGCCTGCCCAACCGCGTCTATTTCATGCAGCATCTGGAAGAAGCGCTGGGCCGGGTGCGCCGCGGCGAAGCCGCCTGCGCCGTGTTGTGTCTTGACCTCGACCGGTTCAAGGCGGTCAACGATACTCTGGGCCATCCGGTCGGCGACCTGCTGCTCAAGGAAGTCGCCGCCCGGCTGCGAGCTGCGGTGAATCCTTCGGATGTTGTGGCACGTTTCGGCGGTGACGAGTTCGCCATCCTGAAGAATTCCGATGTCGAACCGGAGGCTCTGGCGGGTCTTGGCGAAAAGCTGGTCAAGAGCATCTCCGCCCCGTTCCATCTTGATGGCAACGAGGTCACGGTCGGCACCTCGGTTGGCATCGGCATCGGCTTTCAGGATGGGGCCAGCACCGAGCAATTGCTCAAGAATGCCGACCTCGCGCTGTATCATTCCAAATCGGAAGGGCGCGGCGCCTATCACTTCTTCGAAGCGCATATGGATGCCAAGGCACAGGCCCGCCGCCTGGTCGAGACCGATCTCAAGCGCGCCATCCCTGCCGGCGAACTCGACCTTTTCTATCAGCCACTCGTCGATGTCATGACCCGCCGCATCGTCGGCTTCGAATCGCTGATCCGCTGGCGTCATGCGGAAAAGGGCATGATTTCCCCGGCCGAATTCATCCCCATCGCCGAGGAAGTCGGCCTTATCATCCAGATTGGCGAATGGGCACTCCGGCGGGCGTGCGCCACCGCGCTGCTTTGGCCCGAGGACATCAAGGTTTCGGTCAACCTGTCGCCGGTGCAGTTCCGCGACCGCAATCTCGTCCAGGTGGTCAAGAACGTTCTTGCCGAAACCGGCCTCGCCCCCCACCGGCTCGATCTTGAAATTACCGAGACAGCCCTCGTCCAGGACATAGACTTCACGGTGAAGGTGCTGCTGGCACTCAGGGAAATGGGTGTTCAGGTGTCGCTCGACGACTTTGGCACCGGCTATTCTTCGCTCAGCTACCTGCGCTCCTTCCCGTTCGACAAGATCAAGATCGACCAGTCGTTCGTGCGCGATCTTGCCACCCGTCCGGATTGCCTCGCCATCGTCAAATCGGTCACCACGCTCGGCGAGAACCTAGGCATGAAGACCCTCGCCGAAGGTGTCGAGGAAGAGGAGCATCTGACGATCCTGCGCGAGCTGGGCTGCCAGGAGGCGCAGGGCTACCTGTTCAGCCGGCCGGTTCCGAACCCGGAAGCGTTGAAGCTCATCGAGACGTTCAATGGCGTCACCATTGCAGCGCCGGCCGCAGCCAAGGCTGCAGTCGCCGCCTGACCGTTTGTCGGAACCACAGCGCGCCGACAGACAGTGTGATCGTTATCAATCATGTAGAGCGTGCCTATCGCGATTAACCGGCTTCCACTGAAGCGCAGCATGCTCTAGACCTCCGCCACCGCGTATCTGCCAACAGGTCGCAAGAGGTCGTTCATGTCGCTGTTCCGTCTCTATGCCAGGGTGATTGCCCAGCTCGGCAACGAGTTGCGCATGGGCATGCTGCTGATGTTCGCCAATCTTGTGCTGGCGATCGCCCAGTTTGCCGAACCCTACCTGTTCGGCCGGATCATCAATCTGCTGACCGGAACATCGGGCGGCACCAAGCCAACCTTGGATGCACTGATGCCGCTGATCATCGCCTGGCTGGTGTTTGGCCTGTTCACCATCGGTGGCGGCGTTCTGGTCGCCCTGCATGCCGACCGGCTGTCGCATCGCCGTCGCCTCGGCGTGATGGCCGGTTTCTTCGAACACGTGCTTGCCCTGCCGCTGGCTTTCCATTCGCAGACCCATTCGGGACGTGTCCTGAAGGTGATGCTGGAAGGCTCAAATGGCATGGCCTGGCTGTGGCTGGGCTTCTTCCGCGATCATTGCGCAGCGCTGATCAGCCTGTTCGTGCTGTTGCCGTTCACCCTCTTTGTCAACTGGCGCCTCGGCCTGCTGCTCTGCGTGCTGGTCGTTGTCTTCGCCGTGCTGACCGCCATCGTGCTGCGCAAGACCGAAACCAAACAGGGCGCTGTCGAGCGGTATCATACCGACCTGGCCGAACACGCTTCCGACGCCTTCGGCAACATCCCGGTGATCCAGAGTTTCACCCGGGTGCAGGCCGAACTGCACCATTTGCGCGACATCATCGACCGGTTGCTGACTGCTCAGATCCCCGTGCTGTCCTGGTGGGCCCTGGCCTCGGTGGCGACCCGCGCCGCCTCGACGCTGACCGTCACCGCCATTTTCCTGCTCGGCACCTGGCTGCATTACCAGGATCTCGCCAGCATCGGCGACATCGTCACCTTCATGGGTTACGCGGGCCTGTTGATCGGCAAGCTGGAGGCCGCCGTCGGCTTCGTCAATTCGCTGTTCATGCAGGCGCCGAAGATGGAGGAATTCTTCGAGGTGCTCGACACCACCCCCAGCGTGCACGACAAGCCCCACGCCATCGAACTCAGCCGCCCGGAAGGCGCAGTGCGCTTTGAATCCGTCTCGTTTTCCTATGATGGCAAGCGCGCGGCGATCAAGGATGTCGAGTTTTCGGTCGAGCCTGGCCAGACGATAGCGCTGGTGGGCGCCACTGGATCAGGCAAGTCGACCACGCTCGGCCTGCTGCACCGGGCGTTTGATCCGCAGTCGGGCCGTATCACCGTGGATGGTCATGACATCCGCGATGTCACACTGTTGTCGCTGCGCCGCAACATCGCCGTCGTGTTCCAGGAGCCGATGCTGTTTGCCCGTTCGATCCGCGAAAATCTCCAGGTCGGCCGGCCGGATGCGACGGACGAGGAAATGATGGAGGCGCTCAAGCGTGCCCAGGCGCTTGAATTCATCGAACGGCAGGACGCCGGTCTCGACACGGTCATTGGCGAACGCGGCCGGTCCCTGTCCGGTGGTGAGCGCCAGCGCCTGTCGATTGCCCGCGCGTTGCTGAAGGACCCGCCGATTCTCATCCTCGACGAAGCCACCAGCGCATTGGACGCCACCACCGAGCGCAAGCTGCAGGCTGCGCTCGACGAGGTCATGAAGAACCGCACCACTTTTGTCATTGCCCATCGCCTCGCCACCATTCGCAACGCCTCGCGCATCTTCGTGTTCGAGCGCGGCGAAGTGGTCGAGAATGGCAACTTCGAGCAACTGGTGGCACTCAATGGTCGCTTTGCCACGCTGGCCCGCGCCCAGTTCATGGCTGGCAGCGACCAGGCAGCGCAGACCCCTGCCTCGGCCGATCCGGTGGTTTACGGCTGAGGCGTCCGCTCGTTCAACTCATCGGTGAGGAAGGAAACGACCGCCCCCGGATCGACTGTCCTGGCAATGAAGCTCTGGCCGATCCCGCGCGTCAGGATGAAGGTGAGCGCCCCGCGCGAAACTTTCTTGTCCTGCCGGATCGCCGCCATCAGTTCGTCCGCCGAACCGACCCCGCCCGGCACATCCTGAAGCCGCGTCGGCAAGCCGACCGCCTGCAGGTGCCGGCTGACACGCAAGGCGTCCTGCCCTGTGCAGAGCCCAAGCCTTTGCGAAAAGCGATGCGCCAGGGCAATGCCGATGGCCACTCCTTCGCCGTGGACAAGCCGGGCCGAATTGTAGCCGGTCACCGCCTCCAGCGCATGACCGAATGTATGGCCCAGATTGAGCAGGGCGCGGTCCCCGGTCTCGGTTTCATCGCGCGCCACCACTGCGGCCTTTGCCGCGCAGGAAATGCGCACGGCCTCTTCACGGTCGGCAGAGCCGTCAAGAATGCCGCGCCAATGCCCGGCCTCAAGCCAATCGAAGAACGCCGGCTGGTCAATCAGGCCATACTTCACCACTTCGGCATAGCCGGCGCGGAACTCCCGCGCCGACAGCGTATCGAGCAATGCCGTGTCGGCGAGCACCAGGATCGGCTGGTGGAAGGCCCCGACCAGATTCTTGCCATGCGGAGAATTGACGGCCGTCTTGCCGCCGACCGAGGAATCGACCTGCGCCAGCAGCGTCGTCGGGATCTGCACAAAGGCCATGCCGCGTCGCACGATGGCCGCCGCAAAGCCGGCAAGGTCGCCGATCACCCCGCCGCCGAACGCCACCACGATGTCGCGCCGCTCCAGTCGGTCAGCCAGCAGGGCTTCGACAACATGGCCGAGCTCGGTCCAGTTCTTGGTCGCCTCCCCCTGTTTCAGCACGAGGGTGCGCGCTGCAATGCCAGCGGAAGCCAGGCTTCGGGTGAGGCGGTCAAGGTGCAACCCGGCCACCGTCTGGTCGGTAATGATCGCCGCCCTCGCCCCCGGCACCAGCCGAGCGATCTCGTCGCCGGCAGTATCGATCAGGTTCCGGCCGATGCGGATGTCATAGCTGCGCCCGGCCAGGGCAACCGGAACAGTGAAGAACGGGGCGGACATCAGCTTTGCTCCGGTTGCGCGGCAAGGTGGTTTGCCAGTGCTGCGACCACCACATCGACCATCTCTTCATGCGGCACATCGGCGGACAGCACGGTGATATCGGCCAGCGCATAGACGGGATAGCGCTCGGCGATCAGCTTGCGGACAGTGGCCTCGGGATCGTCGGTCTTGAGCAGCGGCCGGTTCGACCGCCGTCTTACCCGCCGCATGATGACGTCGAAATCCGCCTTCAGCCAGAGCGAGAGACCGGCTTCGCGGATCGCCTGCCGGGTTGCCTCGTTCATGAAAGCCCCGCCTCCCGTCGCCAGCACCTGTGGCCCCTGCTTCAGCAATCGGGCGATGACGCGGCGCTCACCGGCCCGGAACTCCGCCTCTCCATGCCTGGCGAAGATGTCCGGAATACTCATGTCCGCTGCTTCCTCGATGGCGTCATCGGCATCGATGAACGGCAGATCCAGAAACTGGCCAAGGCGCTTGCCGATCGAGGTCTTGCCGGCGCCCATCATCCCGACAAGTACGATCGACCGATCGCCGAGTCGCTCGACGATGGTCCGCCCCTGCGCTGCGGCCGTCACCGGGACGGCATCCGGCTCATTCTTGCTCATGGCCTCCGGCACTTCACCAACACAACATATAAGCCATTGAATTTTATAGTATTCTCAATGCACTGACGACCCCAGCGCCATGACAGGGAGGTCTAGCACGGATACCGGCGAACGCAAATCGCAACCGGCTCCCGGCGCGCTTTCGGCGAAAAAGCCGTTGCCACTCTTCCGCAAGCTGCTCTAGGGTTGCACCGGAAGAGGTGCCTGTGCTCGCCATCGTGCGACTTCTTGTGTTTTTCAGCGTGCTGGCGGCCATTGGCTTTGGCTCGATGATTGCGCTTGTGCAATTTGTCGAACCTGAACAGCGTGACTATTCCATCGTGGTTCCGCCGTCGAAATTCAACAAGTAGTGCCATGGCGCCCCGCGTTTCCCGCCGCACGGCCATTGATGATTTTCTCGACATGATGGCTGCCGAACGGGGGGCCAGCATCAATACGCTGGCGGCCTATCGGCGTGATCTCGATGATTATCGTGCCTGGCTGGCGGCCACCGGGCACGATGAAGCCAGCGTCGTCACCAATGCCATCCGCGCCTACCTCGCCGACCTGGCCGGTCGCGGGCTGAAGGCCTCCAGCGCTGCCCGCAAATTGTCGGCGCTGCGCCAGTTTCACGCCTTCCTCTATCGCGAAGGTCGCCGCAGCGATGATCCGACCGTCATCATCGAGGGCCCCAAGCGCAGCCGGCCGCTGCCGAAGAGCCTTGGGGTGGACGATGTCGATCGCCTGCTTGCCGTTGCGGCCGAAGGCTGCGGCGACGCGTCCCGGCCGCTTGCCGATCGCATCGCGGCCGCTCGGCTCTCTGCCCTGCTCGAACTGGTCTATGCAACGGGTCTGCGCGTATCCGAACTGGTGACCCTGCCCACCGAAGCGGTGCGGTCCGGCAGGGATACCATGATGGTGCGCGGCAAGGGTCGCAAGGAGCGTCTGGTAGTGCTGTCGCCGGCCGCCATCGCGGCGGTGCAGCGCTATCGCGACCTGACCACCCCGAAAGGCGGCCCGCGCCCGAAGTTCCTGTTCCCCGCAGAGGGAGCCGCCGGGCATCTTTCGCGTCAGGTCTTTGCCCGCGACCTCAAACGCTGTGCAGCAGCCGCGGGTCTCGATCCCGAGCGGATCAGCCCGCATGTTCTGCGTCATGCCTTTGCCAGCCATCTGCTGCAGAACGGTGCCGATCTGCGCATCGTTCAGCAATTGCTGGGCCATGCGGATGTTGCCACGACGCAGATCTACACCCATGTGCTCGACGAGCGCTCGAGATCGATGGTGCGTGATCTGCACCCTCTTACCGATACGGATGACCGCTGAGGCAACGCACCGGCTTTCCCTTCCCCGCGGCTTCCTGTAAGGACGCTGGCGGATCTGGCAGACGCCCGAGACCTGTCGCAAGCGAAGAGTGTCGATGCGCTATTTTGATTTTGAAACCTCCGTTGCCGAACTGGAGAACAAGCTGGCCGAACTGAAGGCCCTCGCCAGCACCGGCGGCAACAGGGATATCGGCGATGATGTGCGCAAGCTGGAAGGCCGCGCGCACGACATGTTGAAGACGCTCTACGCCAGCCTGACGCCCTGGCAGAAGACGCTGGTTGCCCGCCACCAGCAGCGCCCGCATTGCATTGACTATATCCGCGAACTGATCACCGACTTTTCGCCGCTGGCCGGCGATCGCAGCTTTGGAGAGGATGAGGCGATCATTGGCGGCTTCGGCCGCTTCAACGGTCAGTCGATCTGCGTGATCGGCCAGGAAAAGGGGACGGACACTGAATCCCGCCTGCGCCATAATTTCGGCATGGCCCGCCCCGAGGGGTATCGCAAGGCCGTCCGGTTGATGGAGATGGCGGATCGCTTTGCCATCCCGGTGCTGTGTCTGATTGATACCGCCGGCGCCTATCCCGGCATTGACGCCGAGGAACGCGGCCAGGCCGAAGCGATCGCCCGTTCGACGGAGGCATGCCTTGCGCTTGGCGTGCCGAACGTTGCTGTCATCATCGGCGAGGGCGGCTCAGGCGGCGCTGTGGCTATTGCCACCGCCAATCGCGTCGCGATGCTGGAACATTCGATCTACAGCGTGATCTCGCCCGAAGGCGCCGCGTCGATCCTGTGGCGGGACAGCGCCCGTGCCCAGGATGCAGCCAGCACGATGAAGATCACTGCCCAAGATCTGCTCAAATTCGGTGTCATCGATACCATTATCCCCGAACCGGTCGGCGGTGCCCATCGCGATCCGAAAGCCGCGATCAACAATGCCGGAGCGGTGATCCAGACCGCACTTGGCGAGTTGGTGCAACGCGGCCCGGAGGAATTGCGTACGGCGCGGGCGGAGAAATTCCTCGCCATGGGGCGCAAGCTGTAACGGCGGGCTTTGTTAACAGGCCGTTGACATTGTGGCCCGAATTCATGGCGTTGTGGTAACCTTTGGTGAACTCTGACGGCCATAAAGATAGGAGCTGTCACTCCGTGCGTTATTGGATCATCCCTCGATGAGACTATCCCGTTGGATTCGGCCTGGCGCCGCGCTTGCCGCAGTTCTCCTCCTTGCAGGTTGCGATGAGGATGGACGCCTGTCGCGTAATGCCCGGCATTACACGCCGATCCCGGCTCCCATGGTCGCGTTGATGAGCGAGAAGGGCACGAACAAGCATGCTCCTGTCGTGCTGCGTGCCTTCAAGAAGGAAAGCGAACTGGAAATCTGGAAACAGAATGCTGCCGGCGAATATATCCTGCTCAAGACCTATCCGATGTGCCGCTGGTCCGGTCAGCTGGGGCCAAAGGTGCGTGAGGGTGACCGTCAGGTCCCGGAAGGCTTCTATTCGATCACACCCACCTCGCTCAATCCCAACTCGTCGTTCTATCTGTCGTTCAACGTCGGCTATCCCAACGCCTATGACCGCGCCCATGGCCGCACCGGATCGGCCATCATGGTGCATGGCGCCTGTTCGTCCGCCGGCTGTTTTTCGATGACCGACGAGCAGATCGCCGAAATCTACGCGATCACCCGCGAGGCATTTGCCGGCGGCCAGAAGGCTATCCAGCTTCAATCCTATCCTTTCCGCTTCACCACCCAGAACCTGGCCAAGTTCCGTGCTGATCCGCATATGCCATTCTGGAAGATGCTGAAGGAAGGTTCGGATTCGTTTGAATTGAGCAAGCAGGAAGTGCAGGTCAGCGTCTGCGAAGCCCGCTATGCGTTCAATCGCGGTCAACGCACCGACGGCAGCCCCGTCTGCGGCCCGCAGGATGGGACCTCGCCGCTTGTCCAGGCGGTCGCCGCCAAGGCTCGCTCCGACGAACAGAAGGTTGCCGAGCTTGCCGCCAGCGGTGTCGGCGCCGTTCGCCGGATCTACAAGGATGGCGATCAGCATCCGGCCTTCCGCACCACCCATTTTGCCGCCACCGATTCCGAAGGCCGGACCATCGCCTCCCCGCGCTCTTCTGCCTCCCGTGTGGCCGAGGTCAGCCGCCCCGACGCGCTGGATCATGGTCCGGTCGAGGTTGCCGTCGATTCGCTGAAAGGCCGCGGGCAGGCCCCGGCAGCAGCGCTCGCCCGCACCAACCTGGCAACCCAGGCGCCGGCCCTGCCGTCTCCGCCGCCCGTTGTTGCTGCGCCAGCGACGCCGGCAGCACCCAGCGCCAACGCCTTTTCGCCCACGGTCACCGGCAACAGCTCGATTTTCCGAGGCTTGCTGGGCGGCTCGCCCGAACCCTCCCGACCGGATGTCGTGACGGCTGTGGAACCGGACAGACCGCAGCCTGTCCGCATCCCGCTGCCACCGCGCGCCCCGCAGCGTCAGGCTGGTCAGCCAGCCGCACCGCTTGAAGCGGCTCCGGCAGAAATCCCGAACCAGCCATCCGCCTCGTTCCAGACGGTACTCAAGGGCTTCAACGCCCTGATCCCCGGCATGCGCTGAAGACGACAGTCCGCGCCAGGCAGAACAGAAATCAGAAAAGCGGATCAGGCGCTTGCGCGGATTGGCGGAGGCGGATCACCAATCCATGCCAGGATGGCCGCTGCATCCGGCTCCAGAACATCGGCCTCGCCTCCGGTGAACTCCATCCAGGCGGGCAGGTTCGCTGCACTGACGCCAACCAGCACCGGTATGCCCTGCAGGACAGCTTCGGCGATCGCCGGGCGAAATCCATGCCCGGCCGCTTCGGATTTCCCGAACTTGTTGAGAATGAGCAGATCCGCTCCGCCCGCCAGCCCGGCCTCTACCAGCGAGACAACCTCGGCCATCGCGCCCGGGTCCAGCCGGCAGCCGCGCGCATACTGGCCCAGCCGTTGCGAAATGCGGATGGAACGACCGCTGTTGAGATCGCTCAGCGTCATGTCGCAGGCGCAGAGCGCATCGTAGCGGTCGTTGGTCTGCACGGCGCCGGCAAGCCGATACCCCTCCCCAGCAAGCTGCCGTGCAACATCGGCGAGCAGGGCGTCGCACGACGCCCCTTCGCGATAGAGCACGGCAGCGAGCGATGACGAACGCATCTTACCCTCTTCAGCGCTTGGCGGCCTTGGCCTTCTCCACGTCCGCCCCTTGCAGATAGTCGATGATGCGCTGAACAGTACCAACCTTGTCGATATTGTCGAGCATGTCCTGATAGGCAACACCAGCCTTGGGCGGCAACTGATGCGCCACGCCTTGATGGCAGTCGATGCATGTCTTGCCCTCATTCAGGCCAGCCTGGTGCAGCTTGGCAGCACGCGGCTCCTGCATCGAATAATCCATCGATTCGAACTTGTGGCAGTTGCGGCACTCGCGCGAGTCGGTTGTCTTCATCGCCCGCCAGACGTTCTTGGACAATTCCAGCCGGTGAGCGTTGAACTTCTCGGGCGTGTCGATCGAGCCAAGCACCTTGTGGTAAAGCTCGTTGCTCGCCTGGATCTTGCGGACAACCTTGTGGCCCCATTCCTTCGGCACATGGCAATCCGGACAGGTGGCGCGCACACCGGTCTTGTTCGAATAATGAACGGTATTGCGGTATTCGTTGTAGACGTTGGTTTTCATCTCATGACACGAGATGCAGAATTTCTCCGTATTGGTGAGTTCCATTGCCCAGTTGAACCCGCCCCAGAACAGGATGCCGAAGGCGAAGAAGGCAATGGCAATCAAACCCCACGCTAGCCTGGACTGGGAAAAGACCCAGCGAAACGCGCGGGTTGGCATACCCCTGGGTTTGGTGACAGCAGCGTCTTGTGCAACATCGTTCATGACGCCCCCCGTTACTTGATCTGGGTTGCGTTCTGGAAGGAGTTTCCAACCAGAGGCTTGGTGTCCGCCTGCGGCACATGGCACTGCATGCAGAAGTAGCGGGTCCCCGCCACCTTATCGAGGCGCACGCCCTGGCGGTCGACATAGTGGGTTTCAGAAATCTTCGGCGCATTGACGCGGGTGTTTCCCGGCCAGTCATGGCAGCTCATGCACTGGTTGTTCTCGGCCGTGACCTGATAGGTATCAACCTTGTGCGGGATGAGCGGCGGCTGCTGCCGGTAGGCACGGCTAAACCCCTCGGCTGGTGTCGACTGCTTCAGGATATCGGGAGCAGGCGTCGTGTCGGTCAGGTTGGCCTCACGCAGGGCCTTGGTCCTGCTGTCCTGGGCAAGACCTGTTCCGGCCACGGAAATCCCGAGCAGCAGCGCCGCTGCCGCGATGACGTTCAGGACATCAGCTTTGTGTTTCATGGGGGATCCTTCCCAGATCAAATGCGAACAGGGTCATCATGCGGCCTCCGCGACGGGATCGCCGCCGGGCCGGGGTGAAGCAGGGGATGGGGCCGTCGCGCCATCCAGCCGGTGGTCAAAACGGGTTGCGAAGCGGAATACCCGCTCGGGGCAGACATCGACGCAGGCGCCGCACAGCGTGCAATCTCCCGACAGGATGACCGGCGAGGCGCCGGTCTTGTCCCCGCGAAGCGCAGGGCCAATCACCTGCGGCTCCGGACAGACAGCAAAGCAGTCCATGCAATCGTCGCAACGGCTGCGCGCCGCCGCCGACACCCGAAGCACGGCGGCCTTGCCGATCACGCCATAGCAGGCACCGACCGGACAGATATGGCCGCACCAGCCATGTTTGGCGGTCAGGAGGTCGAACAGGAAAATGGCGGCGACCGGCAGCAGGCCGAACCATAGCCCGAACACCAGCGCCCGATGTACTGCGGTCACCGGATTGACCAGTTCCCAGACGACGATGCCGGTAGCGAACGAGGCGCCAAGCACCGCTGCAATCATCCAGTTGCGCAAGGACGGCCGCAGCTTGGCGGTTTGCGTCAACCCAAGCCGGCGCCTGAGCCAGGCAGCAAGATCAGCCACCGGATTGACCGGGCAGACCCACGAACAGAAGGTTCGGCCGCCAAAGGCAAGATAGCCCCCGACCACCAGAGCTGCGCCGATCACCGCCGTCAGCTCCGGCCAGTGCCGCGCCGCCAGCGTTTGCAGCAATACCAGCGGATCGGTCAGCGGCAGGACGCCCAGCGTCATCGACGAGGCCAGCGTGCCCTTGGCGATCCAAACGCCGAACAGCGGCCCGGTGAGGAACAGCGCCAGGAATGCAAACTGGGACAGGCGCCGCACAATGCCGAAGCGATGCGCCTGCCACCATCCCTTGGCGGACCGCGCTTCAACGTAGGGGATCAGGTTCGCGCTCATTTCGGCGTCCCCTGCGGCGGTGCATCTGGGCGCCGAATCTCCAGCTTGACCGGAGCATCGACCAGCGCCTCGCCGGCCTTCTGCTTCTCCACCCAGCCACGCCGGTAATGCGCATCCTGCGCCGCGACTGCGATCTCGACCGGCAATACCTTGATCGCCGCCTCGGTGAGAACGCAGGATTTCTCGCATTTGCCGCAGCCGGTGCAGAATTCGGCATGAACCACCGGTTCGAAGATCGCGTGTTTGCCGGTGCGGTTGTTATGCGTCCGCTCCAGCGTGATGGCCTTGTCGATGACCGGGCAGACCCGGTAGCAGACATCGCAGCGCAAGCCCTGCAGATTGAGGCAGGTCTCGCGGCTGGTGATGACTGCCACGCCCATCTTGGATTTGTTGATATCGATGAGGCTGTGGTCAAGCGCCCCGGTCGGGCAGGCTTTTACGCACGGAATCGTATCGCACATCTCGCAGGGCACATTGCGCGCATGGAAGAACGGCGTTCCGAGCGCCGGCCCGTCGGCCCAGTCGGCCAGCTTGAGCGTGCCGTAGGGGCAATCGCGCACGCACAACCCGCAGCGCACGCAGGCCGAGAGGAACTGCTTTTCCGGCAAGGCCCCCGGAGGCCGCAAGGCCTCCGCCGGCTTGGCGCGCGACTGTTCGGCAAAGGCCGAGAGCATGACCCCGCAGGCCAGCGCACCGCCGCCGAACCGCGCCATATCCTCCAGCGCCTTGCGGCGCTGGGGGTTGGCGGGAGCCTTGGGGGTCTTGCCGGCGGCGGACATGGCGATGCTTCCAGGTCCTTATGCGGTCACGACCTTGCAGGCGCACTTCTTGAAGTCGGTCTCCTTGGAGATCGGACAGGTCGCATCCAGCGTCAGCTTGTTGGCCAGCTGGCTCTCGTCGAAGAACGGGAAGTAGACCAGCCCCTTCGGCGGCTTGTTGCGCCCCTTGGTTTCGACGCGGGTGATGAGTTCGCCGCGCTTGGTCTGGATCTTCACCGTCTGGCCGCGGTTGAGCTTGCGCTCGGCCGCATCGTCCGGATGCATGTAGAGCACCGCCGACGGCACCGAGCGGTGCAGTTCCGGCACCCGGCGCGTCATCGAGCCTGAATGCCAGTGCTCCAGCACGCGGCCGGTGCACAGCCACAGGTCGAACTCCTTGTCCGGGATCTCCGCCGCCGGCTCGAACGGGCAGAAGATGGCGCGCGCCTTCTTGTCCGGCTTGCCGTAGAAGGAGAAGCCCTCGCCGGCCTTCACATAGGGATCATAGCCCTCCTTGAAGCGCCACAGCGTCTCCTTGTTGTCGACCACCGGCCAGCGCAGACCGCGCGTCTGATGGTAGACATCGAAGGAGGCAAGATCATGCGCCTTGCCGCGGCCGAATTCGGCATATTCCTCGAAGATGCCCTTCTGGACGTAGTAGCCGAAGTGTGTTGACTCGTCGTTGTCATAGCCCTTCTGCGTCTCGGTCAGCGGGAACTTGTTGATCCGGCCGTTGGCGAACAGCACATCGTAGAGCGTCTTGCCGCGGTATTCGGGCTTCTTGGCCAGCAATTCCTCCGGCCACACCTCTTCCATCTTGAAGTGCTTGGCAAATTCCATGGTCTGCCACAGGTCGGACCGCGCCTCGCCCGGTGCCTTGACCTGCTGACGCCAGAACTGCGTCCGGCGCTCGGCGTTGCCATAGGCGCCTTCCTTCTCCATCCACATCGCGGTGGGCAGGATCAGGTCGGCCGCCATCGCGGTGACGGTCGGATAGGGATCGGAGACCACGATGAAGTTGGCCGGGTTGCGATAGCCCGGATAGCCCTCCTCGTTCATGTTCGGCGCGGTCTGCATGTTGTTGGTGCACTGCACCCAGTAGGCATTGAGCTTGCCGTCCTTCAGCATGCGGTGCTGGACGACGGCATGGAAGCCGATGTTGCCGGGCAATGTGCCTTCCGGAAGCTGCCAGATCTTTTCGGTCACCGCGCGATGCTGCGGATTGACCACCACCATGTCGGCCGGCAGGCGGTGGGCGAAAGTGCCGACCTCGCGCGCCGTGCCGCAGGCCGAAGGCTGGCCGGTGAGCGAGAACGGACCGTTGCCCGGCTCCGAGATCTTTCCGGTCAGCAGATGCACGTTGTAGATCATGTTGTTGACCCACGTGCCGCGCGTGTGCTGGTTGAAGCCCATCGTCCAGTAGGAGACGATCTTCTTCTTCGGGTCGGCGTAGAGCTTGGCCAGCCGCTCCAGCTTGTCCTTCGGCACGCCGGACTTCTCATGCGCGTAGTCGAGCGTGTAGGGCTCGAGCAGCTTGGCAAATTCCTCGAAGCCGATCTTGTCCTTCATGCCGGCCGGATCCAGCGCGCCATCCTTGCCGGTCTTGTGCGAGGCGTTGACCGCCTTGGCTTCCAGCGGATGGGTCGGACGCAGGCCATAGCCGATGTCCTCGACCGTGCGGGCGAATTCGACGTGCTTTTCGGTGAACGCCTTGTTCACCGCGCCGTTCTTGATGATGTAGTTCTGGATGTAGTTGAGGATCGCCAGATCGCCGTGCGGGGTGAAGATCATGGCGTTGTCGGCCAGTTCATACGAGCGATGCTCGAAGGTCGACAGGATATGGACTTCGCAACCCTCATGAGTGAGGCGACGGTCGGTGATGCGCGACCACAGGATCGGATGCATTTCCGCCATGTTCGAGCCCCACAGCACGAAGGCGTCGGCATTCTCGACGTCGTCGTAGCAGCCCATCGGCTCGTCGATGCCGAAGGTGCGCATGAAGCCTGCCACCGCCGAAGCCATGCAGTGCCGCGCATTGGGATCGAGGTTGTTGGAACGGAACCCGGCCTTGTAGAGCTTGGCGGCCGCATAGCCCTCCCAGATCGTCCACTGGCCCGAGCCGAACATGCCCACGCCCGACGGGCCGGACGCCTTCAGCGCCGCCTTCCACTTCTCGGCCATGATCTTGAAGGCCTCGTCCCAGGAGATCGGCGTGAAATCGCCGTTCTTGTCGAACTGGCCGTTCTTCATGCGCAGCAGCGGCTTGGTCAGCCGGTCATCGCCATACATGATCTTGGACAGGAAATAGCCCTTGATGCAGTTGAGGCCGCGGTTGACCGGGGCATCGGGATCGCCCTGTGTGGCCACCACGCGGCCGCCCTTGGTGCCGACGATGACGCCGCAGCCGGTGCCGCAGAACCGGCACACGCCCTTGTCCCAGCGGATGCCGTCGGTCTTGCCGGCCTGCGCCAGCGCCTCTTCGGCCGGCAGCGTCACACCGACACTGGCGGCGGCGGCAGCCGCAGCGGTCGCCTTGAGAACGGCGCGACGATCGTGGGCGATCTGGTCTTCGATCGGCTTGACATGTTTGGTCATGGTTCAGGCCCTTTCAGAGAAACGGGACGAGGTTCGGTCAGAACTGGAACAGGTGGAACAACCGGCACTGGAGCCGTCCTCCACCGGATGGGAATGATCGATGCCGTGATAGGCCAGCATGGTGCTGACCACGCCCGGCATGCGGTTGATGGCGGCAAGCTGGTCGATCGCCATCCCGGAATCGGTATCGAGAATGGTGATGACCAGCCTTCCATCCTCGGCCTCGGCATGGACATCCACCCCGGGCAGGCCGATGAGGTTCTCGCGGACGCTTGACGCCTTGCCGGGCGCCGTCTGGACGACACAGCCAACAACGTTGAGAGCATCTGACTGGGAAGCGATTGTCATTGGCCCGCCTCCAGCGCGACAAGCCCGGCGACAAACGTCGCACGATCGGCATTCACCAGTTCAAGCCCGTTCGTCGGGCAGACGGAAAGGCAGGCTCCGCAGCCGGTACACAACGCCTGATCGACCAGAACGTCAGCCTTGCCGCGCCCACTAAGCCGGAACCGGATCGCGCCGGCCTCGCATTCATCACCACAGCGGCGGCAGGTGACGCCCTTCGGCTCGACGCAGGCGGCGGTCACGCGCGCAAGCTGTGCTGGCGGAGCGCTGACCGCAGCATGATCCCGACCCTCAATCGGCCGGAAGGCTCGGAATAAGCCACGTCTGGAAATAGCCGTTGTCATTCGTCTTACCTGATCCCCCCGCTTGTTGTTGCATCGCGGCAAGGTCGCCTTGATTTTTGTCAGGTTGGCCAACCAAGTGAAT
Source organism: Beijerinckiaceae bacterium (assembly GCA_035436995.1). Lineage (GTDB taxonomy): Bacteria > Pseudomonadota > Alphaproteobacteria > Rhizobiales > Beijerinckiaceae > JAIUNP01. The sequence goes on from DAOMXG010000010.1 coordinate 21,925, forward strand.
TGAGCGTTTGAGGCATGTCAAGCGCCTCTGCCAATCCGGCAGGGATTTTTGCCTAATTCTTGCGCAGATGCGAAAAGGCGCCGGTTGCGCATGCAACCGGTGAAAGCTGCGAACTGGTGATCCGTCGGGCTCTGTAAAACGCCGTCTCAGGCGCTCGCCGCGACCACGCTCGGAGCGGGCGGCAGCTCGTTGAGTGGGTCGCCGATGAAATCGCCCTGCAAATAGGCAACACCCCAATCGGCCAGCAGTTTGGCCGATTCCTGATCCTGCACCCATTCGGCCACCGTGCGGATATTCAGATGGCTGGCCAATTGCAGCAGGGTGCGGACAAAGAAGCGATCATCGCTGGATTGCATGAGGTTCTTGATGAAGGTGCCGTCGATCTTGAGAATATCGATCGGCAGCATCCGCATGTTGCGGAATGAGGTATGGCCAGCACCGAAATCGTCGATGGCGACGCAGGCGCCGAGGGCCTTGATCGATTCGATCACCTTGGTGGCAACCGACAGATCCTCGATCAGCGATGTCTCGGTAATCTCGACGATCATCCGCGGCGCAACATCGGGATGGGCACCGATCAGGCTCTTGAACGTGTGCATCCATTCCGGATGCAGCACGGTGCTGACGCCCGCATTGAAGGTCAGCGTCACATCAGCGCGCTCCTGCAGGGTGGCGAACGCCAGTTCCATGACCCGGTGGTCGACCAGATGGACAAAGCCAAGCTTTTCGGCGACCGGGATGATCTCCCCGGCCCCGACGAGCTGACCCGTGCGGCTGCGCATCCGGACAAGCGATTCATACATGGCAATGCCGCCGCCCTTGGCATGGGTGATCGGCTGGAAGGCCAGTTGAATACGCCGCTCGTTGAGGGCGGACAGCACCTCGTCGGTCTGTGCGGCATTCTGCTTGCGGTTGGCCGTGCGGTGGGCGTCCTTGGTCCAGATCGCAACGACGCAATTGGCATCGGCCTTGGCATCGGCCAGCGCCTCTTCGGCGGCGGTCAGGATTTCGGCGACATCGTTGACATCCCGAGGAGCGGCCACCGTGCCGGCCTTGACCGAGGCGGAAATGGCGCCCGCGCTGGTGTCGATCGGCCGGTCACGCACAACCTGGGCGATGCGCGAGACGGTCCGTTCGAGATCGTCCGGAATGGTTGTTGCCAGCAGCAATGCCAGCTTGTTGCCGGCATAGCGACCAATGACGTCGTGCTTACGCACATGCGAGCGGATACGGCGGGCGATGGCAGCGATCAGCTCGTCGCCGACATTATAGCCATAGGCCTTGTTATGATGGGCTAGATCCTCGATGCCGAAGATGACCAGTGCAAGATGGCGCTTGTCCTTGCGCACCTTTTCGAGCGCTTCGCCAAGGCAGTTGCAGAACTCCGGCCGGGTCAGGGCCCCGGTAGCAGGGTCAATCTGCCGCGTCGTGGCAATCGCCGCCTCGGCGTCCGAAGCGGCGGAGACCACGCGCACCACCCCATGGGCCAGCCAGGGACGGCCGGCCGCATTGGCGAACCAGCGCCCCTTGTCCTCGATCCAGATGCGCCGGCCCGGCGTCGGATTGAACAGATAGCGTGCCGAATAGGCCACGCCCGTCCCCTTGTCCTGACGCTGGCATTCGAAGATCGTCGCCTGCAACGAGGTCGGGCTGGCCGAATCGGTGACAACCGCAAATCCCGAGCCCGAGGTGATCTGCGCAATATCGTTGATGCCGAGCACCTCGGTCGCGTTCTGCGACCAGGTCATGCGGTCTGTTTCAATGTCCCAGGAATAGACAGCTTCGCCGACTGACGAGAGAATCGTGCGCGGATCGAAAGCATTGGACGGCGACGCCAGCGCTGGTGAGGATTGTTGTTCAGTTTGATCCACGAAAACCCCCAACACCCTGCGGTCCAGATGATCCATGCCAAAGGCTCCGGACACCTCCGGAACAGCCATGGACTCTGCTTGAAAATGGTAAACCGCCAGCTAACGGCGCGGCGATGCGCTGCTTTCGGAAATGCCGCAGGGGAACGGTCAAGGCCCCGCGCCATGCTGGCTCGATCCTTGCGTGAGGGCGCCCATGCGCCCGCTCCTTGTGCCAGACAGGAACAGCCACAACGGCCCCTCCCCCGGTCCTGCCGGGCCGGACGCATGCTTTCTCGTCCAGCTTATCCGCGACCTGTCGCCGTCCATGCGCATCATGCCGGCGGGGAGCCATGGCAGCGCCAACGACAAAAAGGGCGCGTCAAAGACACGCCCTTCAAGCCTGGACCTCAGACTGTGATCCGGCTCAGGCGCCGGCTTCAACCTTCGGCTTGAGGATCTGGCGACCGCGATACATGCCCGACTTGAGGTCGACATGATGCGGACGGCGAAGCTCGCCCGAATTCTTGTCCTCAACATAGGCCGGAGCGGCAAGCGCATCATGCGAACGGCGGTGGCCGCGCTTCATGCGGGAAGTTTTTCTTTTCGGAACGGCCATCGAACTCTCCGGCGAACCCGCGACGGCGACCTCCGGTTGACCCGGTGACGCGTCACGACAAAAAGGGTGACACTATGCTCGCATACGACCCCAATGCGACAGGTGATGCTCAATCGCATCACACCGCCGCCGGATCATGCGTGCGGAAGCGCGCCTTATAGTGGCCTCGTCCGAAAAAGGCTAGAGCCAATTTGACACGAAATGAAATCGGCACGCCGTCTTACGGAAACCTCGGGAATCAAGCCTTTGACGCATCCCTCGTACTCGACAGAACCGACCCACAAGGCAGGAGAAGCGGCCCTGGCCGATTGGTTTGCCAGCGGCGCCGCGCGCTTTGAGACCGATCTGGCCGCCCTGCTCCATTCCGGCAACCGCCGGCCCGAGCGGCTGATGGCGGCCATGCGCCATGGCACGCTTGCCGGCGGAAAACGTCTGAGGCCCTATCTTGTCCTCAACAGTGCGCGCCTGTGCGGGCAGCCTGAAGGCTGGGCCCGCATCATCGCCATGGCGCTGGAATGCATCCATTGCTACTCGCTGGTCCATGATGACCTGCCCGCCATGGACAATGATGACATGCGCCGTGGTCGGCCAACTGTTCACCGGGCCTTCGACGAGGCGACAGCGATCCTTGCCGGCGACGGGTTGCTGACCATGGCCTTCTCGCTGCTGGCCTCGGCCGATGCGCCGGGCGACCCTGCGACCCGCCTCCACATCATCGCCGCCCTGGCTGATGCCGCCGGCATCGATGGAATGGTGGGTGGGCAGATGCTCGATCTTGCCGCCGAGGGCCGTTTTGCCGATTTGGCTGAGCCCCTCGATCTGGCCGCGGTCAGTCGTCTGCAAGCGCTCAAGACCGGAGCACTGATCCGCTTTGCCGCCATGGCCGGGGCGCTGATGACCGGCGGACGTCAGCCGGATCATCTGGCGGCTCTCGACCGCTACGGCACGGCGCTGGGGCTCGCCTTCCAGATCCGCGATGACCTCATTGATGTCGAAGTGGATTCGGCAACGGCCGGCAAGGCCACCGGAAAGGACGACGACGCCGGAAAGGGCACATTTGTCTCGCTGCTCGGGCTCGACGGAGCCCGCGCCCGGCTCGAAGCCGTGACCCACGAGGGGCTTTCGGCGCTCGCCCCCTTCGGGGCGGCAGCAGGTCCGCTGGCTGCAGCCCTCACCTTCAACCAGACAAGGCGTGCCTGACCACTTCGCGCTTGGCACTGGCTCTTCGATGCCGTCCTGATAGGATAAGCCGAACTGGGAAGGATTTCAGGCGTGAAAAAGCTTCTGGGCCTGTTGCTTGCTGGCGTTGCCGTGGCCGGCACGGTCTGGGCCTTTCTCGGCCATGATAACGGCACGCCGGCCACCGCCAGCTACCGCACCGCTTCCGCCGAGCGCGGAACCATCATCGCACAGGTCACCACGTCCGGCGCCATTGCCCCCGTAACGACGGTGATTGTCGGCTCGCAACTGTCGGGGCAGGTGATCGAGATTCTGGCTGACTACAATTCCGAGGTGAAGAACGGTCAGGTGCTGGCCCGGCTCAACAGCGATCAGATACGTGCCAAGCTTGACGGCGCCCGCGCCGATCTTGCCCAGGCCCGGGCCAGCCGCGTGATGCTGGATGCCCAGCTTGAGAAATCCAGGGCGGATGCGCAGAAGGCGGCCGCCAACGCCGACGATATGGGCCACCAGCTCGAAAAGACCGAAACCCAGCTCGCCGATGCGGAAAAGACGCTCGCCCGGCAGACCAGCCTCAACGCCCAGGGCATCGTTGCAACAGCCGCCCTGCAGACCGCCCAGACCCAGCGCGACACCTTGCGTGCGGCCCGCGAATCCGCCCATGCCCAGATCGCCTCCGCCAAGGCGCAGATTGCCGCTCTGGCCGCCGATCAGAAAATGATCGCTGCCCAGATGGTGTCGGCCGAGGCGCAGATCGCGCAGCGATCTGCCGTGGTTCGCCAGATCGAGGTTGACCTGGGCAATACCGACATCCGCTCGCCGGTCGATGGCGTCGTCGTGCAGCGCAACGTCGAACTGGGCCAGCCGGTCGCCGCCTCCCTCCAGGCACCGACCTTGTTTCTCGTCGCCCAGGACCTGCGGCAGGTTCAGATCCAGGCCAATGTCGATGAGGCCGATGTGGGGCGGGTGCGTGATGGCCAGCCGGTGAGCTTTACCGTCAATGCCTATCCGGGGCGCACCTTTCAGGGCAAGGTCAAGCTGGTCCGCCTGGGCTCGCAGACCGTGCAGAATGTGGTGATCTACACCACGGTCATCGATGTCGACAATCCCGACATCGCCCTCAAGCCGGGCATGACCGCCAATCTGCGCATTGTGACCGAACAGCGCGACAATGTCGTGCGCGTGCCGAACGCGGCACTGCGCTGG
>DAOMXG010000011.1:0-25413 GCA_035436995.1 Beijerinckiaceae bacterium
CGGCGCCAGCCAGTGGCACATGGCGCTTCTTCTCCAACGAGGATGGCATTGTCGCGCTGTTCGAAAAGGCCGGCGCCGAAGCCGACAGCCCCGCCCTGCTGCGGCTGACCTGCGTGAGCGAGGATGCGACCCTCAACATCCTGTCACGCGGCGTTCTCGATGACGAGGTCGAGCAACGGGCCGAACGCAACGAGCTGGTCCTGACCCTGACTACCGGGGGCCGCACGCTGAGCCTTCCGGGCTACATTGCCCGGGCCCCGGAAGCGACGGTGGCGGGGTTTGAAACGCCGCTGACGCCGGCATTGATGGATATGTTGAAAAGCCCCGGCTTAAGCCTTGAAACAGCAGGTGTTTCATTGAAGGTTAGCGATGCCGGCATGCGCCGGGCTCTGGATCAGTTCATCGCCGCCTGCCCGGCGCCTGCCGCCGCGGCGGATGCCAGCGGGTGGGGCAGCTATACCGGCCTCAGCCATGGCTACCGGCTGGAACTGCCAAAAAGCCTGTTCCGGCTGCAGGCCGGAGATCGCAACGGGCGCCACTACACCGCCGAACGCGGACTGATGGAGCTCAGGATCTACGGCGAGGCCAATGCGATGGAGCGCAAATTCCCCGCCGTCGTGCAGGAGCTTGCCCCCGATATCGACAAGGTGACGCTGCGCCGCACCGGCAAGGACTTTCTGGTGCTCTCCGGCCATGCCGGCAGCCGCATCGTCTATTTTCTCGGCCGGGCGACCTGCAACAACAGCAATGTCGCCTTCATCAACCTGACCTACGACCCTGAGGCGATCGACTTCTACGCGCCGATCATCACGCGCATGGCGCAGAGCTTCCTGAAGGAGACATGGCCGGACGGAAAGCCGCTCTGCCCATGATGCGCCGCCGAGCCGCCCATTTCTTCCTGCTGCTGAGCGCAATGCTGGCAGGTGTCGTGCTGGCCGGCACAAGCGCTGCGGCGCAGTCTTTGACGCAAGCTGCCGATGGGTTGATGGCGGCCTTCGAGAACCGCCTGCCGCCCGAAGCGCGGCAGATGGTGGTGCGGCCTTTCGGCCCGTCCGGCGCCCGTCTGGTTGAAAACCAGGGCGCAACGCTCTGGCGCGTATCGTATGGGCGGGCGCTGTCCTCGCGCATCCTGCATGACTATTTCTCTGCCGGAGTCCGGGTCGAGTTCGATGCCCGGCGATACCGCACGCGCGAGGCCGCCGTTGCCGATTGCCAGCGCAACCCGCGCTGGCCGACCGGTTCGGCCGAACAGGCCTTGCAGGTGCCGGCGCGGCTGGCACGCTATGAATGTGCCAGGGCTTTCGCCAAACATGACGTAGAACGGCAGAAGCTCCCCCACAATATGCGACCCTATGAATGGCGGACGCGCGTGCATGTGTTCAGCCGGGGTCCCTATGTCGTAGAGGTTTCCGAACACGCCATCAGCGACGATGTCGACCATACCCCTGCGCCGCAATTTCCGGCCCAGCCGCTGATTGACGAGATCGCCGACCGGCTCGACCGTCTGACGGATGCGGGCTCGGCGCAGAAGCCGGCCACCGGCAGCGGGCAGAGCGCGCGGCCGCCCGATCCGGCCCAGCCGGGCAGCAAGCTGACCAAGCAATCGCGCGATCTCGTGAGCCTGCTCAAGACGCCGGAAGGGGGATTGCTGCTCTCTGCCCTTGGCGCTTCCGCCCTGTCGGCGCTCGGCGCGCTGCTGGCGATGACGCAATCGGGCGTTCCGGCGACGCAGGCGCTCAATGACCTCGGCAACCTGCTGCGCGGCCGTCTGCCGCCGGATGCCTATGCGGACTGGCGCGCCCGCCAGCAGGCGCTCGGCAACCGGATCGTGCGCAGCGGGCGGGTCGAATATGTCCAGCCGATGTCGCAGATGGTCGAGGATCTCGATCCGGGCGGCCTCAGCCCATTCCGCAGCGGGCAGATCAGCGCCGCTCCTCCGACACCGCCGCTGCAGCCGCGCGACGGCGAGACCAACCCCGCCACCGGCGAGGTGTGGAGCGATGAGGATCGCGGCTGGGTCAGCCGTTCAATGTATGACTGGGAACAGAAGAACCGCGCCGAGATCAAGCGCATCGCCGAATACAACCGCACGGCGGTGATGAGCTGGCAGCGCGAGGCGCAGGAACTCAGCCAGAAGATCGCCGAGGCCAAGGCCAGCCAGCAGGCCGCCGCCGAGGCCGAGGCACAGCGCCGCGCCTTGCTGGCGAGCAAGCTCAGCAAGGCCTATGCCGCCGAGGGCAAGGATCCGCTGGAAATCGCCGGGCTGCTGGCCAGCGGCAACAGTGCGGAGCTTCAGGATCGCTATGCCAGCCACCTGCGCTCGGTGATGAACCGCAGCTCTGCCGAAGCGGCAGCCGAGGCGCGTTGGGCCACAGCGATGGATGTCGGCTATTACACATCCAAGATCGTGCTGGCCGGGGCCAAGACCGGATTGATGGCTGTCGGCGGGCCGATGAGCGCGGCCGTCTCCATCGGCGCCAATGCGGTCATCTCGGGCGTCGAGGAAGGCACCACCGCCTATCTCGATCCATCCGGGAAGAAGAGCGTGGCGGGGTCCTTTGCCGCCGGCTTCGTCTCCGGGGTCAAGGATGGTGCGATCGGCCGTTACACCAACCTGCCCGGCACATCGACGATCAAGCGCGTGCTGCTGCCGGCAGCAGGGGATGCCGGCGAAATGTATCTGCGGACCGGCGATGTGGAAAAATCGCTGACCACAGGGCTGCTCTCGGCTTCCGGCGGCGTGATCAGCCATGGCATGTCCGACATCGGCCATGCCGGCCTGCGCGGCGGAACCGAGGTTCTGGCCGGCGGCATTATCGGTGGAGCGCAATCGCAGATTGCCGGAGGCAGCTTTGCCGAAGGCTTCGCCGATGGTCTGGCAAGCAGTATCGGCAGCAAGGCGGGCGGTGCCATCGCGACCGCCGGCGCCCCCATGACCGCCCAGGATCTGGCGATGGATGCCGGCTACCGCGCCAACCGCGCACGCGCCGAGGACCTGGCTGGAGAACTCGACCATGCTCTGCGTTCCGGCTCCGATGCAGACAAGGCCAAGGCGGTCAATGCCGTGCTGTCGCATCGCGAGGCGCGGCAGTTTCTCAAGACCATCCCCGATGAGACGCTGAAAAAAGGCTACGCCGACCTTGCCGATGCGCATCGCACCAAACCGCTGATCGACGATACGGTGAACCGCCTCAACAAGGTGACCATGACAGCGCCGGATGGGACGACCGTGCAGCGCTATGGCGTGATGACCGACAGCGGCAAGGGGCATGTGCTGGTGCCGATTGATCCGGCCCATTTCAGGAGCGGCAGCGGCACGCAAGGCGGCGCTCCCGGCATGGATCTCGATCTTTATGTGAAAGCAAAGATCATCGACAAGGCGACCGGCCGGCCGCTCAAGCCCGACATCGTCGATGACGCGCTGGGTGAAGCCTGCGCCTCGCTCGGCATCAGCCGCAAGCTTCAGGAAATCAACTACGTTCACCCCAAACACGCCGAGGCCTTCGCATTGCAGCCAGGCGAGGATCCGCAGGCATTCATCGCCCGGGGCGGCACACTGACCGGGCGTGAGGCGCAATCGGTGACGGAAGTGGCCGGCTACAAGCTCAACGAGGCCAAGCTGCTCTACCAGCCCGGCCAGGCCCATACAGCCGACGGCGGGGCCTCCTCGCTTTCGGAACTGAGCCGCATCGCGATCAAGGATCATGACCGGCTGACTACCAAGCTGCTCGAAACACATCCCGATGCCCAGGTTCCGGCGGTGTTCAGCCAGATCGACGGCACAACGGGCCGCACCCCGCTCGATATCATGCGCGAAGTGGGGAACGGCACGCTCAGCCCAGGCATCGGCAATGCGCAGTTTCGGGCGCTGACCGGCATGTCGCTTGAATCCGGCGCCACCAAACTGGTCTCGCTGCCGGAATTCATCGGCAAGGGAATGGGCGGCGGGGGGCAGGCCAACACGGTCTATGTGCCCGGCACGGCCTCCACCGACATCACCGGCGCGGCGCTGCGGGAAGCGATGCGCTCGACGCTCAACCGAAGCGGACGCTGACATGACCGATCCAGCGCCCTACCCCGATCATCTGACCCTCAGCGAGGCGGCGTTCGCCGCAGCCCTGTCCGGACAGGAGCCGGCCGGAGCCGATGCGCAGGCCCGGCCCATCCTGACCAGCCTGGCGGCCAGCCGCGTCACGCTCAATCTCCGGCTCTGGGCCGGTCCCGGCGCGAGCAGCGAAACCAGCATGATGTTTCCCGATGCCATCGGGCTTGGCGGCGGTGTGGTGGCAAACCGGCTGGCGACCGGCGAAGTTGCAGTTTCAGGCTTTGTTGACGGGGAAACGCCGGCGCGGCTGGTGGCGGCGATGCTGCCGCCCGATCGGCCCGTTCCGGTGTTTGCGCTGCAACTGGCTCCGCCTGTCCTGATGGCGCTGGCCGCGTTGCTGGATATCGGCGTCAGCGAAGCCCTGACCCGGCGTATCGCCGGCGCAGAGGAGCGGCGCCCCGTTGCGGCCGGGGTGATCGCCGACATGCCCGCCATCGGCGCTGGCGCCGTCGCCGGCTGGCTTGCATCGCAATGGGGTCTTGGCGGCTTCGGGCAGCTGACCACCTTCGTTCTGGCGCTCGGACTGGTGACTGCGCCGCCGGACCGTGCCGGGGTTGCGCAGATGCTGGACGCATTGGCCCGGCAGGGACTGCTGACCGCCGAAAAGTCCGGGCGATATCGGCCGACCGAGTTGCTCGAGCCGCTGGCCAGCCTGCGGCTGGGACTGACCGCTGGCCTGCAATGGCAGCGGCTGACCCGGCTTGATGAGACCAGTGTCGAGGTCAGCGAAAAGCTGTTCCTGCTTGGCCCCGAGGGATGCATGCTCGACCTCTCCGCCACGGCGGCGGGGCTGATCCGCATGGAGATCGTCGGGCGGCGGCAGGTTGTCGACTTCATAGCCCGCGATTGTGTCGCCGGGCCGCCTCGCCCTGCGGACACTCCCGCTGCCGGTGGGCCGATGAAACGCTTCTGCGGCGCCTGCGGCGCCCGTCTCAATCCCGGGGCCCGGTTTTGCGGCACCTGCGGAAAGGCTTTATGACCGGTTTCTCGTCCGGCGCCGGGGCCGGAGCCGGCAACTCAGGAGAGCAGGCAGCCCATGACCATGAAGGCTCTCAGGATCGAAGCCGAAGGCATTGCCCGTTTCGCCGATGTGCCCCGCCGTGCACCGGGGGCGGGCGACGTGCGCGTCCGCGTGCGCCATGTCGGCCTGTGCGGCAGCGACCTCAACACCTTCCGCGGCCTCAACCCGCTGGTGCAGCTGCCGCGCATACCGGGGCACGAAATCGGCGGAGTGATTGTCGAGGCCGGCGCCGGTGTCGGACCGGAGTATCGGCCCGGCCGCCACGTCATCGTGCTGCCCTACACCACCTGCGGCACCTGTTCCTCCTGCCGCAAGGGCCGGTTCAACGCCTGCCGATACAATCGCACGCTCGGGGTGCAGCAGGATGGCGGGCTGGCCGAGGAGATCGTTCTGGCAACCGACAAGCTGATCCTCAACGATACGCTGGAGCCACGGTTTCTGGCGCTGGTCGAGCCGCTTTCGGTGGGCTTCCACGCGGTGGCGCGCGGCGAGGTCGGCAGCGGCGACCGCGTTGTGGTGCTCGGCTGCGGCATGATCGGGATGGGGATCGTGATTGCAGCAGCGGCGCGCGGGGCCGAGGTGATCGCGGTCGATCCCAGCGATGACAAGACCGCGCTGGCGCTGAGTTTCGGGGCTCGCCATGCGCTGAACCCCGAACGGGATGACATTGCCGCCGGTGTCGCCGCCCTGACCGGGGGGGATGGCGCCGATGTCGCCTTCGAGGCGGTTGGCCTTCCGGCGACCTTCACCCAGGCCATCGACCTTGCCTGCTTTGCCGGGCGCATCGTCTATGTCGGCTATGCCAAGGCTCCGGTGAGCTACCAGACGCAGATGTTCAACCTCAAGGAGCTGAACATCATGGGCTCGCGCAATGCCACCCGCGCCGATTTCGAGGCCGTCATCGCCCATCTGGCGACGATCGGTTCCGCCGCGGATCGCTTGATCTCCCGGATCATTCCCTTTGCAGAAGCGGAGAGCGCCCTGCCCTACTGGAGCCAGAACCGCGACGTGGTGAAGATCATCATCGAAGTCTAGATCACGCTGGCCGCCAATCCAGCAGTTCCGCATCCGGCTTTGGAACAGGGCTTGCTTGCGGGACCAAAAAGGGATTGCCTGAGGCAGGGGCAGGAAAGGCATGTAATGGCGGGCGGGACATTCTTCGACGAGATGGGCGGCTTCGATGGCAGCGTACGCGACGGCTACAAGGTGCTGGCAAAGTGGCTTGAGCAGGCGCCGCCCGACCTTCTGGCGAACCGCAAGGCGGAGGCCGAGCATTTTTTCCGCCGCATCGGCATCACTTTCAACGTCTACGGCGACGATCAGGGCACAGAACGGCTGATTCCGTTCGATCTGGTGCCGCGCATTCTCACCTCGAAGGAATGGCAGCGGCTGTCGCGCGGGCTGGAGCAGCGCGTCAATGCCCTCAACGCCTTCATCGGCGATGTCTACGGCGAGCAGCGCACCATCCGCGAAGGCATCGTGCCGGAGGATCTGGTGATGACGAATCCCTGCTTCCGGCCGGAGATGACGCGGTTTCGACCAGCGCGCGACATTTATGTGCAGATTGCCGGAATTGACATCGTCAGGGTCGATGCCGACACGTTCTACGTGCTTGAGGACAATGCGCGCACGCCCTCCGGCGTTTCCTATATGCTGGAGAACCGCGAAGCGATGCTGCGGCTGTTTCCGGAACTGTTCGCCACGATGCGCATCGCTCCGGTGGACAATTACGCCGATGCGCTGCTGTCGACCCTGAAATCGGTGGCTCCGGTCTCGGCGCCGGCCGATCCGACGGTGGTGCTGCTGACCCCCGGGCAATTCAATTCCGCCTATTACGAACACTCCTTCCTTGCCGACAAGATGGGGATCGAACTGGTCGAGGGACGCGACCTGTTCGTGCGCGCCAATGTCGTCTACATGCGCACCACCGAAGGTCCGCGCCGCGTCGATGTCATCTATCGGCGCATCGACGATGAATATCTCGATCCGCTCGCCTTCAACCCGACCTCGATGCTCGGCGTGCCCGGGCTGATGAGCGCCTACCGCGCCGGCAATGTCACCATTTCCAACGCGGTCGGCACCGGTGTCGCCGATGACAAGGCGATCTATTCCTACATGCCGGAGATCGTAAAATTCTTCACCGATGAGGAGCCGATCCTCAACAATGTGCCGACCTGGCGCTGCCGCGAGCCGGATGCGCTCAAGTATGTGCTCGAACATCTGGACGAACTGGTGGTGAAAGAAGTGCACGGCTCGGGCGGCTACGGCATGCTGGTCGGTCCGCATGCGACAAAGGCCGAACGGCAGGCTTTCGCCGCCAAGATCGCCGCAAGCCCGGACGGCTTCATTGCCCAGCCGACGCTGTCGCTCTCCACGGTGCCCTGCTTTGTCGAATCCGGCCTGGCGCCACGCCACGTTGATCTGCGCCCCTATGTGCTCTGCGGCGCCGATGGCGTGCGCACGGTGCCGGGCGGCCTGACCCGCGTGGCGCTCAAGCAGGGCTCGCTGGTCGTCAATTCCTCGCAAGGGGGCGGAACCAAAGACACCTGGGTGGTGGAGTAGGACCATGCTGAGCCGCACCGCCGACAACATGTTCTGGCTGTCGCGCTATATCGAGCGCGCCGAGAACCTCGCCCGCATTCTCGACGTTGCCTCGCGCATGGCAACGCTTCCGAGCGCCTATGCCGGCTCGTCCAACGAATGGGAAAGCGCCATCGCCACCGCTGCCTGCCAGGATGCGTTCCATTCCTTCTATGACAAGGCGACGCGCGACAACGTTGTCGAGTTCATTGTCGCCTCGCCGGATAACCCGTCCTCGATCAAGTCCTGCATCGACATTGCCCGTTCCAATGCCCGCGCCGTCCGCACGGCCATGACCGGCGAGATGTGGGAGATCATCAACGACGCCTGGCACGAGATGCAGAAGATCAATCTGCGCAAGCTCGATGCGGCGCGGCTGCCGCGCTTTCTCACCTTCGTCAAGGAAGCCTCGCTGCGCTTTGATGGCGCCGCCTACCGCACCATGCTGCGCACCGATCACTACTGGTTCCAGCGCCTCGGCACCTTCGTCGAACGCGCCGACAACACCGCCCGACTGCTCGACGTGAAATACCATGTGCTGCTGCCGGAGACCGAGGCGATCGGCGGCGGGCTCGACTATTTCCAGTGGTCGTCGATCCTGCGCGCGGTTTCGGCGCAGACCTCGTTCCACTGGGTCTACCGCGAATCGGTCAAACCCTGGCTGGTGGCCGATTTCCTGATCCTCAGCCGCAAGCAGCCGCGCTCGCTGATCTCGACCTGCATCCAGATCAATGACGTGCTCGACCGGCTGTCCGAGACCTATGGCCGGCGCGGCACCAGCCAGCGCCTCGCCCGGCAGATCTACGCAATCCTCGACGGGGCCGAGGCCGAGGCGCTGTTTCAGGGAGGATTGCATGAGTTCCTGGCCGATTTCATCGCCCGCAACAACGAGCTTGGCCAGGCCATCTCCCAGCAGTATCTGCAATAGCCATGCGCCTGACCGTCCGCCACGACACTCTCTATCGCTATGCACGGCCGGCTGTCTCGGCTATCCAGCACCTCAGGATGACGCCGCGCGGGCACGACGGCCAGTTCATCCGCAAATGGCGCGTCGAGATCGATGCCGATTGCCGGCTCGACCGGGAGGAGGACGCCTACGGCAACATCGTGCATACGTTCACCGCCGACGGTCCGATCAGCGAATTGCGCGTCTCGGTGGCCGGCGATGTCGAAACCATCGATACCCACGGGGTGGTCGCCGGAACGATCGAGCGATTCCCGCTGGTGTTCTGGCAGCGGGCCACAGCCTTGACCGAGGCATGCCGAAACATTGCCGAATTTGCCCGCGACACCTCCTCCGGTGAAGGCGGCGATGCGCTGGCAACCCTTCACGCGCTCAATGCCGGGCTGGTGCGGCTGATGCGCTTTGCGGTTGGCGATACCGATACGCGCACCACGGCCAGCGATGCATTCGCCGCAAGGGCCGGCGTCTGTCAGGATTTTGCCCATGTGTTCATCGCAGCCGCGCGCAGCCTGGCGATCCCCGCGCGCTATGTCGGGGGCTATTACCTGCGCACCGACATGAACGAGCAGGAAGCCGGCCACGCCTGGGCGGAGGCCCATGTCGCCGGAATCGGCTGGATCGGCTTCGACCCGGCTCACGGCATGTCCACCACCGACCGCTACGTGCGCGTTGCCGCCGGGCTCGATTATCTCGATGCGGCCCCGATCCGCGGCACGCGCATCGGCGGATCGGGCGAGACCATGGCTGTCACCGTCCATGTCGAACAGGGGCCGGTGATCGTCGAGGAGTAGAGCATTTTCAGGCGAAGTGGAGTCCGGTTCGCGTCAGGAAAATGCGATCATTCGAGAAACCATCCACAATTGCCAAGCCGGCGGGCCATCGCTATCAGGCGGGCGGCGATGCTTTGAGAATTGAACCCGGGGACTGATGCAATGACGTATGGCGTGGGCGTTCTGGTGAAGGAAGGTCTGGTCATGGTGGCCGACACCCGCACCAACGCGGGTCTCGACAATATCGCTACCTTCCGCAAGCTGCACCTGTTCGAGGATCCGGGCGAGAAAACCATGGCGCTGGCCACCGCCGGCAATCTCGCCATCAGCCAGTCGGTGATCTCGCTGCTGCGCGAAGGCATCCGCAACCCGGAGACCGACCGCATCGAGACCCTGACCGACCAGCCGAGCCTGTTCAAGGCGGCCCAGTTCGTCGGCCATGTCATCCGCACGGTGCACGATACCGACGGCGTTTCGCTGGAGCGCAACGGCGTCTCCTTCGAGGTCTCGATGCTGCTCGGCGGCCAGTTCAAGGGCCATTCGCCGCGGCTGTTCATGCTCTACAAGGCCGGCAATTTCATCGAGGCAACGCCCGATACCCCCTATTTCCAGGTCGGCGAGCACAAGTACGGCAAGCCCATCCTCGATCGCGCCGTGACCCATAAATCCAGCCTGCTCGACTGCCTCAAGCTCAGCCTCATCTCGATGGATTCGACCATGCGCTCGAACCTGTCGGTCGGCCTGCCGATCGACGTGGTGATGCTGCGCGAGGGAGCCGAGGGCTGGGACATCAACCGTCGCATCGAGGCGGGCGAGCCGTATTTCCATGACCTTAGGGAACGCTGGTCGGCGGCGCTGCGCAAGGCGCATACGGACATTCCCACCCCGCCCTACCGGGACTGACCCGAGCCGCGCATGTCGATGTTGCCGCCAGGATTCTGCGCTTCAACGCAAACGTCCGGCCAGCCCTGACAGCCCCAGAAACGCCGGCCTGCCGTTGCCAGTGGCAGAATGGGTGGGCAGATCATGCTCCTGTTTTGAAAGAAACATCAATGCGAGAGATAACATGATCGTTATCAAGTGCTTAGAGCATGCTTGTTGCGATTAGCCGGATTCCAACCGATCGCAACATGCTCTCGTTGTCGCAAGCCCGGCACGGTGGCCAAAAGCTCCTGGGCCAGGCGGCCAAGTGGCCAGCCACTGTCCGGCCGATTTAACGCAAAACGCTCTTGCAATACGGACGCGATAGGGCTAATCAACCGCCTCGCTTGGATCACCAAGCGGCCGCGCCCGTAGCTCAGCTGGATAGAGCATCAGACTACGAATCTGAGGGTCAGAGGTTCGAATCCTTTCGGGCGCGCCATTTTATCTCATTGATATTATTGAGATAATCAACCAACGGTCACTGTTGGCTCTTTCGGCTGCGTTTTCCGTGTAAGCAATATGTAAGCACCAGCGGCAATGTCGCCGCCCATTCGCCTGCTTCCGGCCTGCCCCTGCGCCCGCTGCTTCAGCCTGCTTCCTTCCGTTCCCCGCGCCCCTTGCCAACCTTGGGGCTACCGGCGTCCATCATGAGTGACACCGCTATCTCTTTTCTCCAAAAGAGAGAAAGCCGTCCAAGCCGTCCACATTGTCCAAACGACATGAATTCAATGGCTTGTAGGCCAGGCCAAGCCGTCCACGGGTCGTCCAAGGTCGTCCACCCCATCGACATAGGGGGTGGGGGGCATTGGGTCCTTCCTGCACCCCCTACCCCCTGCGGGCGGGACGCGGCTACCCAGATTCGCTAGCACTGCAAGTCCAATTCTGGGTTGACACTACTGACACACCTGACACCGTGTTGACGCACCTGACACCCTGACACGTTTTGGTTGTGGCACTCGCGGCGCATCAGAAAAAGTGAAAGCGCCGGAAGGGGGCGGACCTCCGCGCTCGGTTGCATCATGGGGTTTGGGGAGTGGTTATTCTGCGGGATCGCACCAGATCGAGTAATAGCGCTGGCCTGAATGGCGCTTCTCGAAATGCACGCCGCGACGCCTGAGCAAGGGCGCGGCACGGTCCATCCGGTTGCCAAGCCCTTGGGCGGTGACAGGCCATGTGCGGGCATGGCGCGCCGCCTCACTGGTGTGAAGCGCCAGTTCCGCCAGTAACTCGGTTGGCGTGCCGGTCCATGTGACGCGCCCGCGCGCCTGCATCATCGTGGCGATGGCCACGGCCACCGCGTCTGCCTCGAAGGCGCTATCTGCGGCATTGGCGCGGTTGTCGGTGTAGAGCGCGGCGAAATCGCCTTGCGCCCATCCGAGGCCGGGGGCGCACGCTTCCACCCAAGTCACAAAGTCCGCCATGCGAGGCTTTGTTGGCAATTCCACTTTTTCGATGTTCCTGAGGCCGGAACATAGCCCGTCCAACAGCGCACCAAGAATGAAGGGCGCTTCGCTCTCGAAAGCAGGCCAAAGTTCGCGCTCGGTTCGCCGCTCGCTTTCTGGAAACGGAAGAAGCCGAACAGTCACCAGCCGGTCAGCCAAATCGGCGCGCTCGGTCAAAGCCGGGATGCCGTTGAGGATCACGGGGTTATGAAGCTGGATAACCGTTTCTTCCTTGTCGGAATGAAGCTGCCGCGTGGCAAAACCGGATCGGGTTGAGGCGCGGCAAAGCGCATCGGCCATTTCAGCGTCGATATGAGACAGGTTGTCGAATGACAGGACGTGCGAATTGCAGGCCGCGACCGCCAAATCTCGCGTGTCGCGGGGGAGCGAGCGGTGGTCCACTTCGTTCGGATCCACCAGTTTCCGCAACAAGGTGGCAAAGGTGGATTTTCCCGTGCCCTGTTCGCCGGAAATCGACAGGATCGGAAAGGCGCCGTCCCCGCCCAATGCCATCACAAGTCAGGCTACGGCCAGCTTGAAATCTGCTTCCTCTGATGTGTTCACGAACTGCCGTAGTCGGTCGATAGCCTCCCCCGCCTCTGGCACGGGCAATGCCTGAGCCGAATTGCTGCGCACGATTGGCCAATCGTGACGCTCCACGATGCGCCAACCGCTTCCCGCCACCTCGATCACGCTCCAATCGGCGCGCCCTGTGTCGATGATGGCCAGACCATCACGCCGCGCTGTCCGCTTGATCGGCACGCGCTCTGTGCCTTCATGCAAGGCGCGCGATTCAAGGATGCGCAAGGAATCCTCAAGCGCCTGCGCACCGGGCGCAATGCCAAGTTCTGCATAGGCTCGTCCGGCCAGCCATGACTTGAAGCGCCGCGACCTGATTGGCCAGTTCTCACGATGCGCCCTCACTGAAAACGTGGCGTATTCCGTGCCATCGGGCGCGTGCCACAAGTCGACCGTCTGGCAAACGCTCAACAGGTTATCGCGTTGGGCTGGTGCGCGCTGGCGGGCTGATGCGTCGCTTTCTCCCACTTTCGAGGAAGCCGGGCGCTTGCGCCGCTTCCTTTGCGTGCGGTCGTTGGGATCGGGCGGCCCATCTGCCCGCCCCGTATCTTCTACCCCATGCGAGAATGCCGGTAGAGGGTTGTTGAATGAACCCTCCACCATGTCTGAAATGCGCTGGTGTGGATCGTTCGCGGGCGCAGTCCCGGAGTCTTGGTCATCCGGCACTGTCATGCGTCATCCCCACGCAATGCCGCTTCCACCGCCAACGCGCGTTCGGCCGGAAGCGGCCTGCCGATAGCGGTTTCCAGAAACCGCCGGGCGACAACTTCCCACGGCACGCCGAAGATTCGCGCCGCAAGGTCAGCCAAGTCATTTGCCATTGCTGGTGTGACGCCCGCGCCCTCGATGGCGAATGCCCGCAAGTCCGGGCCATGCCACACGCCCCATTTGCCCTTCCGCCTGTGCGCGCCCGTGTCCAGCAACAGCGCCTTGTGAAAGGCCCGCCGGATCGCAGGGCCTTGCGCGTGAAGGTTGGCGCGCAGGCGCGGCGTCAAGGCGTGATGCGCCGTATCGATAAGCGCTTTCGGGTAGAGTGGCGATGCCTCGCTTGAGGGCCTGACGGCAAGGTCAATCCCGCGCCCGGCATGGGGGCTTACCCCGTGAAAGCAGTGTGCCCCGCGATGCTCGATGCGGGGTTCGTCGCCGCGATTGGCAGCGCCATGGACATGCACGCACTCACAATAGGGGCACCAGTATTGCAATGTGCCGTGCTTGGTATCGTCGTCACCTCCGCCGCCATTGCCGCCATGGGGCACGAAAACGGCGTCGAAGTCGGCTCCGGCTATCGGGCGACTCATTGTGCGGCCTCCTTCATGGTGACGCTGGCGGTGCTGGTGTGCGTCCGCGCGCTGATGAAGGTGGCAAGATCGGCGCTGTCATAGCGCACAACGCGGCCGATCTTCTTGAAAGCGGGGCCGCCGCCGGTGAGCCGCCATGCTTGCAGGGTGCGAGGCGATAGCGCCAGAAACTCCGCCGCCTGCTTTTCGTCCACCAACTTCGATTGGGTCATCGAAGGCTTTCCTTCCGTTACGCTCACGGACCATCCGAGAGCGTGGAAAGCGTCTGACGACTGGCGGCCTTTGTCTTCCCTCTAAACCCCTGAAATACCCCTGAAACCCGGTTAATGGGGTGCTACTTGGCCCGCCCATTGTGATGTTTGGCCCAATCCAGTGCCCATCGGGCGACGGCCTGAGCCGCGCGGGCGATTGTCATGAAGGCCGCCGCCATTGCGGCATGGAATATGCGCTTCACGTCGCCTGTTCCGCTTGGGCCTGCTTGAAAGTCGGATAGCTTTCGATTTCCGCGATCTCTCGCAACCATTCGGCCCGCGCCTCGATCTCGATAAACACCGCCTCCAGCTTGGATGCCAGCGATGCCGCGTTCTCGGTGGGGTCGTCCTGAATCTGCACCATGTCGCAGACCATTACGCATAGCCCGGCCAACTTCTCGATTTGCCGGATGTGCATTTCCGAATCGATGTTGAACCAGCCCCGGCTTGAGGCGGTCAGGGTTCCATTCACTCTGATTTCGGGGGCCATCTTCGTTCCTTTCTGGTTTCTGGTGGTGTGCCGCATCGCCTGAGGTTCAGGCGATGGCCTTGATGCGAACGGTTGTGACGACAGCAATCTTGCTATGCAGATTGCACCAGGCTTCGCCCATCGCCTCCCGAATGCCTTTCGTGTCCAACGAAGAACGAAGGCTATCCGCCACTGTCACGGCGAAGCGGCGACCTTCCGCCTTCTCCACCTTGCGGGCCTTCAACTCCGCCTTGGCGGCGGCCATGCGGCCTTCCAGCGCTTTGATCTCCAGATCCAATGCGCCGATTTCGTCGGCCAGCATATCGAGCGAAGCATTGTCAAAGGTGGGCGCCATTTGGGTTTCTCCTTGCATATTGATATTTTTAATATAATCTATATGAAGCAGTGTCAATATTAAAAATATCATCTTTGGTGCGATATGACAGTCGAACAAATCAAGGCGGCGCGCGCCCTTCTCCGGTGGAACCAAGCCGACTTGGCAGAGGCTTCCGGGGTGTCACTGCCAACCATTCGGCGCTTGGAAGCGCAAACAGGCCCATTGACCGGCTATAGCCGAACGCAAGATGCCATCCGGGATGCCATTGAGACGGCTGGTGTTGAATTCATCGAGGCGGGATCGTCAAGCGCGCCTGCCGGTGCGGGTGTGCGGTTGAAGGGGAAATGCGATGAATGAGCGCCCTTTACTGGCCGATGCCTGCAAAAGGATCGTGCTTCCCGAAACTTGGCAGGCATGGTGCGATGCCACTGATCCAGAGAATGCAGAGGAAACGCCGCTTCCGGGCGCAAGCTCTGCTGAACTTGTTCGCCACCAGTATCATATCCGCCAAACTGTTTTGGCTCTGGCGGAAGCAGCCGATGCACTGAACCGTGATTTGCGCGGCGTTTTCACAGCCGGTGGTTGGCTTGCTTGGGGATTTCGATTTTGTCGAACAGATCCTCTTCGCCAGAATCCGTCCTTGTCGTTGATTGGTGCCAGCGAATGGGGTCGGTTCGATGTGATCAATGTTCCCGGTTCGAGGTTGGAATCTAAGCACTCCGGCGCGGGTTATGAAGGCATATGCTGTGCCCCGCTCCTGTCGCGGGCCAACGCAAGTAATGCCGAAGCAGTGCTTGCCGGTATCTCTCTTTCAGGCGCTGTTGAGCGCTTCATTCTGGCGGACCCGGAAGTGCAGAACCTCTATCGCCCATCGCGCCGGATGCAGGGGATGGAAGGATTTGCCGATGCGTTCACGAAAGCCATCACGGCGGGGGTGACGTTGCCGCTATCCGACAAGCCGACCATCGCGTCGGCATTACTGCCGATCATTACGCCGCTGGTGAATGGAAATGCCGAAGCCCTTGCCGATGTGCTGGCGCGCCGGTTTGATGCGCTGGCCTTCTATCTGGATAAGTTGCATGTGGCCTGGGGCAATGATCCTGATGTTCCGGCGGGTAAGTTGGACGCTGATTTTGTGCGCGCAACAACGAGGCTCAACTTGTCCGATTTCAGCCTAGCCGACGCAGGTGCAGGGGAAGCTATCACCAATCTCCGTTTCGCGCCGCCTTCAAAGGCCAATGCCCCTTCGGCAAGTGACAGCAAGTCGAAGGGTGGAAGGCCACGCATCTACGATAAACACTTGGCCGCGCTGGAAGTTGAGGTGGTTGCCGATCCACAAAAGGCGAAGCGCTTGACCACCAAGACAGCAATTTATTGTGCGGTCGAGAAGCGCATTTCGGGGGGCGACTCTGCCGCTGGAACCAAGGGTGGCAAGGGGGCAGAAAAGGCTTTTGCAGGCAACCCATTGGCTCATTCGATCATGGAACGCATCATTTCAGTTGCGAAGAACCTGTCTTGACGCCGGCTTCCTCCGCCGAACTGGCCTCCCGGTTTTTCTCCCGCGCCCGCTGCACATGCTCAAGCGCCTTGGCCAGCATGGCCGGATCGCCTTCGGCCTGCGCTTCTTCGAGATAGGCCGCAATGATCTCCTCGGAAGTCAGGATCTCGGTTACATCCCAAGGCTTCACTTCAACCGGCATGGCCTTCCTCTCAATCGTTGCATGAACTTGGGGCGGATGGCTTTCCTGCGGATTTCTTTGGCTTCGCTGTTGCCGTCTGCCCAGCCTTCATCCCGGCCTTGAAAGCCCATTCCATCGCACGCGCAATTTCGCCGTTCGTATCCGAATTGAAGCCGTATTTCGTGCGTTCTGCCTTACCGGATGTGATGTCCTTGGCCACGCGCCGGAACGCAGCCTTGCGGTCTTTCGCGCCCGCTTCTTCAATGGGCACTTCTCCAAGCACCCACGTCGCAACTTCTTCTGGCGCGTTCAGCTTCATGCGGATGTAGAATGGGTGATCCTTGATGCTGCGCAGGCCCATGGTTTTTTCCTGTATCGCCTATGCGCCAGCGAGCGCGTGATCTTCGGTGCCGCCCCACAGGGGAACAAGCACAAGGTGTTCGCCAGCCCTCACTTCGCCACTTGCCAGAACATGGGCGATGTTTGAGGGGCTTGGAACGGGGTGATTGTCGTTGCGCATGTGGTCGATCACATCGCGCAGCGCCTCGGTCACTCCGGCAATGGCCTCATCCGGTGTGCTGCCTGCACCAACGCATCCGTCGATATCGAAGATGCGCGCACCCCAATTGTCGCCATCGCCTTCGAGGATGCACACGAAATAGGCCAGCATGGCACCCTCTCCATCAGCCTGCTTTCAGCCAATCCCGCAAGGCGGCATTGATGCGGGATTGCCAGCCCGGACCATCGGCCCGGAAGCGCTCGATAATGTCGGCGTCAAGGCGCAGCGTGGTGGAAACCTTGGGGGCTTCTGCCTTGGGTCTGCCGCGCCGCACCTCCGCCTTGTCGAACTTCGCAACCCATTCCGGGGTGCTCATGTCGGGGATTTCATCAGGGTCTACCCATCCTTCATTGGATGAGGCGATGGCCATACTTTTCTTGCTCGCGCCCATTTGCTTTCCTCATTGAGATGATCCGGCGCGCAGCGCCACGCGGCGTCCACGCCAGAAAGACCATTCTGGCATCCAAGAACCCAACAGAGAGAAACCGATCTTCCCCGTAGTCTTTACGATCATCCGCGATAGTGACGTGCGGGCTTTCAAAAACCTCTCCGGCCCGCGCCATGTCCACGCCGCGATGGTCCAGAGTGGCTTGCGCTTGGCCGGATCGAATTCGATTTCCATGATTATTGTTACTACAAAAACAGCGACGGAACAAGGATTTTGTTACTACGAAAATTTGGACACGGCGCAGTTAGGTCGCCTTCACGCCGCGCCCGAAAGGCACAACCTGAGCACCTGTCTGCCCCTCAAGGTTCGCTGTCAGCATGTCGCCCAGGGTGTTGGAAATCTGCCGCACCGGCTTGGCGTCAAAATTGGCATAGCGGGCGGTTGTCGTGATGTTCTGATGGCGCAACAAATCGCGCACGATGAAACTGGAAACGCCGGATTGCGCCGCATAGGTGCCAACCGTGTGGCGAAGATCATGGATGCGCACATCTTCGATGCCGACGCACCAGCGCAGGCGCTGCCACGCGGCTTCCATTACCTCGCGTGAGATATGGCGCTTTGGGCCACTGTCTCGCGGCAGAACATGTGAAGCGCCTTTCGGGCGTGGCAGGCTGGCAAGGATCGTCAGAACGGCGGCGCTGACCGGGTGCGGTTCGCGTTTACCACCCTTCTTTCCCGGCAGGGCGATTGTGCCTGCCGTTGCGTCCACATCCGCCCATTTCAGGCTGATGATTTCATTGAGGCGCGCGCCCGTGAGCAAGAGCAAGCGCACCGCTGCAATGGCCTGCCAGGATAGCGGCGTGCGGCGCTTGTCATCCTTGGGCAGGTGCTTCGAATTGGCCTTGCCCCCCTCGATCCGCCAAGGCAAACCGATGGTTTCCGCCTCCACCAGCGCTTCGCCCAGCCGGGTCACTTCTTCGGCGCTGAGAAACCGTGTCCGGTGGTTTTCCTGATAGCGCTGGATTGAACCGCACGGATTGGTGTTCTCCGGTCGAATGTCCCAAACCTCCGCAAGCGAAAGCGCCTTGGACAGGATCGCAAGGGCATAGTTCGCCCGGCGCGGTGTCTGCTTCATCGCCGTGTGCAACTTGGCCGCATCGGATCGCTTGAAGTCATTGGCCTTGATCGAGCCAATCCGGGGCCTGATGTGTTTCTCGATCAGCGCCGCAATATCCTTGGCGGTGGATTCGGCATTGTGGTTGCTGACATGCTCGGCAAGGTAGCGGTCCAGCAATTGCGCCATCGTCGGCGCTTCCCGATAGGCGCGTCGGGCTGACACGGGATCACCGCCCTTGCTCACCTTGACCGCCGCTTCGCGCGCAAGGGCGCGGGCTTCATCAACCGTCATCGCACCATAGCGCCCAATCGTCAGACGCCGTGAGCGCCGGGCTTCATTCCGATACTGGAAGATGAAGGACTTGACGCCGCTCGCCAGCACCAGCGCGCCAAAGCCCGGCACTTCGCTATCCCACAGGAACGCGGGCTTTTCTGCCGGTTTGGCCTCATCGATCAGGCGTTTGTCAGCTTGGGCATGGCGTGTGTTCCGGTTGGACGATCCTTGGACGGTTTTGGACGACGAATGGACGACCTTTGTATTCAGTTATCTATTTGTTTTTATTGTTATATTTCTAGTTATGGACAACTTGGACGGCTTTCCGCCCCTACTGTCTTAAATGAGCACTGATGTTCATCGCCCTGTTGGCCACCTCATCCCATGTAAGCGCCATGTAAGCAATATGTAAGCAGGAAAGCCAGAATGAGTGGGTATTACATCGCGTTCCATCGCACCCGTTATGCCTGTAACCCATTGAAATATCGTAAATCGTAGTAGTGCTTGGTAAGTAGCAGAAAGTCAACACCACAGACTACGAATCTGAGGGTCAGAGGTTTGAATCCTTTCGGGCGCGCCATCTTCTCCGCAAGGCTCTGCTCTTGCTCAGGTTTTCAGGAAACTAGCTACGCCGTTGCCCTTCTTGGCCAGAACTTTGGCCAGAAAGGACCATGCGCGTGGTCGCCCAGACCCATCTCGTCAGGCGTGGGAACACCTTCCACTTCCGCATCGCCGTGCCGCTTGAACTGGTGGCGCGTGTCGGCAAAGTCGAGATCAAGACGACGCTCAGAACAACTGACCCCTTGACGGCGCGGCAGCGCGGTCGTGTGCTCAGCAGTGCTATAGAAGCCCTGTTCGAGGAGGTGAGACGAATGCCCGAACTGACGCGCCAACATGTCGAGCGACGCGTCAGGGAGTATTTTCAGGCCTAGAGCATGTCGCGATTAAGTGGATGCCGGTCAATCGCAGAAGACATGCTCTAACTTATTGATACCGATCACGTTATCCGCATTTTGATGATTCCATCAAAATGCGGCGTGTTCCAGGCTAGCGAGGGCTCGTCCGATGTGAGGACTTCTGCTTCCACCATCTCGCCATCGATGGCGAGAATGAACTTCACCTTGTTGCGAATGTTGGCGGTGACGGGGTTGGCCTTCAGCGCCGCGAAGGTTTCGCTGACGCGGCCCGGTTCACTGGGTCTATCGGCGCATGCACGTGGCAGCAACTGCGGAGCGGTGGCTTGCCGCCCCCACGAAGAATCAAACAACCGTCGGACCTTTGGCTGCGGGACCCCACAGGGACCCCATACTGCGCCAGCGAACAGCAATCTTATCTAGGTTATTGGAGCCATTGGAGCGGGTGAAGGGAATCGAACCCTCGTATTCAGCTTGGAAGGCTGCTGCTCTACCATTGAGCTACACCCGCGAGGCCGGCGCGAGGCCGACGGTTTTCTATTTGGCGTGAATCGCGGCGTTTGCCAAGGTAGGGAACGACATTAAGGCTGCTGTCGATGGCAGGGCACGACGCGGGCCAGAAGCGGCCCTGCTGTTTCGGCCAGGCCAGCGCCAGGACAGGCACGGACAAGCGGGAGACAGGTATGCAAAAGATCGACGACATTCTGGCCGCAGCCGTTGGCGCCGGGGACCTGCCGTGCATCGTCGCCATGGTCGCCGACCGTCACGGCGTCGTCTATGCCGGCGCACATGGCCGGCAGAACATGGCGGAGGCGGGGCCGGCGAGGCTGGACACGACTTTCCGCCTGCACTCGATGACCAAGGCGATCACCGCCGTCGCCGCTTTGCAACTGGTCGAGCGCGGGCTGATCGACCTCGACGAACCGCTCGGCGCGCGGTTCCCTGCCCTCGCCGACAAGCACATCCTGACCGGTTTTGCCGCCGATGGCACCCCGCTGACGCGCAAGGCGCAGCGACCGATCACGCTCCGCCATCTGCTGACCCATACCGCCGGCTTTTGCTATGACATGTGGAACGGCGACATCGCGCGCTGGCAGAAGGCCACGGGAACGCCGGGTTCGCGCTCGGGCAAGCTCGCCTCACTCAATCAGGTCCTGAGCTTCGAACCGGGGACGCGCTGGCAGTATTCCATCGCCATCGATCATGTCGGCCGCATCGTCGAGGCGCTGACCGGCACCGATCTTGAAACCTGTCTCAGGCGGTCGGTGCTCGATCCGCTCGGCATGACGGAGACCACGTTCCGCCAGAGCCAGACGCAGGCCGAACGGCGGGTAGCCATGCACCGCCGGCTGGCCGATGGCGGCATCGAGGCGCTGCCCTCCCCGCCCGAGGTGCCCGAATATCTCAATGGCGGCGGCGCGCTGTTCGGCACCGTGCCGGATTATCTGAAATTCACCCGCTGTCTGCTCGCCGGCGGGGCGCCACTTGTCCGCCCCGACAGCTGCGCCGCCATGGTCAGCAACCAGCTGGGCTCACTTCAGATCGAAACGCTCAAGGCAGCGATACCGGCCCTGGTGGCCGATGTCGAATTCTGGCCAGGTCTGGCCAAGGGCTGGGGCCTGTCGTTCCTGATCAATCTGGAACGGACGCCCGAAGGCCGCAACGCCGGCTCGTTCGGCTGGGCCGGCCTCAGCAATCTCTACTACTGGGTGGATCCCGCAGCAGGGCTGACCGGCGTCTTTGCCAGCCAGATGCTGCCGTTCTTCGACCGGCGGGCCATTGACGCTTTCCGCGCGTTCGAGCGGGCGGTCTATGAGGAATTCGGCAAAACGGCGTGAATACCCGCCGTTTTGTTCAAATTGCAGCGATTTCCGCAGCGGTTATGCAGGGCATGGCGGGCATGATTGCCCCGATCAGGAGACCCTGCCCATGCCGACTGACTCTGCCCCGACCGGATTTGTCTATGCCGCCATCGCCCAGAACGAGGTCGAGCGCGGCTATGTGAAGATCGGCTATTGCGCTGATCCGCCCTCCCGCTACGCGTCGCGAACCGGGGCGCCCTATCGGCGCATGCTGCTGATCCAGCCCGATCGGCTGCTGCCGGCAAAGGATCATGTCGCGCAAGGGGCGATCGAACAGCAGGTGCTCGATTTCTTCCGGCGCGGACGCGGAATGCTCTATGAGGGACGCGCCTTCCCGCCCGGCTATGCCGAACTTGTCCGCTTCGATGAGGGTGCGCGCGAGGCCCTCGACCGCCGGCTCAGGCGGCCGAACGCCAGCATGGCCTCGCCCGAGGCGATGCGCTTCATCCGCACCTTGCTGGCGATGTGGGAGGACCAGATGCCGGTCGATCCGTGGAGCGCTCAGGCGGTTCTGCCGGATCTCGCCATGGTGCCGCCGCAGCGCCGCCCGGCGCCGCGGATCAATACCGCAGCAGAGCCGCAACTGTGGATGTAGAGCATTTTCAAGCAAAGTGGAGTCCGGTTCGCGTCAAGAAAATGCGAAAAACAAAAAATAAAGCCTTTTCAAGCGAAGTGGTGCCCGGTTCGCGTCAAGAAAATGCGAAAAACAAAAATAGAGCCATTTTTCGTGCACTGGATTTCGCCGAAAGCGCACTAACCGGTCGCGGGAATGAATGGTGGGAGAGGTAGGACTCGAACCTACGAAGGCTTAGCCAGCGGATTTACAGTCCGCCCCCTTTGCCGCTCGGGACACTCTCCCAGCTCGGCCTGAACCGAGGCGCGCTTTATCGTCAGGGAGCCGGGGC
The DNA here is from genome assembly GCA_035436995.1 of Beijerinckiaceae bacterium. Classification (GTDB taxonomy): domain Bacteria; phylum Pseudomonadota; class Alphaproteobacteria; order Rhizobiales; family Beijerinckiaceae; genus JAIUNP01. The sequence goes on from DAOMXG010000011.1 coordinate 22,438, forward strand.
CTGTCAACCGCTTTTGCGGCCGCGACGTGTTTTTGCCGGGTCGCCCTGCCAGGGCGGCTTTTCCTTCCGCGCATTTCCTGCCATGGAACCCCGATGCGCAAGGACAGACCCCACCGCCCGCCGCCTCATCGCAAGGATCGCAATGCCGGTCGCCCCCGGCCGTCCGGCGCCGGAGATCTCGACGGTCTGCATCTCATCTACGGGCTGCATTCGGTGCGGGAGGCATTGGCCAATCCGGGCCGGACCTTCCGATCGCTGCTGGTGACCGAAAATGCCCTGGCGCGGCTGACAGAGGGCGGGCAGGCCCTGCCCATCCAGCCGGAGATCGTCCGGCCGGATGTCATCGGACGGCAGCTCACGCCCGATGCCGTGCATCAGGGCATGCTGCTGATCGCCGAACCGCCCCCTGCCCCGCCGCTTGACGCCCTGCCGCGCGGTTCGCTGATCATCGCGCTCGATCAGGTGACGGACCCGCACAATGTCGGCGCCATCCTGCGCTCGGCCTGTGCCTTCGGGGTCAGCGCCGTGATCACGCCGGTCCGCCACAGCCCCGAGGTGACCGGCGTGCTGGCCAAGGCGGCCTCCGGCGCGCTCGAACATGTGCCGATCATCGCCGTCCGAAATCTGGTGCGGACGCTGGAGGAACTGGGCGAGCGCGGCCTGCTGCGTGTCGGCCTTGATTCCGACGCGCCGGTCGATCTTGGCGAGGCACAGCTTGCCCTGCCGATGGTTCTGGTGCTCGGCGCCGAGGGCAAGGGACTGCGCCAATCGACCCGCGCGGCCTGCGACATCCTCGCCCGGATCGACCTGCCGGGCGCGATCCGCAGCCTTAATGTCTCGAACGCCGCCGCGGTCAGCCTCTATGCAATCCGCCGGCGACTCGACCGCCCCCGGGGCTGACGGAAGCGTGTGCAGCGCAATATGTGCACTTGCGAATTCTGGCGTGAATCGCGGCTTTTTCGCCGTTTTTTCCCGGGTTTCGCGCATAAATATGATTAATTGATACGAAAGTCTAATAGCCCAATTGGCGAGCATTGGCGCCTCGACCGCACTTTAACAAAAGATTAATCCTTGAACCAAGACTGCGCGGTTTGGCGTCCGGACTGTTCCGGGGGGTGCCGGGCGTAGTCCAGGGTCAAATCGGCTCTGAAAAAAACCGTTCGCCGGTGTGCTCGCCTGTCTGGGCCATCCGGTGGATTGATCGAAACTTGGGAAAGGGAACAGATCCCATGGCTCACGCACCGACTATTGACGATCGCACGCGTCCGATGACGGCGGAGGAAAAGAAGGTCATTCTTGCCTCCTCGCTCGGCACTGTGTTCGAGTGGTATGACTTCTACCTCTACGGCTCGCTCGCGGCGATGATCGCGACACACTTCTTCTCGGCCTTCGATATCAACACCCGCTCGATCTTCGCGCTGCTGGCGTTCGCGGCGGGCTTTCTGGTCCGCCCGTTCGGCGCGCTGGTGTTCGGCCGCCTCGGCGACCTGATCGGCCGCAAGCAGACCTTCCTGATCACCATTCTGATCATGGGCCTGTCGACCTTCTTCGTCGGCCTGCTGCCGTCCTATGCCACCATCGGCTGGATCGCTCCGGTCACCCTGATCGCGCTGCGCATGCTGCAGGGCCTGGCGCTCGGCGGTGAGTATGGTGGCGCGGCTGTGTACGTTGCCGAGCACGCTCCGGAAGGGCGTCGCGGTTTCTACACCTCGTGGATCCAGACCACGGCGACCCTCGGTCTGCTGCTGTCGCTGTTCGTCATCGTCGGCCTGCGCCTGTGGATGGGCGAGCAGGAATTCGCGGCCTGGGGCTGGCGCATTCCGTTCCTCGGCTCGATCTTCCTGCTGGCCATCTCGGTTTGGATTCGTCTCCAGATGCAGGAGTCGCCGGCGTTCCAGAAGATGAAGGAAGAGGGTTCGCTGTCCAAGGCGCCGCTGTCGGAAGCCTTCGGCCAGTGGAAGAACCTGAAGATCGTCATCCTCGCGCTCGTCGGTCTGGTCATCGGTCAGGCGGTCGTGTGGTATACGGGTCAGTTCTATGCCCTGTTCTTCCTGCAGGCCATTCTGAAGATCGACCTCTTGACGGCCAACGTGCTGATCGCCTGGTCGCTGATCCTCGGCACGGGCGGCTTCATCGTCTTCGGCTCGCTGTCGGACAGGATCGGCCGCAAGCCGGTGATCCTCGGTGGCTGCCTGATCGCGGCGCTGACCTTCTTCCCGCTGTTCAAGATGATGGCGGAGACGGCCAACCCGAAGTATGCCAAGGCGCTGGACGCGGTGAAGGTCGAGGTTTCGGCTGATCCGGCCACCTGCGGCTCGCTGTTCGATCCGGTCGGCATCCGTCAGTTCTCGGCTCCGTGCGATCTCGCCCGCCGCGCCCTGTCGCAGCAGGCGATCAAGTACAGCTACGTGCCGGGCGCTGCCGGCGCTCCGCTGAAGGTGACCGTGAACGGCCAGGAAGCTGCCTGGGGTGCCGGCCTCGCCGACTTCACCAAGAACATCGGCGCTGCGGCGACCGCTGCCGGCTATCCGGCCGCGAACGATGCTGACAAGGTGAAGGTGTCGGGCTTCTTTGCTGCCCTGGGTGATGCCAAGGCACTGAAGATCATCGGCATCCTGACCATCCTCGTCATCTATGTGACGATGGTGTATGGCCCGATGGCGGCGGCGCTGGTCGAGTTCTTCCCGACCCGAATCCGCTACACCGCGATGTCGCTGCCCTACCACATCGGCAACGGCTGGTTCGGCGGCCTGCTCCCGGCGACCTCGTTCGCCATGGTGGCGGCAACCGGCGACATCTACTACGGCCTGTGGTATCCGGTCGGCTTCGCGATCATGACGTTCATCGTCGGCCTCCTGTTCGTGAAGGAAACCCACAAGCGCGACCTGCGCACCTTCGAGGGCAACTGATCGTTGCGTCGGGCGCCTCGGCGCCCGGCACTCCTCGCAAGAACAGGAAGGGCCCGCCCCGGCGGGG
>DAOMXG010000012.1:0-24568 GCA_035436995.1 Beijerinckiaceae bacterium
GCCATGCCGCCCGGCTGCCCGACACGCTGGAGACCGCCGGGCGGGTTCTTGCCCGGCTCGAGACCGCCTCGCAGGATGGGTTCCGGCTGTCGGAGGCCAGCATCGAGGCCATCGGCCGGGCCGAAGGGCGCGGCAACCGCACCGGTTCGCTGGCACTGTGGGCGCTGGTGGCGCTGGCGGCCTATGCGGTGTTTTTCGGGGGGTGAGGCATGGCGACAGCGGGGCTTGGCGGCAAACGCATCCTTCTGATCATCGGCGGAGGTATCGCCGCCTACAAGACGCTTGATCTCATCCGCCGCCTGAAGGAGCGCGGCGTCGGTGTGCGCGCCATTCTGACCAAGGCCGGCGGTGAATTCGTCACGCCGCTATCGGTGGCCGCGTTGACCGGCGAAAAGGTGCAGACCGATCTGTTCTCGCTCACCGACGAGATCGAGATGGGGCATATCGAATTGTCGCGCTCGGCCGATCTTGTCGTGGTGGCTCCGGCGACCGCCGACCTGATGGCGAAGATGGCGCAGGGCCTTGCCAATGATCTGGCCTCGACCGCGCTGCTCGCCACCGACAAGCCCGTCCTGCTGGCCCCGGCGATGAACGTGCGGATGTGGCAGCATCCGGCGACGCAGCGCAACCTTGCGCAGCTCAAGGCTGATGGTATCCGGCTTGTCGGGCCCAATGACGGGGCCATGGCCTGCGGCGAGTTCGGCCCCGGCCGCATGGCCGAGCCGATGGAGATCCTCGCTGCCATCGAACAGGCGCTGGCTCCTGCCGGAAAAGGGCCGCTCGCCGGCCGCCATGTGCTGGTGACCTCCGGGCCGACCCATGAACCGATTGACCCGGTGCGCTACATCGCCAACCGTTCTTCCGGCAAGCAGGGCCATGCCATCGCCGCCGCCGCCGCGGCGGCGGGTGCGCGGGTGACCCTGGTCTCCGGTCCCGTCACTGTTCCCGATCCGGCAGGCGTGCGGGTCGTGCGTGTGGAAAGCGCGCGCGACATGCTGGCAGCGGTTGAGGCCGCCCTGCCAGCCGACATTGCCATTTTCGCCGCCGCCGTCGCCGACTGGCGCGTTGCACGCTCAGCCGAGGAGAAGATCAAGAAGGGCGCGGGTGGCCCGCCCTCCCTGGCGCTGGTTGAAAACCCCGACATTCTCGCCACCATCGCCAGGAGCGGCAAGCGTCGCCCGCCGCTGGTTGTCGGCTTTGCCGCAGAGACCGAGGCGGTGATCGAGCACGCCCGGGCCAAGCTTGCGCGCAAGGGCTGCGACCTGATTGTTGCCAACGATGTCAGCCCGGAAACCGGCATCATGGGCGGAGACCGCAACACCGTGCATCTGGTCGCCAGCGACGCGGTCGAAACCTGGCCTGACCTGCCGAAAACAGAGGTGGCCCGCCGCCTTGTTGCCGCGCTTGCGAAAAGGATGATGCCATGACCCTGCGCGTGGCGTTCAGGCAGCTTGCGCATGGCGCCGGTCTGCCCCTGCCGGCCTATGCCACAAAGGGCGCAGCCGGCCTCGATCTCGCCGCTGCGGTCGAAGTGCCGCTGGTGCTGGCGCCCGGCGCGCGGGCGCTGGTGCCGACAGGCTTGGCGATGGCGCTGCCAAGCGGGTATGAGGCCCAGCTTCGGCCCCGTTCGGGGCTGGCGCTCAAACATGGCGTGACGGTGCTCAATGCTCCCGGCACCATCGATTGCGATTATCGAGGCGAGTTGAAAGCCCTGCTGATCAATCATGGCGAGGAGCCGTTCACCATCGAGCGCGGTATGCGGATCGCCCAGCTCGTGGTCGCGCCGGTGACCACGATTCGGGTGGACCTGGTGGCCGATCTCGACGAGACGGAACGCGGCGATGGCGGCTACGGCTCGACCGGAGGGATTAGAGCATTTTCAAGCGAAGTGGATTCCGGTTCGCATTAAGAAAATGCGATAAAACAGAAAGATAGAGCACTTTATGTGAATTGGAGTTCGCCCACCATGCTCCAGCAGAAAATAGTTCTTTCTTGGGGCAATTCTGTAGTCCGTATTGCTGTTCGAGGCCGGAAAATAACAAGTCGTCGAACATTGTTTCGCAGCACGGGCTGGCATAGGCTGCGGCTCCCCCTTTGCCGGAGAGCATCATGTCACAGGTAAGCAAGCCGGGTCGCGGCCGCATCTTTTCCTCGATCACCGAGACCATCGGCGATACGCCGCTGGTGCGGCTCGACCGGCTGGCGGCAGAGGCGGGGTTGAAGGCAAGGCTGATTGCCAAGCTTGAATTCTTCAACCCTATTGCCTCGGTGAAGGATCGCATCGGCGTTGCCATGATCGAGGCGGCGGAGAAGGCCGGGACGATTGCTCCTGGCCGAACCACGCTGGTTGAGCCGACTTCCGGCAACACCGGCATTGCGCTGGCCTTCGTTGCGGCTGCGCGTGGCTACCGGCTGATTCTGACCATGCCGGAAACCATGTCGGTGGAGCGGCGTAAGATGCTCGCCTATCTCGGCGCCGAACTGGTGCTGACCGAAGGCGCAAAGGGCATGAAGGGCGCCATCGCCAAGGCCGAAGAACTGATTGCGACGATTCCCGGGTCGGTCATGCCACAGCAGTTCCAGAACCCGGCCAATCCGGCCATTCACCGCGCCACCACCGCCGAGGAGATCTGGAACGACACCGGTGGCCAGATCGACGTGTTTCTGGCCGGCGTCGGCACCGGCGGCACCATCACCGGCGTCGGCCAGGTGCTGAAATCCCGCAGGCCGGAGCTGAAAGTCATCGCGGTCGAGCCGGAGGAAAGTCCGGTCCTGTCCGGTGGCGCGCCGGGTCCGCACAAAATTCAGGGGATCGGCGCCGGGTTCGTGCCGGATATTCTCGATACCAGGGTGATCGACGAAGTGATCAAGGTGTCGAGCGCCACCGCCATCGAGACCGCGCGCAAGCTCGCGCGGCTTGAAGGCATTCCCGGCGGCATTTCCTCGGGGGCAGCGACCGCAGCGGCGCTGCAGGTGGCCAGCCGCCCCGAGATGGCCGGCAAGACAATCGTCTACATCGTGCCCTCGTTCGCAGAGCGGTATATCTCAAGCCTGCTGTTCGAGGGATTGTGAGGGCGTGCCCTGCCGGATGCGGCACTGGCGGCTCGCGGTCCCTGCAAGAACGACGGGCGAGACGGTTGCTCCGGCAGCCGGACTCGTCTATTGCGTGAGCAGTCACGACTGCACCCGTAGCTCAGCTGGATAGAGCGTTGCCCTCCGAAGGCAAAGGTCACACGTTCGAATCGTGTCGGGTGCGCCAATGATTTCTACAAGGTCACAAGGTCACAAGGTCACAAGATTGCGGCGGATCGCTACCACCGCCCGTCATGACCTTAAGCCATTCCCGGTCCGGTGACCGGCAAGACGGCGTGACCCCAGGATCGCGCAGTGTTCGGGCTCCCTGTCGCAGGACTGAAACCACCTGTCCGCCGACGGCGGGCAGCGAGATTGATACGTCTTTCATCATTGAAGACCCGGGACCTTGTTCGCCTTCTCGGCCTCGTCGCGCGTCTTGACGAGGCTCCAGATGACGCCCGCTGCGATGATGGCGAAGGTGATCGCCAGCGAAAGCGCGGCAGGGAATTTCTGCAAGGCGAGCAGATCGGCGATGAATATCTTCGAGCCGATGAAGATCAGCACAATGGCCAGCGCCGGCTTGAGATAGCGGAAACGATGGATCATCGCGGCAAGGGCGAAATACAGGGCGCGAAGGCCAAGGATGGCGAAGATATTGGAGGTGTAGACGATGAACGGGTCGGTGGTGATGGCAAAGATCGCCGGCACCGAATCGACCGCAAAAACCACGTCGACGATCTCCACCATCACCAGCGCCATGAACAGCGGTGTGATGAACAGGGCGGGCTTGCCGGTCACCGGATGCGGCTGGCGCACCAGGAAAGCCTTCCCGTGCAGCCGATCGGTGACGTTGAACCGGTTGCGCATGAAGCGAATGACGACATTGTTGCCGACTTCGGGCGGATGATCGCCCAGATACAGCATCTTGATGCCGGTGATGATAAGGAACAGGGCAAAAACATAGAGGAGCCACGAGAATTGCTCCACCAGCACGGCGCCGACACCGATCATGATCGCACGCAGCACGATGACGCCCAGAATGCCCCAGAACAGTACGCGATGCTGGTATTGCCGCGGCACTGCGAAGAACGAGAAGATGAGCGCGATGACAAAGACATTGTCGAGCGCCAGGGTCTTTTCGACGACAAAACCCGTCAGATAGTTGATCCCGGATTCGGCGCCGAGTTGCCACCATACCCAGCCGCCGAAGGCAAGGCCGAGGCTGATATACATCGTCGACAGCAGCAGCGATTCGCGCACACCGATTTCGCGCTCGGTTCCGTGCAGAATGCCGAGGTCAAAGACAAGAAGAGCGATGACGATACCTAGGAACAGCAGCCACATCCACAGCGGCTTGCCCAGCCAGAGCATCGAGAAGACAGCAAAATCCATGGGGTCGATATCCAGGTAAAACGGCCACATCGCGGGCCAAAATGCACCTAATACCCGGCCTCAGCAGGGTACTGAGTGCGGACTGCTGGGCTTTTGGGGTGAGATTACGCTGGCTGCGTCTGAGCGGGCAATGCTGCAAAGGCGGGGCCGAGCCGAGAGCGCTCGGCCTGTTCGATACGTTCGCGCAACTTGAGCTTTGCCTTCTTGAGTTCAGTCAGGATGAGCCCGTCGGGGCAGGGCCGGGCATATTCCGCGTCGATGTCGGCCTGGATTTTGTCGCGCTTGCATCGAAGCGCCGTCAGGTAGCTATCCATTGCGGTCTCCTCCTTGAGCCATGAAGAGGACAATGGGCGATGCCTTTCGATTGAGCAAATTGATTGTAATAATACATTTGATAGTTTAGAACTATCGAATGCCCTATCGCCCGACATTTCGTCAGCTCGAATATGTGGCCGCACTGGATGATCTGCGCCATTTCGGCCAGGCTGCGGCTCGCTGTCATGTCTCACAGCCGACGCTGTCGGTGCAGATCGCCCAGCTTGAGCGCCACCTTGCCACCCCGCTTTTTGACCGGGCCAGTTTTGGTGTGACGCCCACACCGGTCGGGGCGGAGATTGCCCGGCGCGCACGGCTTCTGCTGGCGCAGCTCGACGATATCGTGGCCCTGTCGGAAGCTGACCGCCTGCGTCTCGGCGGTCTGATCCGCCTCGGCACGGCGCCCAGCTTCGGGCCGTATTTCCTGCCGCAGCTCGTGCGTCAGGTGCATGGAAAATACCCGGCGCTGAAACTCTATATCCGCGAGGATCGCCCACTGGACATCGAGCGGGCCGTTGCGGAGGGCCAGATCGATTGCGCGGTCGGTCCGGAACCGCATGAAGCCGGGCTGGTTTTCCGCGCGGTCGGTGCGGAAAGGATATGGGTTGGCGTGCCGACGGAAGATCCGCTGGCGGCCAGGCCGGTGCTTAGCCTTGCCGATCTCGCCGGCGCACGCTTTCTGAGTCTGGGCGCCGGCCATCGGCTGGCCGAGATCTTGCGCGAACTCGCCGATGCGGCAGGGGCGCATATCATCGACGACTACGAAGGCACCAGCCTTGATGCCATTCGCCAGATGGTGTCGATCGGCATGGGGCTGTCCATCTTCCCGGAGCTTTATGCACGGTCGGAATTCAGGGGTGACGACGGGGTCTCGTTGCGTCCGATAGCCGGATGGGCCGGTCGTCGCGCTGTCGGGCTGTTCTGGCGCGAGGGGGCAGGACGGGCCGCCCATTACTTGGCGCTGGCCAGCGAAGCGGACGGGATCGCCGAGCGCCTGGGGCTGACAGGGACCGGTTGAAGGATCCGACCTGATGCCATCAGGTCGCCAGCCATTCCCGGCCATGGTGGGCCAACCTCGGCCAAACGGCCTGTGACGCTGGGTCGGCCACTTTCATTTTTGGTCAAGCAAGTTTCATGCTAGTTTGCGGACGGCAAGGGTCCGGCAACCTTCAGGGCGCTATTGCTGTAGTCCTATGATCACGCTCTCGTTTTGATAAGGCAATCGAAACGAGGGATAACCTGATCGATCTCAACAGGTTAGAGCATGCTTGTTGCGATTGGCCGGGCTCCACCTAATCGCAGCATGCTCTAGCAGCGTGAACCTCGGGTCTCGACAGGTCAGTATGGCGATTGCCCCCAAACTCGTGATGCGTCAGAGCCAGTCGCTGGTGATGACGCCGCAATTGCTGCAGGCGATCAAGCTGCTGCAGTTGTCGACGAGCGAGCTGTCGGCCTTTGTCGAAGCCGAGCTTGAGCGCAATCCCATGCTCGAGCGGGCAGACTCGGAGGAGGAAGCGCCCTTTCAGACGCCATCAGAGAGCGTGGCGGAAACCCGGGAAGAGGGTGACTGGGCACTCGACCGGATGCCGGCCGATCGCCAGACGCTGGAACGCGACCTTGGCACCGAACTTGAAAATGCCTTTCCTGACGATGCGCCGCCAACCCCGGCCGCCAGTGTCAGCGACGCGCCGGCCGACAGCCCGTTCTGGGATGTGCGGGGGGGCGGAGGCGGGATTGCGCTGGATGGTGATGACCCCAATCTGGAAGCTTATCTCGCCGCCAGCACCTCGCTTGCCGAACACCTGCATCACCAGTTGGCGGAGACGCTGGCCGAGGGAACCGAGCGCCTGATCGGCGCTGTGATCATCGAGGCGATTGACCCGACCGGCTACCTTGCCGAGCCGTTGTCCGACATCGCCCGCCGGCTGGGGGTCTCGATCGAGGAGGTCGAGGCGGTGCTCGGCATCATCCAGGGGTTTGAGCCAAGCGGCATTGGCGCCCGCTCGCTGGCCGAGTGTCTGGCGATCCAGCTCAGGGAGCGCGACCGTTTCGATCCGGCCATGCAGGTGCTGGTCGGACATCTCGACCTGCTTGCCAAACGCGATTTTGCCGGGCTCCGGCGGCTCTGCCAGGTCGATGAGGAGGATCTGGCTGATATGGTGCGGGAAATCCGCGCGCTTGATCCCAAGCCCGGCCTTGCCTTCAGCGCGCCGCCGGCAGAGCCTGTCGTGCCGGATGTGATCGTCCGCTCCGCCCCGGATGGCAGCTGGCGGGTCGATCTCAACAGCGAGGCCCTGCCGCGCGTCATCGCCAACCGCAGCTATTATGCCCGCATATCGCGCGACAAGGAAATGGCAGTGCGTTCGTTTGCCGATGAAGCATGGAGCAACGCCACGTGGATTGTCCGTTCTCTCGAGCAGCGGGCGCGCACCGTTCTGAAAGTCGCCACCGAGATCGTCCGGCAGCAGGATGGCTTTTTTGCCTACGGCGTCGCCCATCTCAGGCCGCTCAACCTCAAGACCATTGCCGACGCCGTGCAGATGCATGAATCGACCATCTCCCGGGTCACTGCCAACAAGTTCATGGCGACGCCGCGCGGCCTGTTCGAGATGAAGTATTTTTTCACCACCGCGATTGCCTCGGCCGATGGTGGCGAAGCCTATTCTGCCGAGGCCGTGCGCCATCGCATCCGCCAGATGATCGAGGCCGAGGCGCCGGATCGCATCCTGTCGGATGACGCCATCGTTGATGCGCTCCGCAGCATTGGCATCGACATCGCGCGGCGCACGGTCGCCAAATATCGTGAGGCGATGCACATCCCCTCTTCCTCGGTGCGCCGGCGCGAAAAGTCGGTGGCGCGCGCCAGCCTGTGAAGCCCAGGATGCCTTTTATTCCCGATTGCCTGTGACTAGACTCTCACCATGCGGCGGCAGATTCGCCGCCCATCTCAACCAGGGAACCCTTCATGTCTCTCAGAGTGACCGGAAAGAACCTCGACATCGGTGATGTGCTGCGCAACCAGGCAGAAGAGAAGATCAACGAGGTGATCGCCAAATATGCTGATGGCGGCTATTCCGGCCATGTCACGGTGGTCAAGGATGGCCAGGGCTTTCGTACCGATTGCACGCTCCATCTTGGCAACGGTCAGGACCTGCATGTCGCCGGTGAGGCGGCCGATGCCTACGCTTCGCTGTCAGTTGCGGTCGAACGGATTGCCAAGCAGCTTCGCAAGATCAAGCGCCGCCGATCCGACCATGCAGGCCACGGAGCCGGGGCGCGGCCGCCGGAACCGGCGCTGCACGACGACGACGATGTCGATGTGGTCGAGACCACATCGGCGGGAGCGGCTATTGTGGCCGAACCGGTTGCCAATGCCCGGACGTTGACCGTTCTTGGTGCGGTGGCAGCCTTTGAGGGCAACCAGGCGCCGGTTCTGGTTTTCCGCAACGCCGGCACCGGCCGTATCAATGTGCTTTACCGTCGTGCCGATGGGCATTATGGCTGGGTTGATATCGGCTGATCGTAACTGTCTGGTGGGCCCCGGCGATCGGCCTGGGCCCGCAGCTGTGGAAGCAGACCCATGATCCCTGTGCAATCGCCGGTCCGGCACTGGATCGTGCACGCCATTTCGACTAAGTAGAGCTCATGAAGCTTGGTAGCATCCTGCGCCCCGATATGATCGCCGGGGGGTTAAAGGCCAACAGCAAGAAACAGGCACTGCAGGAACTCGCAGAGCTTGCAGCGCGCGATACTGGCCTCAGCGAGCGCGACGTGTTCGATGCCCTGTTGCAGCGCGAGCGGCTTGGTTCGACCGGAATTGGCAGCGGAATTGCCATTCCGCACAGCCGTATGCCACAGGCCAAGCGCCTGTTCGGTGCCTTTGCCCGGCTCGACAAGCCGATCGATTTTGAATCGGTCGACGGGATCCCGGTTGATCTTGTCTTCGTGCTGCTCGCGCCCGAAGATGCAGGCGCCGACCATCTTCAGGGATTGGCCCGCGTTGCGCGATTGCTGCGCACTCCCAATGTGGTGCAAGCCTTGCGCGCCACCCGCGATCCTGCTGCGCTCTATTCGATCCTGACGGTAGGCGATACCTCCAGAGCGGCCTAATACCAAGTTGCAAGGCGAGGAACTCGCCTTGACTTGGCTCGCTTCAAAAATTTCTTTTTTATCAACGAGATGAGAAATTTTGAGTTCCACCAAAGAGTCATTTTCAATGACTTTTGGTATAAAGCATTTTCAAGCGAAGTAGGGTCCGGTTCGCGTTAAGAAAAGGCGCTTTCCGGTGCGATCGGCTGTGACCCGCCCTATCCCGCTGCCGGTTCAGCCGGTCGCAGGGCCGGCGCCACCACATTCGCCGCCGGCCTTGCAGTGCGGTATTGTCCCCTGGCGACCGCCGACAGCATCACGGCGGTCACCACGCACACACTCAGCCACCATGCCTGGGTCGCGCTCGGGTCAATCATCGCCACAACAAAAGACGTCGCCAGCACCGTCATCGCCGCTGGCGCGAGCGGGCGTGGCCGTTCCGCCAGGGTGCGGAAGGTGAAGAACAGCACCATGGCGCAAAGCAAGGCGCCAGGCAGGCCGAGATCAAACCACAGCATCTGCAACAGCCCGTCCTGCGCCTGTTGACCGACCAGCCCGGCCTTCGAGGCCCTGTGGCTTGTATCAAACCCGTGCCCTGTCAGAAGCCGCAGGGGTTCCTGGAGGAGATCCGGCGCCCAGGATGCGGCCTGGGCCAGCAGCGAACGGTCCGCCAAGATGGTGGTTGTCACAAGCGCCCGCGCCGCCAATGCCAGCAGCGGAGCGAAGAGCACGATGCCGGCAGCCAGAAAGGCCAGGCCGCGTCCGCTTGCCATCGGCCAGCGCTGCGCCGCAAGATAGACCGCAAGGGCGACAACCAGAGTCACCAGCGCGTCCGGCGAGCCGCTGGCGGCGACCGCCAAGGCGCAGACCACCACAAGCGCCAGACCATGCCACACTCGGTTTCGAAGGTGTGTCCACGCAACGGCGGGCCAAACCATGACGCTGGCCGCGACAGCGGCGCGGCCAAGGGTCGGCGTTTCAGGGTTGTGCAACGCGCGAAAAGCATAGGGGCCGACCAGGGCGGACAGCGACAGCGCCAGTGTCGCCGCCGCCACGCCGATCGTCATCAGATGCAGGTTGGAGGCGCGCATGCGCTCGGGCAGCGCATGGGCGACCATCACCGCCATCAGCAGGTTGCCGACCGTGCGCAGCGCTCGTTCGCCGGCCGGGCCGGGAAATGGCGTCCAGATCAATGATAGCAACAGCCAGAGCGAGAACAGCAGCAGGAGCCCGCCGATCGGCGACAGAACGGCCGCTCTGGCATGGCGCAGAAGATCGGCACTGTCCCGCACGAGGCCAGCGCCGACAATCAGCAGCGCGCCGATCGGCACCAGGACCACGAAGGCGCGACGCGAATAGATGGCGGATACCGGCGCTGCCAGCACCAGCAGGCCAAATCCGATGCGCAGCAGCAGGCCGGCCGCATCAGCAGCCGGTGATTCATGAGCCCGGTTTTCGCGCGTGTCCATGTCCGTCAACAGCTTCCGGTCAGTCTCTGGTCCTTGCCATAGCGATGCTTATGGCAAAGTCTCTGGCGTTGCTGTAGGGGGCTTGCCACAGTTTCGCCCAAAATGGCACCCTTACCCGATCTGTCACGTCCAAATGGTGTTGCATGACCATTGCCTATGATGCCCTCATCCAACGCCGCTCGGCCAGCGCCAAGCACCTCGTCGCCCCGGGTCCGGAGACTTCAGTCCTGCATCGCATCCTGTTTGCCGCCTCGCGCGCCCCGGATCATGGCCGGTTGCATCCGTTCCGCTTCGTCATCATCCGGCCGGAAAGCCGCGTCCGCTTCGCCGATGTGCTGGCAGAGGCCGCCCGGCAGGACAGGCCGGATCTGCCGGAAACGGAAATCGGGCGCGCCCGCGAAAAGGCCCATCAGGGGCCCTGTCTGATCGGGCTGATCGCCCGGATCGATACGGCTCATCCCAAGATCCCGGCGAGTGACCAGTGGCTGACCGTCGGTTGCGCGCTGGAGAACCTGTTGCTGGCGACCGCTGCGGAAGGATTTGCCGCCGCCGTCCGCTCCGGGCGCTCGCTGGAAGCGCCGGCGATCCGCGAGGCTTTCGCCCTTGGCCCCAACGAGCATTTCACCTGTTTTATCGCGCTGGGCACGCCGTCCGAATGGCCGCCGGCCAAGCCCAAGCCGGATGTGGCAGAGCTGACGTCGCAATGGTGAAGGGGCGGATTGCTCCGCCCCCTCGCTGCCGGTCTTGACGATCGACAGAAATCGTTTCGTCAGCGCGCCGCCTGCTTGTTGGCTGTCGCCTGCAGCCGCTTGGCATCGTCGATGAAGCGCACGAGATCGATGGTATTGTCATAGGCGGAGGCCTCGATGGTTTCCCAGCTGCGGCCCTTGCTCTCATAGATCTTCTCGAATGCGGACCGGTCACGCATCGGCGCCTCGAGGAATGCCTTGCGGATTGTCGCTTTGATGTCCTCGGGCATTTCCGAAAGATAGGCGATGGGCGAATTGATGATCAGTTCGGACTTCAGGACGACGCGGAAATCGTCGCGACGCATGGGCGTTCCATCAACATTGCGCAGGGCGCCCCGAGCCAGAAGCTTGGCCAGGGTCGAATCCTCGTCCGAGGTCCACTGGCCGACAGCATAATCGACCAGACCCTGCGAGAGCGCTACCAGCGCATTTTCATGGCTGCCGGCAAAGACCTGCCGGGAGAAGACGCTATCGGGATCGAGCTTCTGGCCCATCACCGCAAACCGCGGCACGGAATAGCCGGATATCGAATTGGGATCGACAAGACCGATGCTCTTGCCACGATAGTCTTCGACCTTCGCCGCGGCGCCACGATTGAGCGCATAGATCACGGCGTGGCTGCCACGAGTGCCGTCACCGTTGGTCTCGACCGCGAAAGCCTCAACCTTGGAACCGGTGTTGCGGGCCCTCGCATAGGCCAGCGGCGAATAGACAGCGATGTGAATGAGGCCAGCCCGCTGGCTCTCGATCAGCGCCTGATAGTCATTGGCGATCTTGAGGCTGACTTTCAGGCCGATCTCGCGCGACAGATGCGTCATCAGCCCCGCCCAGCGATCCGGCGTTTCCTTGGAATATTCCTTTGGAACAACGCCGATGGTCAGCTCGGGATATTTGGCGAACAGCTCCTGCAGGCGTGGATCGACTTCCTTGTAATCGAGGAAATTGCACTCGACCGCACGATAAAGGATCGCCTTGCATTCCAGCCTCGCCTGGATTTCCGGCCCCTTGTCCTTGAGGCGCGGATCAAGAACCTTCTGATCCTGGATCTTGTTCTCCAGCGAGCGGTATTCCATTGCCCGTGTGTCGACCGGCTTGAAGTCGAGCGGGCGGAAATCGTAAGGACGCCCCTCAACGGGCTTGTAGTCGATATACTTCTCCTCGCGCGGGATGACGACGCGCGGATCGATCACGCCGGGTTTGGCCTCATAGACCGGCAGCTGCGGTTCCTGAACCGTTGCGGCAGGCACGACCACGCCGGGCGCTAAACGCGGGGGTGCCGGCCGCACCGGTTCGGCAACGCGCGGATCGGCCGACGGCTGTCGGAGATAGCCGGGCTGGGCAGCGGTGCGCTCGATCACCATGCCAGGCGGAATTGCCGGCGGTGTAAAGGCCGGCACCGCCGGCGCCTCGGCCGGAACATAGGCCGGTGGCGGCTGGGTGCTTACGCGCTGGGCGGCCGCGCGGTAATCAACCGGGCCGGACGACGTTGCGGCGACCATGGGCCGCGAATCCTGCGGGCGCGCCCGGATGTTGGGATCGCCTTGCCCACGGTGCTCGCTCCAGCCGGTGCGGGCCTCACCCGCAACAATCGGAACCTCGGTGCGCTGGGTACGGAAATCCTGCGGATAGAATGCCTGCGGCGCACCGGCGATGCGGCCATCGGCCGGGACATAGGGCACCAGTCCCGGCGCCGGCGGAATGACCACCTTGTTTTCAGGGATGACGAATGTGCCGGGCGCAGGGGCGCGTGTATCGATTGCGCCTTGCGTGACCCGCTGGACCTGGGCGGCCGGAACCGCCCGATTGTCCGGAACTACGATCACCTGCTGGGCAACGACTGCCGTGCCGGCCAACAGCACACCCGTGATCCCCACCACAACGCGACGCAACGCCATGACACACTCCGAACCCGTCGCCGGGAAATGCGACCGAACGCGGCGCCACCGTCACACGGCAGACGCCAAGATCCCCGCGTTTACCCTGCGTCACGAATGCTTTGCGCATGGTAAAAACAGGCTTGCCGGCCCCGTCTGCCGGAGTGAACTTCCCGGTAGGGTTAACGGAACGTGTGGATCAGGCGCCGCGGATCATGTTGATGATGCCGGAAAAATCGTCCCCCGCATGGCCCGACGCATTGAACAGCTGATAGAGCTGCGCCGCCGCCGCGCCGAGCGGCACCGAGGCTCCCGAGGCACTCGCCGCCTCGATGGCGAGTTTCATGTCCTTCAGCATCAGTTCGGCGGCAAACCCCGGCTTGTAGCCGTTGTTGGCCGGTGAGGTCGGCACCGGACCCGGCACCGGGCAATAGGTGGTGAGACTCCAGCACTGGCCCGACGAAGTGGAAGCGACATCGAACAGCGCCTGATGGCTGAGGCCAAGCTTTTCGGCCAGCGAAAAGCCTTCCGAGACCGCGATCATCGAAATGCCGAGGATCATGTTGTTGCAGATCTTGGCCGCCTGCCCGGCGCCGGCGCCGCCGCAATGGACGATCCTCTTGCCCATTTTTTCAAGGATCGGCTTTGCCCGGTCGAACGCCGACGCCTCGCCCCCGCACATGAAGGTGAGCGTCGCGCCCTTGGCACCGCCCGTGCCGCCCGAGACCGGCGCATCAATCGACGCCATGCCCGCTTCTGCCGCCAGCTTGTGGACCGCGCGGGCGCTCTCGACATCGATGGTCGAGGAATCGATGAACAGCGTGCCCTTGCCCGCCGCCGCGACCAGATCGGCCCAGACGGCGCGGACATGCTTGCCGGCCGGCAGCATGGTGACGACGACAGAAGCGCCCTTGACTGCCGCCCTGGCATCCGCCGCGATCGCAACGCCGGCCTCCTGCGCCGCCGCCTTCGAGGCGTCGCTGAGATCAAACCCGGTTACCGAATGGTCGGCCTTGATGAGATTGGCCGCCATCGGGCCGCCCATGTTGCCGAGGCCGATGAATGCGATGGTGGTCATTTTAATCCTCCAGAAGATTCCAAGCTTCGTAGTACTTTTCCAGCCAACCCTCGCCGTGAGTGCTGCCTAACCCCAGTTCCGAATAATCCGGGCGGAAACGTCGCATTTCACCGTCTTTGTGCGGTTGGCCTTTCTTGCCAGGCTGCTCAAGCCAATTTCCATGACTTGACTTTAAAATAGAAGCCACGATGGCGCTTGGAACGACCCAGCACTTTGGCGGCGTGATCAATGACTTTCCAAAGTCAATGAAACAATAAAACAGGCGATCTCCGACTATGTCTTCATGTTTGGCTTTCATATGCCAACCTCGATCAGAGCCAATATCCCGCCGTGTTTTGACCTGAATTGCACACAGTCGGTCTCCGATCTCATCGGTCACAACGATATCGGCATTGGGAACGCCCTGAGGCGCCAGAGCTGCAATCATGCCGCGCCTGAGCAGTTGACACATCACATAATGTTCGCCGGCAGCACCAACCAAATTTGGGCGCTTTGCTTCGGGCATCCTACGCTCACCCAATCATCTTTCTTGCCACGATCAGGCGCATGATCTCGTTGGTGCCTTCGAGAATGCGGTGCACGCGCAGGTCGCGCGCCAGTTTCTCGACGCCGTATTCGTGCAGATAGCCGTAGCCACCGTGAATCTGCAGCGCGTCGTCGACCACTTCGGAGCCAGTATCGGAGGCAAAGCGCTTGGCCATGGCGCAGCGCACCGTTGTTTCCGGGTCCTGCCGGTCATAGGCGGAGGCGGCGGAATAGAGCATCACCCGCGCCGCTTCCAGCTTGGTCGCCATGTCGGCGAGCCGGAACTGCAATGACTGGAATTCGTTGATCGCCTTGCCGAACGCCTTGCGCTGGGCGGCATAGGCCACCGCCTTTTCGATCGCCGACTGCGCCCCGCCAAGCGAGCAGGCGCCGATGTTGAGCCGGCCACCGTCAAGTCCGGCCATGGCGATCTTGAAGCCCTGGCCCTCCTCGCCGATCAGGTTGGCGACCGGGATGCGGCACTCCTCCATGATCACCTGCCGCGTCGGCTGGGCATGCCAGCCCATCTTCTTCTCGTTCGGCCCGAACGACAGGCCGGGCGTGCCCTTCTCCACCAGCACGGCGGAAATCCCTTTCGGCCCTTCAGCACCGGTGCGCACCATGATGAGGTAGAGATCGCCCGCACCGGCGCCCGAAATGAACTGCTTTGTGCCGTTGAGTACGTAATGGTCACCCTCGCGCCGCGCCGTGGTGCGCAGGGCCGCCGCGTCCGAGCCCGAGCCTGGCTCGGTGAGGCAATAGCAGGACAGCAGATCCATCGTGGTCAGGCGCGGCAGCCAGGTCTGGCGCAGCGTCTCGGAGCCGTATTTGTCGATCATCCACGACACCATGTTGTGGATGGAAATATAAGCCGAGACCGCAGGACAGCCGGTGGCGAGCTGCTCCATGATCAGCGCGGCCTCCAGCCGGCCAAGACCGGTGCCGCCAACATCCTCGCGCACATAGATGCCGGCCATGCCGAGGCCGGCCGCTTGCTTGATGACATCGATCGGGAAATGCTTCTCCTCGTCCCATTTGAGGGCGAAGGGCGCAATCTTCTCATCGGCAAAGCTGCGGGCCATGTCGCGGATGGCGATCTGGTCATCATTCAGGGCAAAGGACATCGTGGCTCCCATCGTAACGGCGGGAGTCTTGCCGAGAGCCTGCGCCGTGTCGAGCGCAACCTTCGGCGATTCCCGTCAGCGCCGCCGGAGACGGCGCAGGTTGTGACGCAGGCGTTTCTCGATCGGCTGCACCGTGGCATGAGCGATCTTCTTCTGCACCCCCAACGCCGCTCCCATCATTGAGCGCCCGTTGAGCAGGTCAACCGCCACTGTGAACGGCGCGGTCAGTGTTGCCAGATGCGCGCCAACGAAGCTTTCGGTGAACGCCTCGACCTTTTCCGTCACCGCCAGCCGGCTTTCGTCGCTGACCAGCGGATTGGGATGCAGCGCCTCGAACCACAGCTGCGGCAGGCGGTTGGCGATCACCAGCGGCGTCAGGAACAAGGCGCTCATCGTCATGCCCTCAAAGGGGACGGATTCGTCCGTCCCCGGAGCCAGTCTCTTAGCAGTCTTGTCCCGCCGGATCATCCCCTACCTATTGCATGGTGGGGATGACAAAATCGGCGCCGTCCTTGATTCCCGATGGCCAGCGTGCCGTCACCGTCTTGGTCTTGGTATAGAAGCGGAACGCATCCGGCCCATGCTGGTTGAGATCGCCGAAGCCGGACCGCTTCCAGCCGCCGAAGGTGTAATAGGCCAGCGGCACCGGGATCGGCACGTTGATGCCGACCATGCCGACGTTGATGCGGGCAGCGAAATCGCGTGCCGCATCGCCGTCGCGGGTGAAGATCGCCGTGCCGTTGCCGTATTCGTGATCATTGATCATCTTGACCGCACCGGCATAATCCCTGGCGCGCACCACCGACAGCACCGGGCCGAAGATCTCTTCCTTGTAGATGCGCATGTCGGTCGTCACATGATCGAACAGGCAGCCGCCGAGATAGAAACCCTTCTCGTAGCCCTGCATCTTGAAGCCGCGCCCGTCGACGACAAGTTTGGCGCCTTCCTTGACGCCGAGATCGACATAGCCCTTCACCTTGTCGCGGTGGGCGGCGGTGACCAGCGGGCCGAAATCAGCCGAACCATCGGTCGAGGGGCCAACCTTGAGGCTTTCGACGCGCGGGATCAGGCGCCTGACCAGTTCGTTGGCGGTTTTCTCGCCCACCGGCACGGCCACCGAGATCGCCATGCAGCGCTCGCCCGCCGCGCCGTAACCGGCTCCGACCAGCGCATCCACCGCCTGATCCATGTCGGCGTCGGGCATGATGATCATATGGTTCTTGGCGCCGCCGAAGCACTGCACGCGCTTGCCGTTGGCGCAGCCGCGCGAATAGATGTATTCGGCGATCGGCGTGGAGCCGACAAAGCCGATCGCCTTGATGTCGGGGTGATCAAGGATGGCATCGACCGCTTCCTTGTCGCCGTTGACCACGTTGAGGATGCCCTGTGGCAGACCCGCCTCGATGGCCAGTTCGGCCAGCATCATCGGCACGCCCGGATCACGCTCGGAGGGCTTGAGGATGAAGGCATTGCCACAGGCGATCGCCGGGGCCAGCTTCCACAGCGGGATCATCGCCGGGAAGTTGAACGGGGTGATGCCGCAGACCACGCCGAGCGGCTGGCGCATCGAATAGATGTCGATGCCAGGCCCGGCGCCATCGGTGAACTCGCCCTTGAGAAAATGTGGCGCGCCGAGGCAGACCTCGACCACCTCGACGCCGCGCTGGATGTCACCCTTGGCGTCGGGAATGGTCTTGCCATGCTCGCGGGCCAGACAATCGGCCAGCTTGTCATTGTCGCGGGCGATCAGTTCGAGGAATTTCATCAGCACACGCACCCGGCGCTGCGGATTGGTCGCGGCCCATGCGGGCTGCGCCGCCGCTGCATCGGCCACCGCCGCATCAAGATCGGCCTTCGAGGCGAGTGCGACCTTGCCCCGGACACTCCCGTCCAATGGCTGGAAAACCTCGGAAAAGCGGCCTGACGTGCCAGGCACATGCTTGCCGCCGATGAAATGGCCATAGGTGATCATGAACAGCCTCCTGCGTTGGCGTGACCCTAGGTCTTGTCTTTTCTCACATCAAGGCAGAAGATCGCGCATCCGTTGTGCAGAAAATAGGGTCCACCTTGGATTGGGATCATGCCCGCGTGTTTCTGGCCGTGGCCCGGGCCGGCCAGTTTCTGGCCGCAGCGCGCCATCTGAGGCTGGACCATGCAACGGTCGGACGTCGCATCGGGGCGCTCGAGGACGGGATCGGCGCACGATTGTTCGAGCGGCGCACCAACGGCTGCGTGCTGACACCGGCGGGGGAGAAGTTCCTGATCGCCGCCGAGCGGGTCGAGGCCGAGATGCTGAAGGCGCAGGCCGATCTTTCGGAAGCGGATGTCGCCGTCGCCGGCACGGTGCGGATCGGTGCGCCGGACGGGTTTGGAACGCTGTTCCTGTCCGGTCGTCTCGGCCGGCTGATGGTCCGGCATCCGCGTCTGACCATCCAGTTGGTGCCGCTGCCGCGCACCTTTTCGCTTTCCAAACGCGAGGCGGACATCGCCATCGTCATCGACCGACCGGAAGAGGGACGGCTGCATGTGCGCAAGCTGACCGATTATACGCTCGGCTTCTATGCGGCAGCGACCTATCTCTGCGAACATGAGGAGCCCCGTTCGATCGAGGCCCTGACCGGTCACCGACTGGTCACCTATGTTCAGGACCTGCAATTTGCCGGAGCGCTGAATTATTTCCCGCAAGGGTTCGAGCCCAGGTTCCAGCGGTTCGAATGCGCCGGCGTCCTGGGCCAGTTCGAGGCGGTTCGCTCCGGTGCCGGCATCGGAATCCTGCATGATTACCACGCACGCTCCGATCCATCGTTGCGGCCGGTCCTGCCCGATCACAGGATCCAGCGGACCTATTGGCTGGTCACCCATGACGACACCCGCTCGCTGGCGCGTGTGCGGGCGGTGGCCGAGTTCATCGGCGATGAAGTGGCCGGTGCGGCGCGGGCATTCCTGCCACAATAGACCTCGACCATGTTTTGGCCGGATTTTGGGATCAGGGGAGGGCCGGCTTAACCCTCCCTTCAAGGCTGTGACGTATCGGACCGGCTTGCCCTGCTGATCTGCACTATCCACTCATGACCCTTATGCATTCGCGCCGCGCCGCCCTGTCCAGTCTCGTTGCTCTGCCGCTTGCCGGATGCTGGGCTGGCCCTTATTCGTCGCACGAGGGAGCGGCTCTGGCCGCCCGAACCAATGATGCACCCGTCCTGCATGTGATCACCAGCCGCCGACTGGCGGGCAGCGGAGCGCAGCCACCCTATTTCGATTGGCGCAGGGCCGCCGAACTGACCTATGCCGAAGCCCGCTATGCCCGGCCCGACCGCTCGGTGCTTGGGCGCATCGGCTCGGTCGTCTCAGGCGATTTTGGCATGTCCGAGGTCAGTCCGTTCGCCGGCGAAGCCCTCGACCGCCTCGCCGAGGTGCTGAGCAGTCGCGACAGCCTGCTGTTCGTGCACGGTTATAACCAGACCTTCGAAGCGGCGGCGCGCGACGCCGCGCGGCTCGGCGATGACATCGGCTTCGACGGGCGGACGATTCTATTCACCTGGCCCTCGAAAGGCGGCCTGTTCGACTACGGCTATGATCGCGAATCGGCGATGCTGGCGCGGGACCATCTTGCCGATACGCTGCATGCGCTGCTGGGCGAGGGACGGTCTGGCAGGGTTCACCTCGTTGCTCATTCGATGGGCACGCTGGCAACGCTCGAAGCCTTGCGAGGCTATCGCGACCGGCATGGCGAGGCCGGGCTGGAGCGTCTTGGAACGATCGTGCTGGCGGCGCCTGACATTGATTTCGACGTGTTCAAGGCCGGCCTGTCGCGGCTGGGGCCGCTGCGTCAGAAACTGACCGTCATCACTGCGACCAATGACCGCGCCCTGGACCTGTCCCGCCGTCTGGCCGGTGGTGACCGCGTCGGCGCCCTTTCGGGCGAACAGCTTGTCGGGCTCGGCGTGCGTATTGTCGATGCCACTGATTTTGCTTCAGGGCTGACGCGGCATGATGCCTTCATCTCCAATGACGACGTCCGGTCGGTTATCCGCCGCGCGATCGAAAGAAGCTGACAATCCCGCAGTCAGCCGCAAGCATGTGCGGCCCGATACAGCAGATTGTTAACCCTAACGCTGCATGAATACGACAGTTGTTCTAACGGATCTGTCTGTATGCGCGCGAAATCTTACCTAGCAGGAATTCTTAGCGGGCTTGGTTTTGTTTGCTCCGCTTATGCAAGCGATGCTCCTTCCCCGGCACCTCTGACACCCGACATTGGCCTGCGCTCCTACATTGACATTGCGCCGGACTATTCAGACCGCATTCTCGACTGGCAGTGGGATGTCAACGACAAGGCCGTCCAGCCGCTGGAAGCGATCAAGAACGGGCAGCTTGCGCCGGGCAAGCTCTATGTCGGCGGCCTGGTGCGCTGGTCCTATTCCAATGAACATTCCAACACCTTGGGCAAGTTTCCGTTCCTTGGCCAGTTTCCTGACCAGCACAAGAAGCAGTTCCGCATCGGCGAGACGATGTTCAACAACACCCACCTCGGCCTGACACTGGTGCCGGCGCACTGGATCGCCGGCTCTGCCGAGGTCATCTACACCGACAAGACCTATCCAGGTCAGGACAACGTGCAGATCCGCAAGGCATTCATCTCGGTCGGCGATCTGAAAACCTTCCCGATCTATGCCTCGTTCGGCAAGAATTCCGTCGATTTCGGCGATATGCGTTCATTCAACCCGTTCGTCCATTCGATGACGAACCATTATTTCAACGTGCATAGCGAAGACGCGGTCGGCATGGTCGGCTATTTCCGCGACGGCTGGCACGTTACTGCATCCGCCATCGGCGGCGGCCGGCAGCTGCGGGTTGCCGACAGCCCCAGCAAGCGCGGTTCGATCGGAAATTTTGCCATCAATGGCTCCAAGACCTTCGAGTTCGCGGATGGATTCAGGGTCAAGCTGGGCGGCGGCTATATCGACAACACCATCTACAACACGCCGACACCGCACCACACCTCGCGGCAGGTCGCAGCTTCCGGCGCGCGCGTTCACAACGGCGCCTGGGATGTGAACGGCATGGTCAGCTACAAGGGCTTCGACGTTCAGACCGAATATACCTCGACCGTCGGCCGATGGCCCGCAACCGACCATCCCGTCTCGACCTTGACCGTGCAGGGCCGCTACACGACCGACCTCTGGGGCTGGCAGACCATCATTTCAGCCGGGTTCAGCCGCGGTGAACAGGGCGCCGACAACACCCGCTGGCAGCAGATGCGCCAGATCGTTGCCGGTCTCGAGATCAAGCCGCACAAACAGCTGTCGTTGCTGATGGAATACGCCCATCTCTCCGGCTTCGTTCCGCTGGTGGCGATCAAGAGCGTGGCAGATCCGGGGGTCCGCTCGGATGTCTGGGTCTTTGGCGCGCGCGCCCATTTCTGATCGGGATGTGACGCAAGGCAGGCCTCAATGGCCGGAATGCCGCCGGCTTCGGCTCTTGCGAGGGGGGCACGGTCGACATTGCCGCTTGTCGGTCCTCTTGTGAGACGTTACCATCAGGCAGTTCCTGAAATGACGAGTTGTTCGTGACGTCTAGGCCGGAGTCGCCATTCAAGTTCGAAAAAGCCGACATCAAGATGTCGGTGGACAAGGGCGAGTTTCGCCTTCAGCTCAAGGGGCCGGTCATCAACCTCAAGCTGAAGAAGCCGGACTTCAAGCTCAAGAAGCCCGATATCAAGCTTGATGACGATACGCGCTTTGTCCTTTCATGGCTGGGCAGCCCGCTGAAGACCGGTGCCGTTTCGCCGTCTGGCAAGGAGCTGGCACGTGCGATGGCCGAACCGATTGACCCGGCGATTCCAGGTTCGATCATTGAACTCGGGCCGGGAACCGGGCCGGTGACCGAGGCCTTGCTGGCGCGCGGCATTGCCCCGGAGCGGCTGATCCTGATCGAATACAATACCGACTTCTGCAAGTTGCTGCGCCAGCGGTTCCCCGGTGTGCAGGTCATTCAGGGGGACGCCTACAATCTGGCCGCGACACTGGCTGGCCAGGTCGAGAATAAGGTTGCCGCCGTTGTCTCCTCACTGCCGTTGATGACGCGGCCGGATCCGGAATGCGCCCGACTGGCCCGTGAGGCGTTTGCGATGATGGCACCCGATGCGCCGTTCATCCAGTTCACCTATGGCCCGACCTCGCCGGTTCCGCTCAAGGGACAGCCGTTCCGTGGCCGTGCGGTCAAGCGGGTCTGGAAAAACCTGCCTCCGGCCCGTGTCTGGGTTTACCGGGCGATGTGACCGACACGACTATTTTTGCATTCACGCAAAATAAATGATGGGGCCTTGCAATTGCGCCATGCTGGTCAAATTGCCGGACCCGTCCTACTTCTGGGTTTGAATTGCCAATCGCGAGGGGTCTAGCATGAGCGTCAAGATACTGGTGTTTTCGGGTTCATCCCGCGCCGGCTCGGTGAATGATCGACTGGCCGGCATTGTCGCCCGCCAGTTGCAGGGCATGGGCGCGGAGGTGACCTACATCAACCTCGGCAAGTTCGACCTTCCCATGGTCAACGCAGATGGGTATGGCAGCGCTGCCCCAAAGGCAGCGCATGACCTGAGGGCGATCATCGACGAGCATGATGGGTTGTTCATCGTCTCACCGGAATATAATGCCGGCTATACACCTCTCTTGAAGAACGCGCTTGACTGGGCATCGGTGGCCAAGCCCGGCGCGCCCGCGTCTGGCCTTTCGGGCAAGGTGGTGGCGCTTGGCGCGGTTTCGCCAGGACCGATGGGCGGCTATCGGTCTTTGACCCAGCTGCGCACGGTGCTCGAACTCGGCTTCGGCGCGACGCTGGTTCCGGAGATGGTGGCGGTTGGCAACGCCGGTTCGGCCTTTGCCGAATCAGGCGGCCTGGCTGATGAGCGGACCGCCGGCTTCCTCAACGCGACGCTGAGCAAACTGATCACGATGACCAAGAAGCTCAAGGCGTGATCGGCACGCATCACCTCTATCTGACCCACCCGCAGGTCACCATAGACCCGGCAGTTCCGGTGCCGCTCTGGGGGCTGTCGGCTGTCGGGCGCGCACGAATGGAACGGCTGGCAGGCGAGGGCTGGATCCGTCGATTTGGTCGTATCGTGTCCGCTGACGAGACCAAGGCGCTGGAGGCGGCAGCGATTCTGGCGGCAGCGCTCGGCTGTCAGGTTGAACAGCGGGGCGGCCTGCATGAGAACGACCGCAGCGCCACCGGTTTTCTGCCGCCGCCGGAATTTGAGGCGACGGCCGACCGGTTCTTTGCCGACCCGGACCGCAGCATTCGTGGCTGGGAGCGGGCCGTCGATGCCCAGCAGCGCATCGTTACGGGCGTGCGCGCCATCATCGGCGAGCATCCGGATCTGCCGACGATCTTCGTTGGCCATGGCGGGGTCGGAACCTTGCTCCGATGCGCGCTGCGGGGAATAGCTATTTCGCGCAAGGAGGATCAGGGCCCGGGCGGTGGGGGCTGCCATTTCGCATTTGCGCTTGAGCCGGTTTCGGTGTTCTACCCTTGGCGACCGCTCGAGATTCCGCCAGCCTGAAGGAGGGCGTCATGCCTGTCCCGCCAAGAGAACGCCTGATTGTCGCGCTTGACCTGCCCGGTGTCGAGCCGGCGCGGGCCATGGTGGCCCGGCTGGGTGACAAGGTCAGTTTCTACAAGATCGGCAAGGAACTGGTCTATGCGGGCGGGCTCGATCTGGCGCGTGACCTCGTCGCAGCCGGCAAGAAGGTTTTTCTCGATCTCAAGCTGCATGACATTCCCGCCACGGTCGAACGGGCCACGGCGGCGGTTTCGGATCTGGGCGCCACCTATCTGACCGTTCACGCCTATCCGCAGACGCTGGCCGCAGCCGTTAGGGGCAAGGGCGACAGCAATCTGCGTATTCTCGGCGTTTCGGTGCTCACCTCGATGAACGATGATGATCTGGCCAAGGCCGGCTACGGTCTCGGTGTCAGCGATCTGGTCCGCCGCCGGGCACGTCAGGCCTATGAGGCGGGCGCGGCGGGGTTGATCTGTTCGCCGCTCGATATCGCGATTGTCCGTGACAGCGTCGGCGATGGCCTGGAAATCATCACCCCCGGCGTGCGCCCGGCCGGCAGCGATCATGGCGACCAGAAGCGCGTGCTTACGCCGGGTGAAGCGATCCGGGCCGGTGCCGACCGGCTGGTGGTCGGTCGGCCGATCACCGGAGCCGCTGATCCTGCCGCTGCGGCGGCTGCGATCGTCGCCGAGATTGCGGGCGCGGCAGCCTGACCCGTCCGGCGTTGACCGGGACGCCGCTCCGTGGCCTAGATCACGCTCTCGTTTTGATGGGCTCATCAAAGCGAGAGATAACGTGATCGATTACAATAGTTTAGAGCATGCTTTCCGCGAAAGACCGTTTTCACTTTTTCGCAGCATGCTCTAACAGACGACATCAGGAGACAGCGCATGACCAAGGGCTACTGGATTGCCCGCGTCGATGTTTACGATGCCGAGGCTTACAAGAACTACGTCGCCCATAATTCGGCGGCCTTCAAGAAATACGGCGCCCGCTTTCTGGTGCGCGGCGGCCAGTTCGCGCTGAAGGAAGGCATGGCGCGCTCGCGCAACGTGGTGATCGAGTTTCCCTCTTACCAGGCGGCGCTCGATTGCTTTCACTCGCCTGAATACCAGCATGCGCTCAGCTTCCGGCGCGGGCCGGTGTCGGCGGGCGATGTGGTCATCATCGAAGGCTATGACGGGCCGCAACCGGGATAGGCAACCATGTCTGATTTGAAACTCGCGGTGGTCGGCGCCGCCGGACGCATGGGCCGCATGCTGGTGCGCGCGGCCATCGAGCCCGACGGGGTGGCCCTGGCCGGTGCGCTGGAGC
>DAOMXG010000013.1:0-24495 GCA_035436995.1 Beijerinckiaceae bacterium
CCATCGCGCCGCCCATGCCCTTGACCATCTTGCCGGGGATCATCCAGTTGGCGAGATCGCCATTCTCGGCCACCTGCATGGCGCCGAGGATCGACAGGTTGATATGCCCGCCGCGGATCATCGCGAAACTGTCGGCCGAGGAGAAATACGACGTCGTCGGCAGTTCGGACACCGTCTGCTTGCCGGCGTTGATCAGGTCGGGGTCTTCCTCGCCCTCGTAAGGGAAGGGCCCCATGCCCATCATGCCGTTTTCGGACTGGAGCTGCACGCTCATTCCGGCCGGAATGTAATTTGAGACCAGCGTCGGGATGCCGATACCGAGGTTCACATAGAAGCCGTCGCGCAGCTCCTTGGCGGCGCGTGCCGCCATCTGTTCGCGTGTCCAGGCCATCAGACGTCTCCTCCTGTGCCGGCAGGGGCCGAGGTATGCTTCCGCGTGGTGCGGTTTTCGATGTACTTGGCCGCATTCGGCGTATGCACGATGCGCTGCACGAAAACGCCCGGCGTATGGATATGGTCGGGATTGATATCACCGGCCCGCACCAGGTGCTCGCATTGCACCACGGTCACCTTGCCGGCGGTTGCCATCATCGGATTGAAGTTCCGGGCGGTCTTGCGGAAAACAAGGTTGCCCTCGGTGTCGGCCATGTAGGCATGAACGAGGCTGACATCGGCGCGCAGCCAGCGCTCCATCACATAATGCTCGCCATCGAATTCCGCCGTTGGCTTGCCATCGGCGATGATCGTGCCGTAGCCGGTCTTGGTGTAGAAGGCCGGGATGCCGGCGCCGCCGGCGCGGATACGCTCGGCCAGCGTGCCCTGCGGGTTGAACTCAAGCTCAAGTTCACCGGCCAGGTACTGGGCCGCGAACAGCTTGTTCTCGCCGACATAAGAGGAGATCATCTTGCGGATCTGCCGGGTTTCCAGCAGCAGCGACAGGCCCTTGCCGTCGACACCCGCATTGTTGGAAATGGCGGTGATGCCCTTGGTGCCGGTATCACGCAGCGCGATGATCAGATCTTCCGGCATGCCGCATAGACCGAACCCGCCGGCCATGATCGTCATGCCGTCCCTGCAGATGCCGTCCAGGGCGGATTTGGCGTCGGGAAAAACTTTCCTCATGAAAGAGACGCTCCTTGTGTGAAAGACTTTTCCCGATAGCTCAGGCCGCATGGAATGGCCAGAGCAATGTCCGGTGCCCCGGCCGGTTAGGAACCGTCAGTCAGCGAAAATGTCGCAGGGGATTTTAGCCCCTAGACAACGCGCCGCCTTGATGGCGCCGCGCTTGCATCACCATATCGGTCTTGCTCGGAGAATGACGATGCACCTTGCTTCTGCCCGCCGTGCCCTAGCTCTTGGCCTGGTCCTGACGCTGCCTGCTGTGGCGCAGGATTGTATGACGATGGGTGCCATGACCATGTGCCGCAACGGCTTCATGTCCTTTGGCCTGGGCGTGCCGCAGCCCCTGCCGGGCGGGGGCTTTTCCATGACTCTGGACCAGACGGCACCGGGAGGCACCATGATGTTCCACAGTTTCGGCTTGCCTCCGGCAGGCGGCACGTTCGTTTCCACGCAGGCGATGGTCGCGCCGGATGGCACGCGCACCCAGATGACCCTGCGTGAAACCGCCAACCCCGACGGCAGCCGCTCGCGCCGTGTCGAAACGCGGGTCACGGCCAGCAATGGGCAGGTTCGCGAAACGGTCGAGGACTGGATCATCCATCCCGACGGACGTGCCTGCCGCGTTGATGCCGGCAAGCCGGCCTGCGAATAGCACGCAGGAGCGCCCGAGCCGTTCATTCCGTAGCTTGGAGACAGGATTGGCTTGCGGCGCCTGCGTGGTCTAAGACAGGATCCTCTTCAGGAGCTGAACGGGGGATCAGGATGCAACTGTATGATGCGGGCGTGGTGCAGGCCGCATTGAACTGGCCTGATCTGATCGCCGCCATCGAGCAGCATTTCGCAGCCCCTGTCGAGGTGCCGCAAAGACAGGTTCTGACGATCGCCAATCCGAAGGGCGAAAACGGTGTGCTGCTGCTGATGCCAGCCTGGCTGGGCGGCGATTCGATCGGCGTCAAGGCCGTGACGTTCTTTCCAGGCAATACCGCAAAGGGCATTTCGACAATTTCGGCCGCCTATCTGCTGTTTGATGGCGAAACCGGGGCAATCCGTGCCGCGATGGATGGCGACGCGATAACGGTGCGGCGCACCGCAGCAACCTCCGCAGCCGCAGCAAAGCGGCTTGCCCGCACGGATGCCCGGCGCCTGCTGGTCATCGGCACCGGACAATTGTCGGAACACATGGCCAGCGCCCATGCAGCGGTCAGGGTTTATGAATCGATCGAGATCCACGGCCGGGATCCAGCCAAGGCATCGGCGGTGGCCGGTGCCCTGCGCCGCAGCGGGCTGGCGGCCTCGGTCGCCCTTGATCTGGAAGCCTCGGTGTGCAGAGCCGACGTCATTTCCTGCTGCACCAGCGCCAGCACACCGTTGTTTCCCGGGGCCTGGCTGCAACCAGGGTGTCATGTCGACCTTGTCGGGTCGTTCAAGGATGACATGCGCGAAGTGGATGACGAGGCAGTTCGGCGTTCAGCCATTTTCGTCGACGCCAAACCCGGCGCACTGCTCTCGGGCGATCTCGCCCAGCCATTGCGCGACGGCGTGATCAATGAAGGGCACATCCTTGCCGATCTTGCCGACCTTGTGAGTGGAAGGCATCCCGGCCGGGGCAATGCCGCGATGATCACGCTGTTCAAGTCGGTGGGCAATGCCCGCGAGGACCTCGCCGCGGCCCGTTTGATCGCAGAGACCCGCAAGGTGCCCGGCTGATACCAAAGGTCGCCAGCAATGACCGGCCGGTCATTGCTGAAGTCGGGTGGTATTAACTGTATTTTTGGCAGCTGTTGGCATCATGGCCCTATCGGAAGGCGGACCATGAAAAAAATTATCCAGCAGTTTATCGAGAACCGATCGGGCGCGACTGCGATCGAATACGCGCTGATCTGCGCACTTGTGTTCCTGGCCATTATTACAGCTGTGCAGACCTATACGAACAGTGCCAACAAGATGTATGAGAAGATCTCCAATACCATGAAGTGATACTTCCAGCGGACTGCGCCCTTGAAGCGGAGGCCGACCAGACTGGCTCAGATCGAACACTCCAGGCTATTGATATAGCATCTTCTTTTTTACCATCGGCATTTCCTAGGTAATGACGATCTTGGCCTTCGCCGGACCATAGGCTTTCACCAGGGCAAAGAGTTTGGCCGCGTTGCCGGTCGCCAGTCGCACACACCCATGCGAGGCTGGAGCGCCGAGCTTGCCGACCGCACTGGTTCCGTGAACCGCATAGCCGCCCTTGAAGAAAATCGAATAGGGCATCGGTGAATTATAATATTTCTTTGAGTAATAACGGGCATGCAATCGCTTCGGCGCATAAGTGCCGCGCGGAGTGACGAAACCTTTTCGTGCTGTCGAGACATTCCATACATGGACAACTTCGCCATCAACACTGACCGTCATCTTTTGCTGGGCGACACTGATCTTGGCCACCACTTTGGCCTGAGCCAGAGACGCAGAGAACAGCATTGCCCAGGCCATTACCAATACGGCAAGAATCTTCTTCATCGACGCCAACCCCTGTTTGTCTGTTGCGGCTGTGCCGGCCCGGCTTGAATGCAAGGCTCTGACGCGCAGCCCTTCCCGATCTGTCCGCATACAAAACTGCCAGGCCCGTTTGTTCCCGGTAAACGGACGTGGTTTATAATCGGCTTCGGTAGTGCCATGGTAATCAGCCTGTTTATCAAGCCTTTCCAGAGAGTTACGCTGATGATTCGACGTTTATCCATCGCTCGCGGACTGGCGACGGCAAGTCTTGTGTCGGCAGGATTCTGGCTTGCACTGGCGGCGGGAACGGCGGCACAGGAGACCTACACCGAGGAAATGGCAACGCGGGCCAAATTGCTGCAGACCCTGCCGGCCGATGCCGCCAAGCGCCATTTCGGCTCGGCCAAGGCAGCGGTTCCCGGCCCGGCGCGGACCATCGGTTCCTATGCCAAGGGCTGCATCGCCGGGGCGCGGGCACTCGCCACCAACGGGCCGACCTGGCAGGTGATGCGGTTGTCGCGCAACCGCAACTGGGGTCATCCCGATCTGGTTGCCCTGATCGAGCGGATCGCCCGCAAAGCGCCGTCTGCGGCTGACTGGCCCGGCCTCCTGGTCGGCGATCTGTCACAACCGCGTGGCGGGCCGATGTTGACCGGGCATGCCTCGCATCAGGTCGGTCTTGATGCCGATATCTGGCTGACGCCGATGCCGGAGCGCACCCTGTCCAGCAGCGAGCGCGAGAATATGTCGGCGACCAATGTCGTCGCCAGCGACTGGATGGATGTCGACCCGGCCCGCTGGACCAAGGCGCATGTCGGAATCATCCGGCTCGCTGCCGAACAGCCGGCCGTCGCCCGCATCTTCGTCAATCCAGCCATCAAGAAAGCGCTCTGCCGCGATGCCGGCAACGAGCGCGCCTGGCTGTCCAAGGTCAGGCCGATGTGGGGTCATAACTATCACTTCCATATCCGCATCGGTTGTCCCGAGGGCGACAGCGCCTGTCAGGATCAGGATCCGCCGCCGTCAGGCGATGGCTGCGGCAAAGAGGTCGATGACTGGCTGGCGATGCAGCATCGCGCCTATTTCGGCCCCAAGGATCCCAATGCCAAGCCAAAGCCGCCAGTGATCGTGCCGCTCTCGGCCATGCAGGAAGCCTGTCAGCAGATCGTCTTGCAGAAATGACCCACACGGGACAACCGACAGAGCTTCTTTCCGCAACGCCCCGGCCGGCGCTGACCAGCGCGCTGATCATGACGATCGGCGTAATATTCGCGTTTGAGGTGCTGGTGCCGGTGGCTCCCGGCGACAACTGGTATTCGCCTTCGACCGCCACGCTGATGGCCTATGGCGGCATGAGCGGGCACCTCGTCCTGGAAAAGGGGGAAGTTCATCGCCTTCTCACGGCACCTCTGCTGCATGCCGGCCCGCTGCATCTTGCGTTCAATGCGCTGGCACTGAAGATCGCCGGCGATGTGCTGGAGCGGATGCTCGGTCGATGGTGGCTCGGCGCATTGCTGATTCTGGGGGCCCTGGCGGGCAGCCTCGCCTCGGTGCTGGTCAATGCACCGAATGTGATCGGTGTCGGCGCCTCCGGTGCGATCATGGCGCTGTTCGGTTGTTTTCTTGCAATGGCGTTCCGTTTTCCGCCCGGACCAGTCCGCCGCTCCTTCCTGGGGAACGGGTTGGGCACCTTGCTGCCGTCGCTGCTCCCGGGGTTGCTGCCGATGGTCACCGGCGGCGAAGGTTTTGCAATCGACTATGCGGCGCATGGGGGCGGGGCGGCGCTGGGACTGGTCTTCGGCGGCCTGCTGCTTTGGCTCTGGCCGGCGGATCACCCGCATCCCGGCGGGCGGGGTTTCGCCAAAGCGGTGACCGTCCTGGGCCTTGCCGGCATCGTGTTCGCCGTGGTCCAGCTCTTCGGCAGCCTGAGCCTTTACCGCTATGTCGGGGCGATGATCCCCGAACAGGCCATTCCCAAGACCGATGCGGAGGCCCGAGCCGCCGGCCCGCACTTGAGCGAGCGATATCCCCTTGATCCGCGTAGCCACTTCTATCGCGCCCTTGACCGGATCGCGGCAAAGGACCTGGCCGGGGCGGAAACGGCCCTCCAGGAGGCCGTTCGCCTTGCCGATGCCTGGCCGCAGGTATTCCCCGCCGATTTCCGGGTGCGGCTGCATATGGTGCAAGCGCTGGTGCTGGCCGATCGTGGCAAGTTGGAGACCGCCCGCGCCGTCGCTCGACCCGCCTGCACTGCGCAGGTGGACGACAGCATTCGCGGGCCGCTGCGCCGGGCCGGCCTGTGCCGCTGATCAGTGATCAGCACCCTTGCTGTCGTCGGCCGATACCTTGGCTGAGGGGGACGCATGATGCTCGCCGAGCCGATCGGTCCAGGCCATCAGCAAACCCGAGACAACGAAGACGAGGTGAATGATCACCAGCCACAAGACCTCACGCTCTCCGACATTGCGGATGTTCATGAAGGCCTTGAGCAGCTGGATCGCCGAAATCGCCACGATCGACGACATCAGTTTGAGCTTGAGACCGGAAAAATCGATTTTGCCCATCCATTCGGGCCAATCAGCGTGGGCCCCAGCGTCGATCCGGGAGACAAAGTTCTCATAGCCGGAGAAGATCACGATGACGATCAGCGAAGCGGTGAAAGTCAGATCAACCAGCGCCAGCGTCATCAGGATCACATCGGCCTCGGTGGCCGTGATCAGGTGGGTGATCCCGTGCCAGACCTCCTGCAGGAATTTGACCA
Source organism: Beijerinckiaceae bacterium (assembly GCA_035436995.1). Classification (GTDB taxonomy): domain Bacteria; phylum Pseudomonadota; class Alphaproteobacteria; order Rhizobiales; family Beijerinckiaceae; genus JAIUNP01. Next base: position 6,368 of record DAOMXG010000013.1, read on the forward strand.
GCAGCGCACATAGTGCCAGCACCAGACCGATATAGAACGGCGCCAGCAGCCAGCGACTGGCAAAAAGAAATCGTTCGACTGCCCGTTCCAGCATCCGCTCATCTCCTCTTTCTGCCTGCCGCCGCGCCCGCCGACCGGGTTCGGTCAGGCGCCGGGCATCGCCAGCAGTCTCTCGCTCACGATATCATCCGGACCATGGATCGAAATTCCCGGTCGCCGGAGCCTATCCGCGACGTTGATCTACTATACACAGGGCGCCGGATTGACTAGACGAGGAAGCAAATGGAGTGTGCGGACATGGCGAAGTTGGTCACGGTCTTCGGCGGGTCAGGTTTCGTTGGGCGGCATCTTGTGCGTGCCCTGGCGCAAAGGGGCTGGCGCGTCCGGGTTGCGGTGCGGCGACCGGATCTGGCGGGATTTCTGCAACCGCTCGGCGGCGTCGGACAGGTCCAGGCCGTTCAGGCCAATGTCCGCAATCCGGCCTCGGTGGCCCATGCGGTGGCCGGCGCCGATGCGGTTGTCAATCTTGTCGGCATCCTTTCGGAAAGCGGTCGCAACACGTTCGGGGCCGTCCAGGCAGCGGGCGCACGCACCGTTGCCGAGGCGGTCGCGGCGGCCGGTGTCCGCTCTTTCGTCCATATGTCGGCACTTTCGGCCAACGCCAGTTCGGTGTCCGATTATGCTGCCTCCAAGGCCTATGGCGAGCAGGCGGCGCTGAAGGCCGTGCCGAATGCCGTCATCATGCGGGCCTCGGTGATCTTCGGCCCCGAGGACAAGTTCTTCAACCGCTTCGCCTCGATCGCCCGCATGTCGCCGGTTATTCCGCTGATCGGCGGCGGTGAGACGCGGTTCCAGCCGGTCTTTGTCGGCGACGTCGCCGAGGCCATTGCCGTCGCGCTCGAGGGCAAAGCCAAGCCCGGAATGATCTACGAGCTAGGCGGGCCGGAAGTGGCAAGCTTCAAGACGCTGATGGAATATGTGCTCAAGGAGACCGGTCGGACACGGATGCCTGTCAAACTGCCGTTCTGGGCTGCGCGCATGCAGGCCAGCGTGCTGCAGATCCTGCCCAAGGCGCCACTGACGGTCGATCAGGTCAATCTGCTCGAATATGACAGCATCGTCAGCCCGGAAGCCGCGCGCGAGGGACGCACCCTTGCCGGTCTCGGGATTTCACCGACGACGTATGAATCGGTGGTTCCTTCCTATCTTTACCGGTTCCGCGAGCATGGCCAGTTCGAACGCTCCCGTGCAGCGTCCTGAGCCCGGCTGCCTCGCCCAAAACCTCGCTCAGAGCTGAGGCAGGACCCGGTCCGGCGGGGTGTGGCCGTCCGTGAAGGTCTTGATATTGATGATGACCTTCTCGCCCATCTCGATTCGGCTTTCGAAGGTGGCCGATCCCATATGGGGCAACAGCAGCACCCGCCCCTGATCCGCCAGCCGAACAAGGCGATCCGAAATGGCTGGCTCATGCTCATAGACGTCGAGGCCGGCGCCGGCGAGATGGCCTGATTCAAGCAGATCGGTCAGCTCTTCGCTATCAACGATCTCGCCGCGCGCGGTGTTGACCAGAATGGCATCGGGCTTGAGCAACTTGAGGCGCCGCGCCGACATCAGGTGAAAGGTCGCGGGCGTGTGCGGGCAATGGATGGTGATGATGTCCATGCGGGCCACCATCCGGTCGAGGCTCTCCCAATAGGTTGCCTGCAATTCCTCTTCGGTGCGGGCCGAGACCGGCCGGCGATTGTGATAATGCACCTGCAGGCCGAAAGCGCGGGCGCGGCGGGCCACGGCAAGGCCGATGCGCCCCATGCCAACAATCCCAAGGCGCTTGCCGTGAATGCGCCGGCCGAGCATCCAGTTCGGCGACCAGCCGGTCCAGTGCCCGCCGGGGATGATCCGTGCTCCCTCCGAGAACCGGCGCGCCACTGCCACGATCAGCGCCATGGTGAAATCAGCCATGTCCTCGGTCAGGACGCCGGGTGTGTTGGTGACGGTGATGCCGCGCTTGCGGGCGGCGGCAACATCAATGTTGTCAACACCATTGCCGAAATTGGCAATGAGCTTGAGCCGTGGACCGGCCCTGGCCACAAGAGCCTCGTCGATACGGTCGGTGACGGTTGGCAAAAGGACATCGCAAGCGTTCATCGCTTCGACCAGCTCAGCCTCGGACATCGGCGTGTCCGCCTGGTTGAACCGGACATCGAACAACTCGGCCATGCGCTGTTCGATCACCTCTGGCAGGCGCCGGGTCACGATCACCACCGGTCTTTGTTTGGTCATGGTTGTCTGGCACTCCCGAATCCAGGCACATTCGCGGTGCGGCCTTACCAGCCGTTAACGGTGTCGGGCGCAATCTCGGCAGACTCCGCAGCCGCCTCCGTCCGGTCTATCAGGTGCGTCGCCTGTTGAAAATGCCCCTGGGGGCGCTGGCTGTCGAGATTGCAGTGTGGTGACGATGTGGGTGGCGATGAAAACCTGTTCGATCCGTTCAAGGATGGTGTGTGCGCTCGTTCCTGTTGGACTTGGGCTTGCCGCCGGTCCGGGCCTGGCTGCAGAGCAGATCACGACCGGCACGGCAACCGGCTTGCCCATTCCTCGTTATGTCAGCCTCAAGCCTTCAGATACGCCGATGCGTGAAGGGCCGAGCAAGGACCATCGCATCAAATGGGTGTTCAAGCGTGAAGGCTTACCGGTCGAGATCACGGCCGAATTCGAGACATGGCGCCGCGTCCGCGATGCCGAAGGGACCGAAGGCTGGGTGTTTCATTCGCGCCTGTCCAGCCGTCGGACTGCGCTGGTCGCACCGTGGTCGAAAGAAGCAAATCTTCCCCTGCATGACGAGGGCAGTGAAACCAGCGGAATCGTGGCGCGTCTGCAACCAACCGTGCTGGCCAATGTCGAAACCTGCACCGGCAAATGGTGCCGGATCAATGGCGAAGGTTTCCGTGGCTGGATGAAGCAGGACCAATTGTGGGGCGTCTATCCCGGCGAATCAGTGAAGTGACCGGATCGTAAAGGCGCCGATCAACCAGCGCGTGGACGCAGACGCAGCACCACGTCTATTCCGGCAATTTCCATTCCGGCCGGCGGTTCAGGCAACTGTCGCATTTCGATATCGGCATTGGCGATGTCGATCAGCCGCCCTTCACCCTCGACATAGAAATGGAAATGGTTGCCGGTGTTGGTGTCGAAATAGGCCTTTGCCCCTTCCACCGCCACTTCGCGGAGGAAGCCGGCCCCGGTGAACTGGTGCAGCGTGTTGTAGACAGTGGCCAAGGACACCGGCACGCGCGCCTTCTGAGCCTCTTCGTGCAACGATTCGGCCGTGACATGCCGGTCGCCCTTGCCAAACAGCAACCACCCAAGCGCCACACGCTGGCGGGTCGGGCGCAAGCCCGCCGTCCGCAGCATGCCCTTAAGGTCATGCACGGGGCAGCCGCTCCGGCTGGAGCCGCTCGACGGCTTGATCGGCGTATCCTGCATCGTCATTATGAGGAATATAGCGCTGCCTGTGCGTCTCGGCAACACGCACGACCAAAGTTCGGTTTCTCTTAAGTAATCGACAATCTGCCAGTTTCGGAGCAGCACACGTCATGTTAATGAGCTTTAACAATTCGTGAGGGATCGTATCACCATGTCGCAGCAGGCACAGACAGGCCGCGCCAAGTCGAGCTACACCTACGACGATCTGCTGGCCTGCGGGCGGTCTGAGCTGTTCGGGCCTGGCAATGCCCAGTTGCCGTTGCCACCCATGCTGATGTTTGACCGGATCACTGACATCAGCGAGACGGGCGGCGCGTTCGACAAGGGCTACATCCGCGCCGAGTTCGATATCCGGCCGGATCACTGGTTTTTTCCCTGCCATTTCCACGGCAACCCGATCATGCCCGGCTGTCTTGGCCTTGATGCGATGTGGCAGCTCACCGGCTTCTTCCTCGGCTGGCTGGGCGAGCCAGGCTACGGCATGGCATTGTCGACCGGCGAGGTGAAGTTCAAAGGTATGGTCACGCCAAAGACCAGGCTGGTCGAATACGGTATCGACTTCAAGCGCGTCATGCGCGGCCGTCTGGTGCTGGGCATTGCCGACGGCTGGCTGAAAGCCGATGGCGAGACTATCTACCATGCGACTGACCTCAAGGTTGGTCTGTCCAAACAGAAGGCCGGCTGACCGGTCGCTGCGGCAAGAGCAAGGGACTTTGACATGAGGCGTGTCGTCGTAACCGGGATGGGGATCGTCTCATCGATCGGCAATAATGTGCAGGAGGTGACCGCCTCCCTGCATGAAGCCAAGTCCGGCATCACTTATGCGCCGGACTTCGAGGAGCACGGGTTCCGATCGCGTGTCTATGGCCGCCCGACCCTGGATCCTGCTCAGGTCGTTGATCGCCGCGCCATGCGTTTTCATGGCGGGGGCAGCGGCTGGAACCATGTGGCGATGGATGAGGCGATTCGGGATGCCGGTCTGGGCGAGGCCGAAATTTCCAACGTGCGCACCGGTATTGTCATGGGTTCGGGCGGACCTTCGACCCGCACCGTCATCGAGGCCGTCGACAAGGCGCGAGAGAGCGGCAATTCCAAACGCGTCGGCCCGTTCGCCGTGCCCAAGGCGATGTCCTCGACCGCCTCGGCGACGCTGGCGACCTGGTTCAAGATCAAGGGCGTCAATTATTCGATTTCCTCGGCCTGCGCGACCTCCAATCATTGCATCGGCAATGCCTATGAACTGATCCAGTGGGGCAAGCAGGACCGTGTTTTCGCCGGCGGTTGCGAGGAACTCGACTGGACGCTCTCGGTTCTGTTCGACGCCATGGGCGCGATGTCATCCACCTACAACAATTCGACAGCCTCCCGTGCCTATGACAAGAATCGTGACGGCTTTGTCATTGCCGGCGGCGCCGGCGTTCTGGTGCTGGAGGATATGGAGGTCGCCAAGGCGCGCGGCGCCAAGATCTATGCCGAAATCGTTGGCTATGGCGCAACATCGGACGGGTATGACATGGTCGCTCCCTCGGGCGAAGGCGCCGTACGCTGCATGCAGATGGCGCTCGGCTCGCTCAAGGCCCCGATCGACTATATCAACCCGCACGGCACCTCGACCCCGGTCGGGGACATCAAGGAAATTGAAGCGGTGCGGGAGGTGTTCGGTGCCCGAGCGCAGGCGATCCCGATCTCGGCCACCAAGTCGCTGACCGGCCATTCGCTGGGCGCAACGGGGGTGCAGGAGGCTATCTATTCGCTGATCATGATGAAGAACGGCTTTGTCTGCGAAAGCGCCCATATCGAGGAGATCGATCCCGACATGGCCGACATGAACATTGTCCGCAAGCGAATCGACAACGCCAGGCTGGGCCATGTCATGTCGAATTCCTTCGGCTTCGGCGGGACCAATGCAACAATCATTCTCAAGCATCCCGATGCGTGAGACCAACAAGCCGATTGCAACGATCTGCAATCATTTGTGAATTTACCCGAGGCCGGGTTGCCGCCAAAAGGCGTGACAAACCAAGGTTGGGTGGGGGACATCCAGCATGCTGATGCAGAACAAGCGCGGCCTCATCATGGGGGTCGCCAACAGCAATTCCATTGCCTGGGGCATCGCCGAGATGCTGTCGAGGCACGGGGCGGAGCTGGCCTTCACCTATCAGGGCGAAGCGCTGGGCAAGCGTGTGCGGCCGCTGGCCGAGGGAATCGGCGCACGCCTGGTGCTGCCATGCGATGTCGAGGACATTTCATCGGTCGACAGCCTGTTCGAAACGCTGGACCGGGAATGGGGGTCGCTCGATTTTATCGTCCACGCCATCGGCTTTTCCGACAAGAATGAACTCAGGGGCCGCTACGCCGATACCAGCCGCGACAATTTCGTCCGCACCATGGTGATCTCGTGCTTTTCGTTCACTGAGATCGCCAAACGGGCGGCGGCCCTGATGCCGAACGGCGGCTCAATGATTACGCTGACCTACGGCGGGTCGGTGCGGGTCATGCCCAATTACAATGTCATGGGGGTGGCAAAGGCGGCGCTGGAAGCATCGGTGCGGTATCTTGCCGCCGATCTGGGCCCGCAGGGGATTCGCATCAATGCACTCTCGCCCGGTCCGGTCCGCACACTTGCCGGAGCCGGTATCGCCGATGCCCGCTCGATGTTTTCCTTCCAGCAGAAGCATGCACCGCTGCGCAAGTCCGTGTCGCTGCAGGAGATCGGTGGCTCGGCGCTCTATTTCCTGTCGGATCTGTCGGGCGGCGTCACCGGTGAAGTTCACCATATCGATGCCGGCTACAACATCATTTCGATGCCGCGCCGCGAGGATATGGAAAAGCCCGAGTAATACTGGTGGTCCTCGAGTTTGGCCCGTCGGTCATTCCGGAGGTTTGCTGGCATCAATCGACCGCTCCATACGCCAGAGATCGTGCGCCCGCTCAGAATGGCAGCGGCACGCCGAGTGACTGGCGCAGCAAGTCAAGCGCGATCAGCGTCAACAACGTCTTGAGCACGATCGAAAAGAACCGTTCGCTCATCCGTTCAAGCAGTTGCGTTCCGAGCCAGGTTCCCGCAAAGCCCGAGGCAATCATGGCGGCCATCAGCGGCACCCATTGCCCGAAGGAAAATCCGATCAACCCGAAGGCAACGGCCTTCAGCGTATGCTGGATGGTCATGCACATGGCTTGCGTAGCGACCATCTGACGACGCTCAAGGCCCAATACCTTGAGCATCGCATTGATGAACGGCCCGGTCGCGCCGACAAACATGGTGATTACCGACGAGACAGCGCCGCCGAGCACAACACCAGAGCGCTCCAGACCCGGAATGCCCGGCTTGGGAACCCAGGTCATCGCCAGGATGAAGACACCGATCAGCGCCAGCAGCACCCGTACCGGCAGCGCAACAAACAGGGTGGCTCCCAACGCAATGCCAAAAATGGAACCGAAGGTGAATCGGGCCGCGATCGGCCAGACGACATGGACACGCTGAAGCACGGTGCGGCCGATGTTGGAACCGATCTGCACAACCGCATGCACCGCCACGACCATAGTCGGCTCAACAGTGCTGGCAAGCGCGCCAAGCATTGCAACGCCCCCGCCGATGCCAAAGGCGGCCGTCAGAGCCGAGGTAGCAAAGGAGACGGCAACAAGCGCGAGGGCGACAAACGGGGATATCCCGGGCGGCAAAAGGTCGATCATAGGCTCTTGTGCCGCCCGCTGCGGTCAATGTCAAAGCATAGGTCGCAAAGACCAGGCAGCTGGTGCATGCCGCGATTAAGTGGCAGCCGGCTAATCGCCAAAGCATGCTCTAAACACTTGATAACGATCACGTTATACCAGTGGCCCGCACAAATGACCTGCCGGTCATTTTCCGGGCCGTCCCTCGCAACCGGGCCTTCGGCCCTGCTCGGCGTCGCATTCGCTCCTAACCAGCCGCCTGACAATTGCCCCTAACGGTCAATTGTCAGGGCCGCGGGTATTATCTCACGTTCTGATGATTCCATCAAAACGAGAGCGTGATCTAGCCGCGTGTCTTCAGGGTCTGCAGGATGCGATAGACCGAGCGCTCCGAAATGCCGAGCGCCTCGGCGATCTTGGCGCGCGAAAAATGCCGCCGCTCAAGCAGCATCTCGATGTACTGCGCCTGCAATTCATCCATCGTCGGCAGGTGTTTGAAGGTGAAGCGGATGCCCTCATCGGGCGCCGGCGGCTCGGCCTTGATGCCGAGGCCGAGATCGGCGGCGGTGATGGCCGACTCCTCGCCCGACAGAAGCACGGCGCGCTCGACCACGTTGCGCAATTCGCGCACGTTGCCAGGCCATTGATAGGTGCGGATGGCCGCCACGGCGCTGTCATCCAGCACCTTGTCCACGCCACGATGGAAATTCCGCGTGCGAACGAAATGCCGAGCCAGCTGGACGGCGTCGTCGCCCCGATCCCGCAGCGCCGGCACATTCATCACAAAGCGTGACAGCCGGTAATAGAGATCGGTGCGGAAGCGGTTCTGCGCCCCCATCGCCACAAGATCGCGGTTGGTGGCAGCGATGAAACGGACGTTGGCCTTCAGATCGGTAACGCCACCGACCCGGCGATAGGTGCCCAGCTCGAGCACACGCAGCAGTTTGGCCTGCAGGCCGAGCGACAATTCGCCGATTTCGTCGAGAAAGACCGTGCCGCCTTCGGCCACCTCGACCAGGCCGAGCTTGCGCCGGTCAGCCCCGGTGAATGCGCCACGCTCATGGCCGAAGAGTTCACTCTCGAACAGGTTTTCGTGCAGGGTCGAACAGTCGACAGCCACATAGGCATCTTTGGCACGCGCGGAGGATTCGTGAATGGAGCGAGCCACCAATTCCTTGCCGGCGCCGCTTTCGCCGAGAATCAGCACTGTCGCATCGGTCGGACCGAACAGGGCAATCTGCCGACGCACCTCATCAAACACCTTGCTGGTGCCAACCATCGTGGTGGCGACCAGCGATTGCAGGCGATCCTTGAGGAAATCGCCGCTGCGCTTGAGTTGGGCATGGTCCAGCGCGCGAGTTATCGCCAGCTCGAGTTCTTCGGGGCGGATCGGCTTGGTCAGGTAATCATGCGCGCCGAGCTTGAGTGCCCGCACGGCCTGATGGATCGCGCCATGCGCTGTCAGAACGATCACCGGGCAGATGTGCTGGAGTTCCTGCAGAAAATCGAGCCCATCGCGATCGGGCAGGCGAATGTCGAGCAGGATCAGCGCCGGCTCTTCCTCCTCGATGGCGCGCTTGGCATCCTGGGCGCGCAGCACACCCTTGAGGTTGTAGCCCGCACGCGACAATTGCGAAATGATCAGCCGGTTGAGGGTCGCATCATCCTCGATGAGCAGAATCGGCTTGGCGATGCGTGGCGGCACCGGCAGTTCGGTACGCCTGGCGGTATCGGCTTCATAACGCGTGGCCATGCTGGGCCTCCTGGGATGCGTCCGGATCCGGCAGTGTCATGGTAAAGGTCGAGCCAACGCCAAGCGTGCTCGTTACGGTGATTGTTCCACCCAGATGGCTGATCACTGATCGGCAGATTGCGAGGCCAAGGCCCGTGCCATTGACCCCGTCTGCGCGCCGACTCCAGAATGGCAGGAAGATATTGTTCAGGTGTTCCTCGGCAATGCCGACACCGGTATCGCTGACCGACAGACTGACCGTCTGCCGGGCGCCACGGCGCCCGACCAGCGTCAGCTGCCCGCCTTGCGGCATTGAATGGAAAGCGTTCTGAATGAGGTTGATCAGCACGATCCTGAGATCGCTGTCGGAGCCCAGGACGCGCAGGTCGGGCGTAAGATCGCTGGACATGACGACATGACCATCCTCTGCCTGGTAGCGGAGCAGGCTGACAATGTCGGCGACCACCTCGTTCAGCGAGATCAGTTGCGGCTCGGACCCCGGCGGCGTGCCGAGCTTGAGCAGGCTGTCGGTGATTTTCAGGCAGCGATCGATCTCATGCCCGATCAGCCGCATGGCCATCTCGGCCTCGGCAGCCTCACCACGCCGGAGATTGGCTTCGGTGTTGGCAAGCAGCATGGCAACCGATGACAGCGGATTGCGGATCTCATGTGCGACACCGGTCGCCAGCTGACCGATTTCCGACAGCCGCTGCTCATGCGAGATCCGCATTTCGGCATCCAGATCGCGAATCACCTCTATGACAAGGAAACGGTTGCCGTCAGGGCCTTCCAGCCTGACCCGCGCGGCGTTGATTTCCACGTGGATCACCCCCCCGTCAGGCCGGGTGTGGTGCGATTGATACTTGAGAACACTGTTCGTATCCGTCAGGGCGACCAGTGGACAGGTAACCAGCGTCGGCACACAGGGCTCGGTGCGATTGCCGGACGATTGGTAACAGAAGCGACCGACCTCGGAACCGCTGGTGCTGCCAACATGTTCGCGATAGGTCCGATTGGCATGGACGATCCGATAGTCGGAGTCGATCACCCGTATGCCGTCGGGCATGGCATCCAGCAGAGCCTGCACGAAGCGTTCTCTGGCCGCCAGTTCACTGATTGATCGGGCCAGACGCTCCGCCATGTCGTTGAATGTGCGGCCCAGATCGCCCAATTCGGTCTGGCTGGCACCATGGACCCGGCGCGTGAGGTCGCCTCCCGCCAGCGCACGACTTGCTTCAGCAAGGCTCGCGACCGGCGCCAGGACATGCCGATGCAGGGCATGATAGGTGCCGGCCAACAGTCCCAGGACGATGAGCAGGCCCGCCCCCACCAGCTGGAGGGCGCCGGTCAGGGCCTTTTTCTGGACATCCTGGGCATGATAATCGACCACCAGCACGCCATTGAAGGGCGTGAGCTGCGGATTGCCATGACACTGGCTGCATGCTTCGCGGTTGGCCACGGCCTTGACGCTACGCAGTACAGGCATATCGGACAGCGGACCGCTTTGGAGAATTTCACTCCGCTCGAGCAGCGACTTGCCATCCCACGCACATCCCGGACAAAGAGCGCCAGAGGCGAAGGAAAAGCTTCGGTCGAGCAAACGGGGATCGGAGGCAAACCGCACCTCGCCCTGCGGGTTGAGGATCATCACCGAGGCGATGCCGTCCTGCCGTCCGAGCCGGTCGATGATGTCCTTGAGACCAGGAATGTCACGCTTGAGCATCGCGTTCTCAAGCGAAACCTGCAGCAAAAGCCCAAGCCGCGTGGCCGCTTCGGCACGCTGGTCCTTGATCTGGTTCTGGTAGACCCAGGCAAATCCGCCGATGAACAGCAATGCCACAAGCAGGCTGTAGAACAGCAACGAGCGTGTCAGGATGGCGAACAGGCTCGTCGAACGCATGTCACTGAAACCGCATTGAGGCGAGCTGGACCAGCAGCGATTCGGTCGGAAGGTCTTCCTGTGTCAGGCGGACAATGCGCTCGTGATCAGCAATTTCGCGACCAAAAAGCGCCATTGGCAGCACAACGACGTTGGAACGCGGTGCAGCCAGGAAGCCTTCGACAAAGCTGCGCCGATCACTGGCTGACCTGGTCGCCAGAAGGGCCTCGGCATTATGCAGAACGATGCCGCGCTCATTGGCTTGGCCCGCGATGGTCGCCTCTATTGCCGTGAGCGGCACAGTATGCGCATTCGATCCAAGTGGCGCCATCACCAGACGGCGAAAATCGACATGCGCACATTGGAGCGCTGCCGCCATGTCCTGCACAAGATCGGGCCGATAGGAAGCGAAATCGACAACAAAGCCGCCTGGCCCCAGACGGCCAATGGCATCGATCACCCTCTGACACCAGTAGGTCATGCGTCTTTGAACACCTGATAGAGTTTCTTGAAATGACCCGTTCGGGCACAAATGCGACACAAACCGCCCGCGTCCGGTGCGGCCACCCCACTGAGGGCATAATAGCGCACTCCGCAGGCCCTGCATCGATATGGATCAAGGCCAATCTGCTGGCTGGCGGCAAGTCCATCCCTGTCAAGCGAAACGGCATGCTGGTCACAAACGTCGATGCAAAGCCGGCAGCCGGTGCACGCAAGGGGTTCGATGACATAGGCCGGCCCCGTTTCGGTGGCGACGCTCAACATGGCACCATCCGGGCAAGCGCGGATACAGGCATCGCAGGCAACGCAGCGCGCACTGTCGATCTGCGGTCGCAGGGCGGCCCGCGGTTCTGCGGGTTCGGGCGGAACGGTCGCCACAACGGCAGGAGGCCGATCAACAAAGGCCGAAAACAGCCGCCGCCGGCTCCTGTCCACCGGATCGACATCCTCCTTCGCCCGCGCCAGTGCGCGACTGTAGGCGTCTGCATCAAGGCGACGAAGGGTCGTGACCGGTTGCCGGCGACTTGCGCGCAGCCGTGCGTGCCGCGCAGCCGCTCCCTCCAGGTCCGGACCTTTGGGGGCCCGATCGCAGGTGGCGCAGGCGCCGGTTGCGATCGTCAGGCTGTTGATCCCGTCATCGGCCATGCGGTCGAGATCGCGCAGACCGATGGCATGCACACAGGCCAATGTTGCGCCGGGAACACCGGACCGCTGGCAGGCGGCAAAAGCATCCGACTGGTCCTTTGCCCGGGACAGGATGGCCATCGGGCGCGGCATCTGCAGGGCTTCGCGCGGGCAGGCCGGCACACATTGTCCGCAAGACGTGCAGCGATCCGTTGCCAGCGCCAGCCCCTCCTCATCCAGCAGCCATGCACCCGTCGGGCAGATTTCCACGCAAGCCCTGCACGAGGCGAAGGGAGCCAGCGCATGCACGCAGCGATCGGCATCGATTTCGGGAAAGCAAGACCCGAGCGGATTCATCACCAACTGGGCGCTGCGCCGGGCAGATATCGCTCGGAGGCCTGCTTCTGCGCCTCTTCGCGCCGGCGCCGCTTTTCTTCCTCGATCGGCTCAAGCTCAATCAGCGGCATATCTGCCACGTCCACGAGAACATCGCGAAGTCGATGCAATACCGCCGCAGTCACCAGCGCAAGCCCTGCATAAAACTGCTTCTCGCAGCGCTGGGCAACGCGCATGGAGAACGGCTCGATCCAGCGCAGGATGTGGTGATCGATGAATGCGGCCGCATCCTTGGGCGCGTGCTCAACCGGGTGGGTCAGCAGATGCGCGATGAATTCAAGCTGGTGAACGAGATGATCGTCCGGACGCTTGCGCCAGTCACCGGCCGCAACCCCGTAATGGTGATACCAGCGCCTGATCTCGAACATCGCCTCCTGCATGATCAGCCCCTCGGGATCGACCCAGGTGCTTTCAAGCGGTGACAGCGAATAGCTGTTGTTGAGATAGATGGCGGCAAAATCGGCCGCAAGTTCGTCCATATGCTGGGATGTGCCGTCGCATTCGTCCGAGGCCAGCGCGGCGTCGAACACGGCAAACGCACTCTCGCCGGCCGCATCGCCTGGACCAAGGAAGAGCCGCTCGGCCAGCGGGCCGCGACGCAGTTCGCCCAACAACGGAGCGGACACCTCACGATCATGCAAAGCGGCCAACAGAAGCAAATCCTCGGCCATCAGGCCGAGGATCTCGCGGTGGTCGTTGCCTCCCGGCTGCCCGGGATGGTCGCGCAGACCAATGTTCATCCAACCCTACCCTTGGAGTGCGGGATAAAGACGATCGAAGGATTGGTAAGTTCGGGATCGGCCATGTTCTTGACCTGCCGCACCACTTCGTCGTTCTTGCCCCGCGCCTTGGTCTCGTAGCTGCCATCGCGCAACTTGTCGATGGGGCCGATATCCAGCACGCGCATCATGCACCCCATGACGCAATACGGCTTGCGGCCGGCGTCGATCTCGTCGACGCACATATTGCACTTCATGACCGTATTGGTCTCGGGGTTGTACTGCGGAGCGCCGAACGGGCAGGCAGCCTCGCAACGGCGGCAGCCGATGCACAGCGTCGAGTCGATGTCGACGATGCCGTCCTTCTGCCGCTTGAAGATCGCACCGGTCGGGCAGGTGGGCAGGCACGCCGGCTCTGCACAATGGTTGCACGACATGTTGATTTTATAGGCGTAGACCTCAGGATAGGTTCCGCCCTCGATATACTGCACGCGGCGAAAGCGCGGCCCCGGTGGTAGGCCGTTCTTGTCCTTGCAGGCGATCTCGCAGGCGCGGCAGCCGATGCAATCCACATTGTGGTGGATGAAGCCGAGCTGCATGTCCGGCTTGACCGGAACATAGACCTCGCGCTTCTTGCGCTTCACCGCTTCCTTGATGGCAGCCTTGTTGGTTTCGTTAGCCATGATCAGCCCCCATCACATATCGCGGCGGAACACGTGGCTGCGCGCTGTCGCAAGCTCGTCCCATCCAGGCTTATGGACAAGATCGGTCTTCTTGATCGCGCAGAGCACAGTATTGTAGGCAAAAGCACCCGCCGGCGAGGGATTGTCGTCGGTGAGGAAGTCGGGATTGCCGGAGCGATCCACGCCGTCCTTGTCGACATCCATCCACGCCCCTTCGTGCAGCACGAGAACGCCCGGCATGCAGCGTTCGGTCACGTAGGCCGGCACAACCGTGCGACCGCGGTCATTGTAGAGTTCAACCGTATCGCCGGTCTTGATGCCGAGCTTGGTGGCATCGGAGGCATTGATGGTGACCTCCTGCGAGAAGGTTTCCCGCAGCCAGGGGATATTGTTGAAGATCGAGTGCGTCCGCCAGCGCGGATGTGGCGAGACCAGATGGAAGGGGAACTTCTTGGTCAGCGGATGGTTGAGCGATTCCCATGGCTCGATCCACTTCGGGAGGTATGGAATCTCCTCGCCATACTGAGTCCGCTTCCAGTCGGTGATCTGGGCGAGCTGGGTCGAAAAGATCTCGATCTTGCCCGATGGCGTCGGGAACGGGACCCCCTTCTCGATCTGCTGCTTGAAGGCGACATGCGGCTCGGTCAGCAGGAACTTGTAGATGCCACGCTGCTTGAACTCATCCCAAGACATGGTCACCTTGGAATACTTGTTCTGCATCACTTTGCCTTCCCACCACTCACGCAGGTAGGCCTCGTCAACGTTGTCGTCGTTGAGGAAGTAATCGCGGTTGGCCTTGGGGTTGTAGGCAGGCCCGAAGCCAAGCCGGTAGGCCAGTTCGGTGAAGACCTGGAAGTCGGTCTTGGATTCGCCGAGCGGCTGAATGACCTTCGGACGGTGGATGTAGTAATGGCCCTTGTACCAGGGCAGCGCCACGTCATGCCGCTCGAAATGCGTGGCTATCGGGAAGAGCACGTCAGCGTAAAGGCCCGAGGGGGTGATGGTGGAATCCATGCACACCACCAGTTCGAGCTTCTTGATCGCCTGGATCTCCTTGTTGATGTTGGTGAGCTGGTTGAACCAGTCCGACCCCTGCCAGAAGATGCCCTTGATGTTGGGAATGACCCCGTCAAGCTGATCCCCGCGCGGCCAGAGCCCAACCTCCTCACGCTTCACATTCGGATAGTTGAGCACGATATGGGCCCAGCGATCCGACTTGATCGCCGCGAACCATACGTTGGCAAACTCGTCATAGGGATAAGCAACAGCGTCGTTCTTGAAGCCCTTGCCAACGCCCTCCGAGCAGCCGCCCAGAACGCCGATGTTGCCGGTCATCGCCTGAACGGCCGAGGCCATACGGTTGTATTGCTCACCATAGGCATTGCGGCCCGGCGACCACGAGGCCTTGAGCGCGGCCGGCTTGGTCGTCGCATACATGCGGGCGAGCTTGATGATATCGTCCGCCTTCACGCCGGTGATCGCCTCGGCCCATTTCGGGGTTTTCGGCGTCTTGTCATACTTGCCGAGGATGTAATCCTTGAAGTTTTCCTTGTCCTTGGCCCAGTCCGGCATGGTGCCGGCATCCATTCCGAGGACAAACTTGTTGATGAAGGCCTGGTTGTGCAGGTTTTCGGTGAAGATGACATGGGCCATCGCCGCGAGCATCGCCGCGTCGGTATTCGGCCGGATCGGGATCCACCAGGCATCATAGGCGGCAGCCGAATCCGTATATTGCGGGTCGACCAGAACGAACTTGCAGCCGCGCTGTTTGGCCAGGCGCATATAGTAGAAGGTGTTGCCACCGTGGAATGTATAGGCCGGGTTCCAGCCCCACATGATGATCAGCTTGGAATGGGCGAAGGCATCGTCCTCGTCGCCATCCTCGATCGTGCCGAAGGTCATGCGCGAGGCAAACGTCGTGCCCTGATAGGAGGGGACTGACCACGACGAGGTGCGGCAGCCGAACATGCCGAGGAAGCGGCCGAGCAGACCTTCGATCTGATCAGACTTGTGCAACACGCCATAGGAGGCGCCGGCGTAGGACTGGTCGACAATGGCGGTGGGGCCGTATTTGGCCTTCAGCTCCATCATCTTGTTGGCGACATAGGTGAGCGCCTCGTCCCACGACACGCGCTTGAACTTGCCCTCGCCGCGCTCGCCGACACGCATCATCGGATAGAGCAGCCGCTCCGCCGAATAAAGACGCGCACGGTAGGAGCGGCCGCGCAGACAGGCGCGCACCTGCGGCTCTTCCTCGGTGTCCTTGCCGAAGAAACCGTCCTTCTGATAGCGCCCATCGTCAGTCGACAGACGGACGATCACATCGCCCTTCTTATGGGCGATGAGTGCGTGGCGCGAGCCGCAGTTATGGGCGCAGCTTGTCACAACGGTTTCAAGCTGATCGTCGGTGGGGTAGGGCTCATAGGCGAAGGCATTGGCCGGGGTTGGCGCCGCAGTCGGCAACAATCCGGCAGCGCCACCCACTGCCGCAAGTTCAAGTAAGCGCCGACGGTCAAGCTTCAGCGCGCCGTTGAGCCGCTTAGGATCGAGACGATCGTTCACGACATCCTCCTTCATTTGCCGCTGATAAGATAACGGGATTCCGACTTGGTCGGGCGATTCTTCGCCCAATCCGGCACAGTCTTGTCCATGTCCGGCCACGGCGTGCGCGGATAGGGATAGCTGATCCGATACCAGGAACGACCGCCATGGCAGCCGTAGCAGACATCCGAAGAGTTCTCGGAAGCCTTGTCGATCCCGTCCTTGTTCAGATAGGTGACATTGTGCTTTTCGGTCCGAATTCCGGCATGGCAGGTCATGCAGCCGTTCGGGGTGCCCTCGGGCTCCAGATCCGCCCGCTGCTCATGCCAGGGGCCTGCCAGCCCCATGTTCTCGTAGGGGAAATTGCCATGGCACCTGAGGCAGGTCTCGGACGGATTGACACGCTTTCTGTTGGTGAAGGGCGCCTGCCCATTGTTCGACGTCATCAGCGCATTCGGAACCGTAAAAACCGGTGATTGCTCGCGCGGATCCGAACCCTGATGGCAGAAGTTGCACTCCAGCTTCATCACCTGCTTGGCCAACGCCGATTCCAGATGCCGCCAATGGAACGATTCCTGATTGCCCTCGTAGCTGTCGAGGGTCTGATACCAGGCAAGCACAGAATTTGCCTTGGCGCCCGCCTGAGATTCAGCGCGCGGCTTGGTCGTCAGCACCTCCTGATGACAGGTCAGACAATCGCTGCGCGTGGATGAGGCAATATTCGGAGGAAAGTGGATCGGGTGATAGCGGGCCGTCTCATAGTCGCCCGCCAGAGCTTTCTTCGTCTCGGCATCGAATTTCTTCATCGTGTCGGAACGGTCGGCAGGAAGAGTTGCCGCAGGCTTTGCCTGGGCGATCGCTTCGCTGGCGATGCCAGGGCGCCATCCGTCGGGCGCCAGAAACTCGGCTGCGCCAATCGACGCGGAAAGCGCCAGCGCGGTTGCCATCCAATAGGTCCTGTTCATGGCCTCGGCAGTTCCCTGAGACAGAGTTGAATTGAGCTCGGAGCGGGGCCGAATGGCCCCGCTCCAGCTATACGGCTTACTTCTTCTGGCCGGCCATGCCGCCCATGCCGGACATACCCGACATGCCGCCCATGCCGGACATACCCGACATGCCGCCCATGCCGGACATGCCAGACATGCCGCCCATGCCGGACATACCCGACATGCCACCCATGCCGGACATACCGCTCATGCCGCGCATAGCGCCGGACGACCATTGAGTGCAGACCCAACCAGGAGCCGCACCGGCCATACCGGACATACCGGACATGCCGCCCATACCGGACATGCCGCCCATACCGGACATGCCACCCATGCCACCCATGCCACCCATGCCACCCATGCCGGACATGCCGGACATGCCGCCCATGCCGGACATGCCACCCATGCCAGACATGCCGCCCATGCCGGACATACCAGACATGCCGCCCATGCCGGACATACCAGACATGCCGCCCATGCCGCCCATGCCGGACATGCCACCCATGCCACCCATGCCGGACATGCCGCCCATGCCGCCCATGCCGCCCATGCCGGACATACCAGACATGCCGCCCATGCCGCTCATTCCGGACATCGACGGACGATAGCTCCACTGGGTGCAGACCCAGCTATTGCCGCCGCCCATACCGGACATGCCGCCCATGCCGCCCATACCGGACATGCCGCCCATGCCGCCCATGCCGGACATACCCGACATGCCGCCCATGCCGCCCATGCCGGACATGCCGCCCATGCCGGACATACCAGACATGCCGCCCATGCCGGACATGCCGGACATGCCGCCCATGCCGGACATACCAGACATGCCGCCCATACCGGACATGCCGGACATGCCGGACATGCCGCCCATGCCGCCCATGCCGGACATACCCGACATGCCGCCCATGCCGC
>DAOMXG010000014.1:0-24153 GCA_035436995.1 Beijerinckiaceae bacterium
ATGCCGAGCGGCTGCTGGGACGCGAGCCGATGACCCTGCTGCTCAAAGCTCAGGCGGCGCAGCTGGCCGGTGACCGGCCAGCGGCGGAACAGGCATTCAGCCGCATGCTTGAAACGGATGAGACGCGCCTGCTGGGCCTGCGCGGGCTGTTCGTCGAGGCACGGCGCACCGGGAACGATGCGGCGCGGAGCTTCGCCGAGCAAGCGTACAGGCTGGCGCCGGCCACTCCTTGGGCAGCGGAGGCGCTGCTCGATTACCGTTCCGGCGAGAAGGACTGGAGCGGGGCGCGGGCCATCGTCGATGATTCCGCCAGCCGGCGGCTGGTCGATCGCGAGGTATCGAAACGCCAGAAGGCGGCGCTGCTGACCGCCGAAGCGATTGACCTTAAGGAGCAATCGCCGGATCAGGCCTTCCAGCGGGCAACCGAGGCCCTGAAGCTCAACCCTGCGCTGGTCCCGGCGGCCGCGCTGGTGGCGCAGCGGCTGATCGCGCGCGGGGAGACGACCAAGGCGGCGCGCGTGTTGGAATCGGCCTGGAAACAGGAGCCGCATCCCGATCTCGCCGAGGCCTATCTCGGCGTCCGGTATGGGGATTCAGCGCATGACAAGCTCAAGCGCGCGCGGCATTTGGCCAAGCTGACGCCCGGCGCGCGCGAGGCACGCCTGACATTGGCCGCTGCGCTGCTCGATGCACGGGAATTCGACGAGGCGCGGAAGGAGCTTGAGGCACTGGTTCTGGATCAGCCGAGCGTGCGTGTGTGCCACCTGATGGCCGAACTCGAGGACAAGGAGAGCGGGCATATCGGCATGGTCCGCAAGTGGCTGGCGCGGGCGGCGCAGGCGCCGCGTGATCCTGCCTGGGTGGCGGATGGCTTTGTATCGGAAAGTTGGCAGCCGGTCAGTCCGGTCACCGGCCGCCTCGATGCGTTCCGCTGGACGACGCCGCCCCAATCCATCGAATCCAAGCTGCGCGCCAGTATCGACGCCGATCGGCTTATCGCGTCGGCTCGCTCTCGGGATGATCATGCCAAGCCAACCGCTCCTGCGGCGCTCCAGGCGCCCGGGCCGGTTCCTGCCGCACCTCAGCCTGCCGCAGCGGAGCCGGTGATTCTGCCTGATGCCGTTGCCGCCGAGGCCGAAGCTCTGGCGCTTGAACCACCCGAGCAGCGCCCGCCGGACGATCCGGGGCCGCGCAAGCCGGAGCCCAAGGCGCGCAAGGGCTGGCGGCTGTTCAGCTGAACCGGTGCGCAGCAGGAACAGGCCTGTTGCACTCGGAGCCGACTAGGGCTATGGCAGCAACCGATGCCGCAATAGCTCAGCTGGTAGAGCACGTCATTCGTAATGATGGGGTCGGGGGTTCGATTCCCTCTTGCGGCACCACTTTCCCCTTCAAGATCTATCAAAAGCTCCACCGACCGTTGCGTTTTCGACGCGTTTTTCTTTGCGCGAACCGGACTCCGCTTCGCTTGAAATTGCTCTGGACGGTGTGGCCTTTTCAGGCGGCGGCGGGCCAGGAATGCGCAGCCAGAGCCGCAACGATCTGCTCACGGCTCCACAGACACATCTCGCGGCGGGCCGAGGTCGGATCATCGAAGCGGAACAGCACGTCGCGGGGCAGAGAATAGGGCGCAGAAAACAGGTCCATGCTGCGGTAGTCACCGGTAGAAATGTCGCGGTTGACAAACTGCCCGTCATTCAGGTGCGTCGTCATCAGCACATAGGGAATCGAGGAGCGCGCAAAGCCCTCCAATGCGCGGCGCGCGTCGGCATAAGAGAGATGAAACAGGCAATCGCGGCACAGCCAGAGATCGACATCAGGAAAATCGCTGCGTGTAATGTCGAAATGCACGAAACGGGTGCGTGCATCGGCATGGGTCTGTGACAGGTGTTCGATCATCGGTCTGACGATGTCGCCGCCGGTATAGTCGACATCAAGCGAGGGACGCAGCAACTGCATCCAGTTGAAATCGCCACATGGCGCATCGAAAAGGCGCCGCACACCAAATTGTTTGATGACCTCTGGCAGCATCCGGCGGATTTGTTGTGTGGCCTCGGCTGTTGATCCGCTGCCGCTACGGCTTTCCACGGATCCCCAGTAGTTTAGATGATAGGTCTTGGTAAACCGTGCCTCGATATCCTGTTCGTTCAGAATGGATCGGCGCTGCAAGCGGTTTCTCGCATTGAGAAAACGTTGATGCAACCAGCTGTGTGACTGTTCCGCACTGTCGGCCATGAAACACCCTGTTCGCTTTTCTGTTAAGACATGTGACGTTTCATTTAAAATACCGCACTCCATCAAACTAAACAAATGAACATGGGGACCAGCCGCCGGCTTCTTGTTGTAAAGGTTACCCGAGGTCCGGCCCCGGTTCGATCCGGTCGGAAGGGGAACCCCTGGGGCGCGCTCTCTTTTTGATTGAATCATCAAAACGGGAGATAACGCGGTCGTCATCAATAGTTTGGAGCATGCTTGGCTCGACTGGAGCGCTTTCAGTGAACTCCAATTCACTGAAAGCGCTTCAGCGGATGAACTGATCGATGAAGCCTTCGCCAAGCCCGTTGGCGATGTAGTGCCTGCGGCAGCGGTCGATGCGGGTGAACACGTCATCGAAGCCGGTGCAGGTGCCGTCCGGGTCGCAGTAGATCATCGCGCCGTTGACCTGGAACAGCGTGATCATCTCGCCGGCATGGGGATCGACGACGAGGGTGTGGGTCTCGCCCGGCGCCTCGTAGACATAGCCGCCCTCGCGCGCCACCCAATCGTGTTCGAGATAGCGCCATTCGCCCTTCAGCACATAGCCATGCACCGGTTGCGGATGGCGATGGCGTGAGACGACACCTGCACGGCGCACCCTGAGCAGATTGACCCAATAGCCACGCGAAGCCACCATGCACAGCGGCCGGAACCAGACATTGTCATCGGTCGGCACCCAGACGCGCTCATCCTGCGGAATGACGTTCGGCACCACCAGTTCGGGCGGGCTCTCCTTCGGCATCGGATGGCGATAGGGCAGCCATTTGTCGGAGCTCGGCGGCACGGGGCTGGTCATGGCATTCTCCTTCAAATCAGACAGCGAGGTAACCGCCATCGACCGGGACGATCGCCCCGGTGACGAAACGGGCGGCATCAGAGGCAAGGAACACCACAACCCCGCCGATATCGGCGGGCGTGCCCCAACGGTTCATCGGCGTGCGAGCGAGGATGGGTGCCGAGCGGGCGGCATCCTCGACCAGCGGACGGGTCAGTGGTGTGTCGATCCAGCCCGGCGCGATCGCGTTGACGCGGATCCCCTCCGCTGCCCAGGCGGCTGCAAGACTCTTGGTCAGCTGGCCAACGCCGCCCTTGGAGGCCGAGTAGCCGGGCACGAAGGGCGAACCCTGGAAAGTCAGCATCGAGGCCATGTTGACGATGGATCCGCCTGACGTCTTGAGGAGTTCCTTGGCCGTCACGCACATGCGCATCGTGCCGGTGAGGTTGACCGCGATGGTTTTCTCGAATGCAGCCAGATCGAACTCGACGCCGCCACGCTGGATGATGCCGGCGCAGTTGACGAGAACATCGAGCCGGTCCATCCCCCGAAGCGCGTCGGCGACCGACGCATCGCTGGTCACGTCGAGCACTGTGGTCCTGATCCCGGGGCGGGGCGTCATCGCCGCGCATTCGGCCTCGGTCAGGCCGCAGGCCAGCACCTGAAACCCTGCTTCTGCCAGCGCCCGTGCAATCCCCTCGCCGATGCCGCGCGTTCCACCGGTGACAAGCGCCTGCTTCATGTCACCCGTCGGTCCTTGCCAGGGCGGCCCGCACCTTGGCCGCATCCGGGATAGGCTCCACCGCTCCGAAACCTTCAGTGGAAAGCGCTGCCGCAGCATTGGCATAGCGGGCCGCATCGAAAAGATCATCGCCGGCCACCAACCGTGCCACGAACGCGCCGCCGAACGTGTCGCCGGCCCCGGTGGCATCAACCGGCTTGCAGGGCACCGGGGCAATGCCGAGCCGCCGTCCCTTCTCGGCCACCAGAACGCCTTCCGAGCCGCGCTTCAGCGCGACCTGCCGTGCGCCCCTCTCCAGGCAGAAATCGACGATCGCATCGGCATCGCTGAGGCCGGTGATCGCAACAACATCATCGTAGCTGGGCAGACAGATGTCGGACAGGCCAATGACATCGGTGATGATGGCGCGGGCGCGTTCCTTGCTCCACAGGCGCAGGCGAAGGTTGGTGTCGAAACTGACCTTCACTCCCGCGCCCCGGGCGATTTCGACCGCCCGGTAGCAGGCATCGCAGGCAGAACTGGAAATGGCCAGCGAAATGCCGGAAAAATGCATCACCTTGGCCCTGCGGATGGCATCAACCGGCAAATCGTCCGGATGCATGCGGCTCGCGGCCGAACCGGACCGGAAGAAGGAAAACTGGTGCCCGCTGGCGTCATGGGTGACAAAGTAGATCGCGGTAAACGCCGCCGGATCGGTGGTGACAAAGCGGTGATCGACCCGTTCGGCCTCCCACAGATCGCGCAGCATCCGGCCATAGGGATCGTCTCCCAGCCGGCTGACATAGCCGACGCGGGCGCCCTGGCGCGCTGCCGCGATGGCGAAATTGGAGGTGTCGCCGCCGAAGCCCTGAAGATAGGTCCGGGTCCCTGAACCGCCCGTCTGGTTGAACTCGACCATCGGCTCGCCGATGGCCAGAATGTCGGGATATTCCTGCATCATTGCCTCTCGGGCGGATCAGATCCGGCCATATTTTGCCAGCCCCTTTCGCAGGGACTTTTCAGCAATGATCAGTTTTGCCTGTTCGAGTTCGCGCACGTCAATCTCTTCTGCCATGGCAAGGACAGCTTCGGCCCTGGCACGGGGGACCACGACAACGCCGTCAATGTCGCCGACGACAATATCGCCGGGGCTGATCGCCACTCCGCCGATGAATATCTCGATATTGGCGGCCAGGGTCTTGTAGCGCCCCAGTGTGGTGCCGGGAGAAACGGCACGCGCAAAGACGGGGAAATCGTAATCGCGGCGGATCTCGACGATGTCGCGCACCCCGCCGTCCAGAACGGCCGCCTCATGCCTGTTGGCGATCGCGCCTGCGGTCATCAGGCCGCCCCATACCGCCATCTCGGCTTCGCCGCCGGTCGCAATGCAGATCACCGAGCCGGCTTCCGCTTCGTCGATCAGATCGAGCGCATGCTGTGGCGGAACGAATTCCGTCGTCGGCCCTTCCAGGATCGTGGCTGCCGGGCCGCAAATCTTCTTTTCATTGATGCGGGGCTTGACCGCGCTGTCGAGATAGCCGCGGCGCCCGCAGATCTTGTCCACGGCATCGGCGACAGAGGCCGTTGCGACCCGGCGGAAACGCGCGATCAGTTCGTCTGTGGTCATGAGATGCTCCAGCAGTTACCAGGGATTGATCCAATGTCGGGGAGGTTTGCCAGACAGAATCCTGGCGACCTCCTCGGCTGCTTTCTTCTGCAGATCGGCAACGCTTTCCTCGGAATACCAACCGGCATGATCGGCGAGGACGACGTTCGTCATCGTCAGCAGGGGATTGTTCCGAGTCGGCGGTTCGCATTCAAAGACGTCGAGCCCGGCGCCGAAAATCCTCCCCGCTGAAAGGGCCTCGACCAGCGCCACCTCATCGATCAGCGGCCCGCGCGAGGTGTTGACGATGATCGCGGTCGGCTTGAGCAGGGCGATCCGGGCGGCATTCAGGATATGGCGGGTGGCTGGTGTCAGCGGTGCATGCAGCGAAACATAGTCGCTTTCAGCGCACAGCCTTTCCATCGTCACCGCTTCGGCCGATGCCGGCAGATCGGCGAAGGGGTCGTGAACCAGCACGCGGCCAACACCGAGCGCACGCATCCTGCGCTCGAAGGCCCGGGCAATCCGGCCGTAGCCGACAAGACCGAGGGTGCGACCAAAAGGTCGGTACATCTTTTCCGACGAACCGGTGAACCAGCCGCCGGCCCGTACCGCGCGATCCCGCGTCACAATACGGCGCGCCACCGCCATCAGCAGCGCGAGCGCATGATCCGAGACATCCTCAGTGCCGTAATCGGGCACGTTGGCCACATAGATCCGGCGTTCCGACGCGGCGTTCCGGTCGACGTTATCGACGCCTATGCCGTAGCGAACGATTGCGCGCAGGCGCGGCGCCGCAGCGATCGCCGCCGCAGAGACCGGCGATTCGCGCACCAGGATCGCATCGGCATCGGCGATGGCCATCACAACGCGCTCGGCCTGACCGCGGCAGGGGCGAAGCTCCAGAGTCGCTCCGGCCGCAGCCAGAACAGCGCGTTCGGTGTCATAGCTGTCGTAACCGTCGTCGACGACGACAACACGCAACGGATGCAGTTCATGCACCATCGGAGGCATTCCATTCGGTCAGGGTTGGCCGGAGCGCTAGAGCACTTTCAGTGAATTCCAATTCACAAAAATGCTCTATCTTGCTGTTTTTTCGCATTTTCTTGACGCGAACCGGAATCCACTTCGCTTGAAAATGCGCTAAGCTCTCCGGCCGTTATATCCGGCGCTCAGGACTTGGGACGGTTGGCGTCGACAGCCTTCAGCAATGCGTCGACATGCTCCTTGCCGATTTCCTTGTTGGCCCATTCCACCACCGGCGGCTGGGCCAGCTTGCGGAATTCAGCGATCTGGGCCGCCGACAGCTCGGTCACCGTCAAACCCTTTTCCGTCAGGATGCGCTTGGCATCCTTGTCCTGATCGCTGGTCATCTTGCGATGGATGTCCCGCGCAAGGACTGCGCCTTCGCGCACGGCCTTCTGCTGATCCGCCGTCAGTTTGGAAAAGAAGGCATCATTCACCAGGTAAGCATGGCTGGAATAGACATGGCCGGTGAGCGAGACGAATTTCTGATACTGGAACAGCGAGGCCGCCAGAATATTGGAAACACCGTTCTCCTGCCCGTCAACGACCTTCGACTGCAGGGCGGTGGGCAGTTCTGCCCACGGAATCGCCGAGGCCGAGGCACCGAGGCTTTCCACCAATGCGCGGAACACCGGCGAAGGCTGAATGCGCATCTTCATGCCCTTCATGTCGGCCGGAGAGCTGATTGCCGCCTTCGAATTGGTGAAATGGCGAATGCCGTTATCGGCAAATTCAAGCAGCCGGATGCCGGTGGCCTTGGTCATGCCGGCGCCGAATTCATCGCGCCAGGCGCTGTCATAGACCGCCCAGGCATGGGCATGGCTCTCGAACATGAACGGAATGCCGAGGATTCCTACCGGGCGATAGACTGTCGAAATCGCGCCGTCATGGGCGACCGCCATTTCGAGCGTCCCAAGCTTGAGGCCTTCCATCGTTGCGGCATCGTTGCCGAACTGGCCTGCCGGAAAGATCTGGACGCTCACCGAGCCCTTGGTGGCCTTTTCAACATGCTCCTTGAAGGCCAGGGCCGCCTTGTGTTTCGGCTGATCATCCCGCGCCGGCTGGAAATGCGCGTATTTCAGCGTCACCTGCTGGGCAAGGGCCGGCAGGGAAAACAGTGCGGCGATGGCAACCGAGCCTGCCAGCAGCATTCGGCGATGGATTGTCATGGTCATTTCCTCCGTGTTGATTGGTTAGCGGCTGTAGCCCAGCCAGGCCGGGACGGTGAGCGAGAGAGCCGGGAACAGGATCAGCAGCACCAAGACCGCGATCTCGGCAAAGACCATCGGCATGATGGCGCGGGCGATCCGTTCAAAACGCAGCTTCGAGACCGAGGTGATGATGAACAGCACACCACCGACCGGCGGAGTGATCAGTCCGATCGTCAGGTTGAGCACGATCGTCATGGCAAAATGCAGCGGGTTGATGCCGAAGATGTCGGTCAGCGGCGCCAGCACCGGCACCAGAATGATGACGGCGGGAAGCGTATCGATGAAAAAGCCGCAGATCAGAACGAAGATCGCGACCAGAAACATCACGATCAGCGGATCGTTGGTCAGTGTCGCGATCCAGCTGGCAACCGCCTGCGGAACACCCAGAATCGTCAGGAGCCAGGCAAACAGCGAGGCTGTCGAAACAATGATCAGCGCTGCGGAGGAAACCAGCGCCGTTTGCAGGACTGCCCGGACAATCAACTCCGCAGTCAGCTTGCGGGTGACGAAAAGGCCGACAAACAGCGCATAGGCGACCGCAACGGCAGCCGATTCGGTGGAGGTGAAGATACCGGAGACAATGCCGCCGATGATGATGACCGGCATCAGCAGCGCCCAGAGCGCCCCGCCGAGCGCCCGCAACCGCTCGCTCCAGCCCTTGCGCTCATGCGCCCCGCCATAGCCACGGCGCACCGAGATGATGTGGTTGGTGATAGCAAGCGCGATGCCCAGCATGATGCCGGGGACGATGCCGGCGGCGAACAGGCCTGCTACAGTCACGCGGCTGTCGGCCAAAGCGTAGATCACCATGATGATCGAGGGCGGAATGATCGGCCCGATCGTGGCCGTCGCCCCGGAGAGGGCGGCGGCATAGTGCGGCTCGTAGCCGGAGCGCTGCATCATCCGCATCATCACCGCGCCAGGTCCAGCCGCATCGGCAAGGGCCGACCCTGAAATGCCGGCAAAAATCATGTTGGTGAGAACGTTGACATGGCCAAGTCCGCCGCGACGGTGACCGATCAGGCTGTTGGTGAAGGCGAGAATGCGGCTCGTGATCGCCGATGCTGACATCAGGTCGGCAGCCAGGATGAAAAACGGCACTGCCAGCAACGGAAAGGAATTGATGCCGTTAAAGAAGCGCTGCGGGGCAGAGATGAGCGCAAAGCGGCCATCGACAATCAGAGCGGCTACACCCGAAACGCCCATCAGGATGGCAATGGGCAAGCCAATAAGCATGCCGAGAACAAAGACGAGGCCCAGTGTGGCACCCATGGCTCAGCTCTCCTCGCCCTGTTCAAGGCTGCCCATTTCCTCGTAGCGCTTCTCGACAAATGCCGGGGCTGCCATGACGAGATGGAACAGGAACAGCGCAGCGCCGAAGGGAACCGCCGAGTAGGGAACGGCAGCGGAGATCTGCAATGCAGGGGTCTGCTGCTCCGCTGCGAACAGAGCATATCGCGTGCCCAGGACCACCAGCAGCGCCAGGAACACGGCTGAGATCACCAGAACAACCCAGCGGAGCATGCGCCCGGTCGGGCCGGGCAGCGCATCCTGGAGCATCTCGACAGCAACGTGCCGCCCCTGGCGGAAGGCCAGACCGGCGCCGAGAAACACCATCCAGACCATCAGATACTGGGACAGTTCCTCCGCCCAGATCAGGGATGCGTTGAGCACGTAGCGGAAAAAGACATTGCCGACGACCAGCACCACCATGAGCGCGGTTATCGCAAGAACCAGAGCAGCGTTCAGCCAGACAACCTGCCACTCAAGGCGGCGGAGACCCGACGGCGGGCATGGAGGAAAGCTCATAGCGGAAGAAAGCAGGTCGGGCTTGCAGTCCGTCATCGTCGGCCTCCCTGCCGCCAAACAGAACTTTGATATCTGATATATGAGATATATTGGCTCGACAACCCCAATCTTCATGCTAACGTCGCATCAGACATGCGAGGTTCTTTTTTCATGCTGACAGTCGTTCCGGGACCGGTGGAGCGCCCAAAGACGTTGACCGATATTGCTGCCGCAGCGATCCGCGAGGCGATCATCACCGGGCGCATCGCTCAGGGGGAACAGGTTTCCGAAGCCCAGCTCGCCGGCTCACTGGGCTTGAGCAAGACGCCGGTTCGCGAAGCCCTGCTGCGGCTTCAGACCGAGGGGCTGGTTGCCGTGTCACCGCATCGGGGGACGTTCGTGTTCTCGCTGAGTGACGGGGAGCTGACTCATATCTGCGAGTTGCGCCTGGCGCTCGAGACCGGCGCTGTCATTCTCGCGCTGGAGCGCAACCGGGAGCGGCTCGTCTCCGGCTGGCTTGCCATTCTTGACCGAATGGGAGCGGCGCTGAACCTGCCGGACCCCGCGGCCTATCTGGTCAGCGACAGCGAGTTTCACGAACATCTCATCCATTGTTCGGGGAACCGCTATTTTCAGGACGCTTATTCGCTGATCGCCGCCAAGGTCACGACCCTAAGACTCAAGCTCGGGCGCGATTCGTTCCATATGGAGAAGTCGTTTCTCGAGCACAGGCTGCTGGTCGATCATGTCCGCACGGGGGCGGTGGAGCAGGCGCAGCAGGTTTTGCGGCGCCATATCGCCCGCAAGGAAGGCTCCTACTGGGAGCAGCTGAGGCCGGTCAAATCCTCCTACCTGGACGCATCGTAACCGAGCGATCAGCGGATCGCCGGGGGTGGCCTTCGATCAATCGACGCTGACGGCGCTCGCAAGGCCCTTGATAGTGTTCGACCAAGGGCGCTGGGCACTGATACGATGCGGCAGGCTCGGCATGTCTTGGACGGGCAGGGTGGGAACAGGATGAGCAAGCCGGCGCTGATTGGGGTTGATTGGGGCACCAGTTCCCTGCGCCTCTGGCGTTTTCGGGCGGACGGATCCGTGAGCGATACCAAGCGATCGGACCAGGGCATCATGAATGTTGGCGAAGGCCGGTTTCGCCCGGTCTTCGAGGCAGCTGCCGGCGCGTGGCTGGAACCAGGGGTGCCCATTCTTATGTGTGGCATGGTCGGCTCGCGCCAGGGGTGGGCAGAGGCCAGTTATGCGTTCTGCCCGGCTGAGGTCGCAACCCTGGCCGATCATCTCAAGCCGGTGCCAGGCTATCCCAATGCCTTCATTGTCCCCGGCGTTGCGGTGCGGGCAGCCGATGGCCGGCGCGACGTGATGCGCGGCGAGGAAACCCAGATCCTGGGCGCTGCCAGTGGCCCAGGCCGGCATCTGATCGTATTGCCCGGCACCCACAGCAAATGGGTGATCGTCGAGAATGGCTGCATCCGGACGTTTCATACCTTCATGACAGGAGAGCTCTACAGCCTGTTGCGGCACCATTCCATTCTGGCCCGGCTGATGCCCCAGAGCGATGCGGAGGTCGATGAGGCCGCCTTCGAGACGGCCGTGCGCGGCGCGCTCGATGGTGCGGCCGCAGTGATGCAGTCACTGTTTGCCATCAGGGCGCGCGGGCTTTTTGCCGAATTGGCGCCGGAGCAGGCGGCCTCATCGCTGTCAGGATTGCTGATCGGGGCCGAATTGCGCGAGGGGCTTGCTTTGGCTCGCCCGCTCGGGGTGGATCATGTGGCGCCATGGGTCATCGGAAGCTCGGCGCTTGCGCAGCGCTACGCCCAGGCGTTTGCCGTTGCGGGCTTCAGGGTCCGAACGGAGGATGAAGGCGCCAGCATGCGCGGCCTTTGGGCGATCGCACGGCAGAGGGGGCTGGTCTGATTCTCTCAGCGAGCAAGACTTCCGGAGGGCCTGATGCTGGATTTTGATGGTGCGATGGCGTCTCTGCCATTGATCGCGGTGTTGCGGGGCCTGCCGCCGGATGATGCGGTCGGTGTCGGTGAGGTTCTGGTTGAGACGGGCTTCCGGCTGATCGAGGTTCCGCTCAATTCACCTGAGCCGCTGGTATCGATCGGACGGCTGGTCAAGGAATTCGGCTCGATGGCGGTGATCGGGGCGGGAACGGTGACTTCGCAAACCGATGCCAAGGCGGTTCTCGGCGTTGGCGGCCGGCTGATCGTGATGCCGCATTCCGATCCTGCTGTCATCCAATCCGCCAAGGCAGGAGGCGGGATCGTCGCAGCCGGTGTTGCCACTCCGACCGAAGCCTTTGCCGCGCTTGCTGCCGGGGCGGATGCGCTGAAGCTGTTCCCGGCGGAGATGATCTCGCCGGCTGCGGTAGCCGCGATGCGTGCCGTGCTTGCCCGATCGGTTCGACTTCTTCCGGTCGGCGGCATCACGCCGGCGCTCATGCCTGCCTATCACGCTGTTGGCGTGAACGGCTTTGGCCTTGGTTCGGCGCTGTACAAGCCGGGCCTGGCGCGCGAGGCCGTTGCCGCTCGGGCGCAGCAGTTCGTGTCTGCCTGGCAGGCGTTGACGTCTCGATCGAGCGGATAGGCAAGCGCCCGGCGCAGCCTCAATCGGCCGCAAGCCTTTTTGTCTTCGCATAATCTTAACGCGAAGCGGAACCCATTTCGCTTGAAAATGCTCTAATACCAGTGGCCCTCACAAATGACCTGCCGGTCATTTTCCGGGCCGTCCCTCGCAACCGGGCCTTCGGCCCTGCTCGGCGTCGCATTCGCTCCTAACCAGCCGCCTGCCAATTGCCCCTAACGGTCAATTGTCAGGGCCGCTGGTATAATGGTATTGGCGCTGTTGTTCAGGCGACGCATGCCGTTGATGAAGTCAGCCGGAAGCTCCAGTGAATTGGGTGATTGCAGCCCCATGAAGCCCGCGACATCGGCGACGAATGCATTGCAGTTGTACCAGACGGCATGCCACATCGGTGAGCTTGCCTGAAGTTGGCGGATCTTGGCCGAGACCTTGTCGTATTGCGCGGCCGTCAAATAGATGCGGTACCGGGCCGAAATATACTGGTCCTCGGTGTCGCCATCGCTCGCCCCCGTCTCCGAGGCAACCGGAATGAAATGACCAAGCACCCAAACCGACGGGTCATCGCCCCGCGGATGGAGGCCGGCGACTTCGCCTGTCGCAATCCGCTTGCCGTTCAGCCTGCCATGGACAAGAAACGTATGCCCGTAACTATGGGCATAGCGCGAACGGAACTCGACGTAATGCGTAAGCTTGGCCTGATTGATGCTTGAGGTTTCCAGACTGTCATCCGGCTGGCCGGGTGCGGTGGCCGCATTGGCATTCGCATAGGCCTGGACGCGCGCCTGCTGGTTGGCGGGGGTGGCACAGGCCGCAATCCCGAAGCCCAATCCGGCAAAGATCGCAATCCGTTTCAGCGTCTGGAATCTGGTGGCATCAACCATGATGGGGAGCAGCCTTCAAGTGAGTCTGCAACTCGACGCAAAACAGAACGAGCCGATCAAAAAAACATGGCTTCGGAATACGCCCCGAAGGGATACTTCTGCCCAGGCAGAGGAAGCGGGCAGCGAAGGGACGGCTGCGCAGGATGCGCCGCCGTCCCGCCGGGGATCAGCCCTTGGTGACAATCGGGGCAGCCGGAGCCTTGCCCTTGCCCTTGCCAACCGTGCCGCAAGCGCTGACCGACATGGCCACCAGAATCGCGACCGCAACCATCGAAAGCTTCTTCATCGCATTACCCTCGTCGTTGAACTTCGCGCCGCTCTCGCAAGCGCGATCTGTGCCACCCAGATGAAGCACAGAATCACTATAAATCTGAATTGAGCTACAACGAAGTGCAAAAAAGACACAGTTTGTCGACGTTCTTTGGTATTTAAGGCGAAAAATCACAAGGTCCTGTAGCATTATAAAAATTATATTCTATAATATTAATTGTATTAAATATTATCATTTGATTAACAATAAAGATAATATAAATTAATTGCCAATGCTATTTATGAATATTGATGTATATGAGAACCATTTTATGAGTTTTTGTGTTTTTTGGTCTGTTCCCTTTGCCAGAATCGGGAACGTATCTATTCTCTTTCAGAGTATAAAAATCGCTCGCGTTGGCCGAACGGCCTCGCCAGCAAAAACAAGATGGAAACAACAGACGCGCTCTGCCACAGCGGGATGATGCTGTCAGCGCGTCTGGAACGTAACGGAGTCATACCAGTGGCCCTTACAAATGACCTGCCGGTCATTTTCCCGGGCCCTCCCTCGCAACCGGGCCTTCGGCCCTGCTCGGCGTCGCATTCGCTCCTAACCTGCGGCCCTGACAATTGCCCCTAACGGTCAATTGTCAGGGCCGCTGGTATCAGCTCCGTGCGGCACCCTTGATGCCCTTGTCGGCCAGCATGGCCTGAAGTTCACCAGCCTGGAACATCTCGCGAGTGATGTCGCAACCGCCGACAAATTCGCCCTTGATGTAAAGTTGCGGGATGGTCGGCCAGTTGGAATAGGCCTTGATGCCTTCGCGGATGGCGCCGTCCTCGAGCACGTTGATGCCCTTGTAGGGCACGCCGAGGTAGTCGAGAATCTGCACGACCTGGCCGGAAAAGCCGCACATCGGAAACTGCGGCGTGCCCTTCATGAACAGCACCACATCATTGTTGGTCACTTCAGCATCGATACGGGCATTCACATCGCTCATGGCGCTCTCCTTGCCGGGTTCAAGGTCCGGATCGATGGAGATATAGCGGCTCGTGTGGTGTTTGGGTAGGTCGCGCCTTGCGCCATCGTAGTCTGTTCGAATGACGTTTCCGGTTCAGCAGTGTGTTTTGATCCTGCAAACGACTGGGGGTGGGACATGTCAATCGGGCGCGGAATTGCGGGTATTGCGGGCTTGATCGTTGCCGGTTGTGCGACCCATCCGCTTCCGGACTGGCCTACAGGCTATTCAACGGCGCAGATTGTTCAGCACATCCGCTGCGAGGCAAGGCAAGCTGTTGCGGAAGTCATGCTGGAAAAAGCCGGCATTCCTGTTACGCAGAGCGGGGTGGACACGTTCACATTCGCAACAAGGGAGGACGGTTCGAATGACCCACTGGGCAAACTGAAAGCTGCCTATCGAGACGCTGCCATCGCGTTTGACTTCAAGCTGACCATGACCGAACTGAACAAGTTCAGTGCCGGGGCAAGCATCGCCGACAAGTTCAATCGTGGCCACAGATCGGGTGGAGCAAGCAGTGGCACTCTTGTGATGGGCGCCAAGCTGGACCAGACGCGTCAGAATGAACGCATGTTCGTTGTCTCGACCAATCTGGACGATCTGTTTGAAGGTCCGGAGGCGCCAAATTGCAGAGTGCCGGCGTCTCCCGCCAATCCGTTTTATCCTGTCACCGGTTCCATCGGCATCAAGGAAGTGATCCTGACCTTTGTCGAACTGGCGGAAGCCTCCGTGCTGCGTGGCAAGGACGGAGCGGGCAATTCGCGTCGCCTCGTCGATACGCTGCAGTTCACCACCGATACATCGGCCGGTGTTGATTCAGGCAAGCTGACTATCGCGCCGGTGGGGCTGGTTCTGAACCTCAGCGAAGTGTCTGTTGCCGGTTCCGCGGGCCGTAAGGATGTTCATCAGGTCGGGATTGCCCTGTCGCTAGCGGTTGTGCAGGCTGCGCAAGTAGTGCCGGGCCCAAAGGCGCACAAAAGAGCCAGGCAGACAGAGCCGAATCCCAAAAAGCAGGAGGCCCGTCAGAATGCGGTGGATGGTTTTGTCGAGCGCGACTACCGGCGGCTGCAGGATGCGCTGACGGTGATCCAGCGCCGACTGGAATAGCGGGAGCGCGCTCTCACTCCGACCGAGTCGTCAGCGCCAGTGCATGGAGTTCGCCGCCCATGCGCCCCTTCAGCGCGGCATAGACCATCTGATGCTGGGCGACGCGCGATTTGCCTTTGAAGGCCGGGGCGATGACGGTGGCGGCATAATGTTCGCCATCGCCGGCGAGGTCACGGATTTCCACGGTCGCATCGGGAAAGGCTTCGCGGATCAGCGCTTCGATATCGGCAGCTTTCATGGCCATGGGGCGGTTCCTTATGCCTGTCCGCTCATGAAGGCGGGCAGCCAGTGTTCGTGGGCTTTGGATAGTTGGGCAACCGACAGCGGGGCGCAGCCCGGCAGGGTGAGCGTGGCGCCACCGGTGGTTCCGAGCAGCAGGGCTGCAATGCCGGCCTTGCCCGCTTCTGCGATCAGCGCCTCGGCCTTTGCCGCCGGCACTGAGATGACATAACGCGCCTGATCCTCGCCGAACAATGCGGCCACCGGGGCAATTCCGGCCGGCAGGCGCTCGATCGAGGCGCCCAGACCGCCGGCCATCGCCATTTCCGCCAGCGCGATGGCGAGGCCGCCGTCCGACAGATCATGGCAGGCGCTGACGCGGCCTGCGAGGATGAGCGAGCGAACGAAATCGCCATTGCGCTTTTCAATGGCCAGATCGACCGGCGGCGGGGCGCCGTCCTCGCGACCGAGAATGGTGGCGAGATAGGCCGAGGCCGCCAGCCAGCCATCTGTCCGGCCGATCAGCACGATGGCCTCGCCGGGTCTGGCAAAGCCGATCCCGACCGATTGCGTGACATCCTTGATCAGGCCGACGCCGCCGATGGTCGGGGTCGGCAGGATCGCCTTGCCTTGCGTCTCGTTGTAGAGCGAGACGTTGCCGGAAACGACCGGGAAATCGAGCGCGCGCGCCGCTTCGCCGATGCCTTTGATGGCAAGGGCGAACTGACCCATGATCTCGGGCTTTTCCGGATTGCCGAAATTGAGGTTGTCGGTCAGCGCGATCGGCGTGGAGCCGGTGGCGGTCAGGTTGCGCCAGCATTCGGCGACCGCCTGCTTGCCGCCCTCGAACGGATCGGCCTCGACATAGCGCGGGGTCACATCGCAGGTCAGCGCGAGCCCCTTTGGCCCCTCGCCGACGCGGACGATCGCCGCATCACCGCCGGGGCGCTGCACGGTATTGCCGAGAATGATGTGGTCGTATTGTTCCCACACCCAGCGCCTGGAGCAGAAATCGGGTGAGCCGAGCAGCTTGAGAAGCGCGGCGGCATGGTCCGCTGCCTTGGCCTCGGCCACGCTGACAATTCCGTTGATCAGCGCGGAATTGCCTGGGCGCGGCGCCGGCGCCACCCAGGGGCGGTTGTATTCGGGTGCCTGGTCGCCAAGTTCCTTGATCGGCATGTCGGCCTTTACCTCGCCTTCGTGCTTGATGACGAAGCGCAGGGTATCGGTGGTGTGGCCGACAATGGCGAAATCCAGGCCCCATTTGCGGAAAACGTCCTCGGCTTCCTTCTCCTTTTCCGGATGCAGCACCATGAGCATGCGCTCCTGGCTTTCCGACAGCATCATTTCATAGGCGGTCATCCGCTCCTCGCGGCAGGGCACGTTGTCGAGATTGAGTTCGACACCGAGATCGCCCTTGGCGCCCATTTCCACCGCCGAACAGGTCAGGCCGGCCGCACCCATATCCTGGATGGCGACGACGCAGCCCTTGGCCATGATTTCAAGACAGGCTTCGAGCAGCAGCTTTTCGGCGAAGGGATCACCGACCTGCACTGTGGGGCGCTTTTCCTCGGAATTCTCGTCGAATTCGGCCGAAGCCATGGTGGCGCCGTGGATACCGTCACGCCCGGTCTTGGAGCCGAGATAGACGATCGGCAGGCCGACCCCGGTCGCCATCGAGGTGAAGATCAGGTCGCGCTTGGCAATTCCAACCGCCATGGCATTGACCAGGCAATTGCCGTTGTAGCGAGGGTGGAACCCAACCTGGCCGCCAACCGTCGGCACACCGAAGGAATTGCCATAGCCGCCGATGCCGGCGACGACGCCGCCGACCAGATGCCGGGTCTTGGGGTGCGAGGGATCGCCGAAGCGCAGGGCATTGAGGCAGGCGATCGGGCGGGCGCCCATGGTGAAGACATCGCGCAGGATGCCGCCGACGCCGGTCGTGGCCCCCTGATAGGGCTCGATATAGGACGGATGATTATGGGATTCCATCTTGAAAACAACGACATCGCCATCGTCGATATCGACCACGCCGGCATTCTCGCCAGGTCCGTGGACGACGCGCTCACCCTTGGTCGGCAAGGTTTTCAGATGCACCTTCGAGGATTTGTAGGAGCAATGTTCGTTCCACATTGCCGAGACGATGCCGAGTTCGGTGATCGTCGGTTCGCGTCCCAGCAGTTTGAGGAAACGCTGGTATTCGTCGGCCTTCAGCCCGTGCTGGGCGACGAGTTCAGGCGTGATCTTGATGTCGTTCGGGATCATTGCGGCGGGCCATGTGTCGATGTGGCGCCTTCATACCGATAGAGCGGTCGTCTCGCCACACTTTCTTGTCAGCCGCCACCGGTAATGCCGTCGCGCGCTTTGGCCACCCGGTAGAAGGCCCAGAGCAGGCGGGCAGCGACCGCGCGCCAGGGGCGCCAGCCTTCGGCCAGAACGGCCAGTTCCCTGGCGGAGGGGCGGGCGTCAAAGCCCAAAGCCAGGCGCGCCGCCTCCTGCAGGGCAAGATCACCTGCGGCGAACACATCGGCGTGGCCGGCATAGAACATCAGATAGATCTCGGCGGTCCAGGGGCCGATGCCCGGAACAGAGGTCAGCGCGGTCATCGCCTCCTCGCCCGGCATGTCGCACAATGCATCGACCGGCAGGGTGCCGGATCGCACCGCCTCGGCAAGCCCCCGCAGTGTGCGCATTTTCGGCGTGGAGAGGCCAAAGGCGCGCAAAGTCGCTTCATCAGCGCCGAGAATCGCCTCCGCCGTGATCTCGCCGAGGCCAGCTTTTGTCTTGCGCCAGATTGCATCGGCGCTGGCCACCGACAATTGCTGGCTGACAATGATGCTGCAAAGGCCGGCAAGGCCAGGAACATGACGCCTCAGCGGAATGGGGCCGGCAATGGCGGCAACGCGGGCAAGGCGCGGATCGGCCTTGCCGAGATGGGCCATTCCCTCTTCAATGTCGGCGTCAGTCCGGATGATGCGCATCAGGACAGGAAAGGCATACGAGCCCCGCTTTGCAACCCGTTTTCCGTTTTGCTCCCAGCCCCAACGGTTTCCTTCATCTCGGCCATGCCTATTCGGCGCTGCTCAACCAGCATCTGGCGCGTGAATCGGGGGGGCTGCTGCTGCTCAGGATCGAGGACATCGATACCACCCGGTGCCGGCCGGAGCTGCTCGAAGCGATGTTCGAGGATCTTGAATGGCTGGGGCTGGAGTTCGATCAGCCGGTGCTGCGGCAATCGACCGAATTTGCACGGTATCGGGCTGTGCTGGAGCGTCTGGAGGCTGATGGTCTGGTCTATCCCTGTTTCTGCTCGCGCAAGGATATTGCGGCGGCGGCGGGCGATCATCCCGTGCGCGATCCGGACGGTGCGCCGCTCTATGCCGGCACCTGCCGGCGGCTGAGCAATGCACAGATCAGGCAGAAGCGATCAGAGGGCGGGGCTTTTGCGCTCCGGCTCGACATGGCGGCGGCGCTGGCCCGGATCGGCACGCGGCCGCTCGACTGGCAGGAAGCCGGGCAGGGACGCATCGCGGCGGAGCCGGCGCTGTGGGGGGATGTGGTTCTGGGGCGCAAGGAGGTGCCGACCAGTTATCACCTTTCCGTCGTGCTCGACGATGCGATGCAGGGCGTCACCGATATCGTGCGCGGGCGCGATCTCTTTTCCGCAACATCAATCCACCGCCTGTTGCAGGTCCTGCTGGATCTGCCGGAGCCGCGCTATCGGCACCATCGGTTGCTGACCGATTCGGATGGTCTGAAACTGGCCAAGAGCCGTTCGTCGCCTGCCTTGCGCCAGTTGCGCAGCGAGGGTGTGAGCGCTGCCGATCTGCGCCTGCATCTGGGATTTGCGCCTATCTGACCAGCCAGACCCAGAAGGTCGAGGTGACCACGGACAGAACCGTCGAGACCGCAATTGCCCCCGATGTGAGGCCCAGTCCAAGCCGGTAGCGCTCGGCCAACAGGTAGGCGTTGATCCCGCAAGGGGCCGCGGCGATCATGGTGATGACGCCCGCCCAGACCGGCGGAAGCGCAAAGAGCTTGTACGCCAGAAGATAGACGATGGCCGGAAACACCAAAAGTTTCAGCGCCACCACCAGCGCCAGCAGCCGGTAGTCCCCGCCCAGACCATAGCGGCTCAGGGCCGCGCCCATAGCAAACAGTGCGCAGGGTGCCGAGGCATCGCCGATGAACTTCAGACTCGACATGACCGGGTCAGGAATCAGCCAGCCGGTCTGGCGCCACAACAGCCCGGCGGCAATGCCGATGAGGATCGGGTTGGTCGCAAGCTTGACCAGCATGGCCCGGTATCGCCCGGCGGGCGCGTCCGAGGTCTCGATCAGCACCGTCGCGACGGTCAGGGTGATGGGCAGGTTGACCGCCACCATCAGGAACAGCGGTACGCTGCCTTCCTCGCCGAATACGCGCAGGACCATGGGAATCGAGATAAGCACCAGATTTGACTGGCCGACGGAAAAGCCAATGATGCTGGCTTCACGATTGTCGCGTTTCATGGCGCGGCGGGCGACCTGTGCCACGATTGTCCAGACGATCGCCATCGCCAGATAATAGCTTAGCCAGTAGCTCCAGGGCGGGCTCGCCGGCAGGGGCGCGGTCGCGATGGTGCGGAACAGCATCAGCGGAATGGCGATGACGAACACGAATTCCGAAAGACCGTTACCGGATTCTACTCCCACAAACCGCAGGCGCACCGCCAGCCAGCCGAGCAGAATCACTGCGAAAATCGGGAAGAGGATGATGAAGGTCTCGATCATGTCGGCTTCCCTTACGGCACTTGTCTTGCATTTTACCCTTTGGTTTGGCCCCGACTTAAACCGCTGCCGTTAGAGCTTTGCCATCGAGTTCGCACCAGCCAGGTGCCAATACGCAGGGGACAGGATTGATGGCGGGTCAAATCAGTAACGCTGCTGCAATGCAAGGCCAACAGATCGAACGGCTGAGGGATCTGGCGCATGATCTGCGGTCACCGCTCGGCGGCATCGATTCGATGATCGAGCTGCTCGCCAAAACGCGGATTGGGCCGGACCAGGATGTGCTGATCCAGGGGTTGCAGGCTGCCTCGGCCCATCTCAGGGCAGTTGCCGGGGCGATGCTCGCGCCGGCCGAGGTTCCGGGCCAGGAAGCGACCACGCCATTGATGCAGGTTCTGAGGACGTTTTCGCCTTCGGCCCGAGCACGGTCGCGCGTGCGCGAGCAATATTATGCGGAAGCGATCGATCCGTCCTGCCGGACCATTCTCATCGGCGACGCAACTGCGTTGCGGCAGGTTCTGGAAAACCTGGTTGACAATGCCTTTCGGGTCGCACCGGGCGGTCCGGTCAGTCTTGCGGTCGGCGAGGCCATCCGGCCCGACGGGATGGCCGTCGTTCGACTGGCGTTGAGTGACAAGGGGCCGGGCCTGACCGAGGCGGAAGCCGCGGTGGTATTCGAGCGCGGGACAACCCTGGCCGACCGGCAGGCCGGGACCGGCCTCGGGCTTGCCATCGTCCGGCGGCTCGTCGAACAGGCGGGGGGCAGCTGTGGCGCATCCTCTCCCGGCAAGGGCCAGGGCGCGACATTCTGGGTTGAATGGCCGGTGGCCGGCCGGCAGCAGGAATTTGCCGAATCGTCTCCGATGCCGGCGCAAACCGACGGAGGGCCGCAGATCGTCATCGTCGATGACGATGCGACCAGCCGGAACCTGCTCAAACTCCTGCTGGATCATTTTGAACTGCCCGCTGTTGCGCTGGCCTCGCCGCTGGAGGCCCTCCGGGTGATCGAGAGCCAGCGGCCAGCTGCAATCCTGACTGACATGTCGATGCCGCAGATGGACGGGCTGGCGTTTGTCGAGGCCGTGCGGGGATTGTTCGACGTTGAAAGCTGCCCGCCGATTATCGCGGTGACCGGGCGCGTCCATCCCGAGGACCAGAAGGCGATGCGTGAGGCGGGCTGTGCGGCGATTGTCGAAAAACCGCTGACCATCCACGATCTCAGGCAGGCGCTGAAGGCGACGGGTCTGACCGGCAGCGGATCGACGGTGAAAGCCGCGTGATCAGGGCCGCGCAGAGGCCTGGCCAGCTGCCGTAAGGCTGGCGGCGCTGCCAGGCGCCTTCTTGAGCACCTGATCGGTCTGTTCGCGCTGGCGGCGGAAATCCGCCAGCTGAGGGCCATTGAGCTCGCGGCCGCGCGGCAGACGAATCGCCAGCGGATCGACATAACGCTCGTCGATCATGACTTCGTAGTGCAGGTGCGGGCCGGTCGACAGGCCGGATGAGCCCAGATAGCCGATGACCTGGCCCTGACGGACGCGAACGCCTTCGGCGATGCCGCGCCCGAAG
The DNA here is from genome assembly GCA_035436995.1 of Beijerinckiaceae bacterium. GTDB lineage: Bacteria > Pseudomonadota > Alphaproteobacteria > Rhizobiales > Beijerinckiaceae > JAIUNP01. The sequence continues at coordinate 21,798 of DAOMXG010000014.1, forward strand.
GCGGACATGTGACTGTAAGTGGTGACATAGCCATTGGTGTGCTGAATCTCCACCCGGCGGCCATAACCCGAATCCCAGGCGGCGAAACGGACAGTGCCGTTGCCGGCGGCGAGAATCGGAGTGCCGATCTTGGCGGCCCAATCAACGCCGTTGTGCTGACGCCAATAGCCAAGAATCGGATGCCGGCGACTGCCAAAAGTCGAGCGAAGCTCGCCATCGGTGATCGGCTTGCGGATCAGGAATTTCTTGGCCGACCGGCCCTGATCGTCGAAATAGTCGACAACGTCATCATCAGGCAGGGCGAAGCGATAGAATTTACGCGTTTCGCCGCCGAAGGTCAGACTGAGCATCATCAGTTCGCCGGGGGTATCGGAATCGTCGTTGCCGATCAGCACCTCAATGGAATCGTTTGAGCCGACTGCTCGTTGCAAGTCGACATCGAAGAACAGAACCCGGACGATTTCGTCGATCATCGGCGGTGGAATGCCGTGCTTGCGCGCGGTCTCATGCAGGCTGCTGAACAGGCTGAAGCCGCCTTCGCCCTCATCGTCCTCGCCGGTCGTGCGCCGGCTCGGCGCTGCAGGACGCGTGGCTTCGATCAGCACGAAGCTGCCGTCATCCTTGCGACCGGCGGCGGCGGCACGGATCTCTTCGTTATAGAGATCAACCCGGACAACCGATTTGGCCGCCCCCGGCTCAAGCGCCTGAAGTGTCAGTTTGAGCCGCTTGGAGGTGTCCAGCACCTGCCCACCGCGGGTCAGGCTGCGCACGATGTCGCGTGCCTGGGACGGTGTCAGCCCGGCGGCGCGAAGGACCTGTTCGGCATTATCCTCCGAGCGGATGCCGACCAGCCTCTGCTCCTGCGCATTGCGCGCGAGCGCCGCCTCGAGACGGGGGGCGACCGTGACGTTTTCCGGCACCATGCGGACGACCAGGCGGGAAAACGGATCATTGGTTCCAGCAAAGGGCAGCGATGAGGTCTGTTCCGGTGCGCGCATAGCCTTGGCCAGAAGCATCTGCGCCGGTAGGGTGGGCGCGGTGCGGCGGGTTGCGGACAGGGCCTCAAGCACCTGCGCCTGCACTTCCACTTCGGACAGACTGGTCAGGAACAGGGCAGGGCGATCGCCATCCTCGATCGTGCGAGTGGACAGCGAAACGTCTGAATCAAGCGGCATGCCCTGGGCAGCCTCAAGCGCGCGGTCCTCGCTGGCGTCCGCAATCAGCCGTGCGGTATTGAAGGCCGGAATGACATTGGCAAAACCCAGTGTTTCCATCGCCAATGGGCTGGAAATCCGGGTGAAGCTGGCCGGACGAATCACATCACCGCCAGCAGTCTTGCGCACCACCGGCGTCTTGTAGGTCTGACGTGCGGCAACGATGTCGGCCTTCTGCACCAACCGGTCGCCCTTTCGGGCAGCGATGACCAGTTCGCCGGGGAGTTGGGAGGCGATCTCGCGCGGCTTGATCATATGGGGCAGTTCGACAATCGCGCCCCGGTGCTCGATGGCGCTGATCGCGGCCGCGAGCATCAATCCCATCCCGGCAAACCCTGTCAGCACCGTTCCGGCGAGCCAGCGGGCCGAGATCCGGCCCTTCGGCGGCGGTTCACCAGAACGATTGAACAGCGCCAACGGAGGCTCGACGCCGAGGTCGATCGTGCTGTCCGGGATATAGACCTGCGTCCCTGACACGTTAGTGCCCTGCCTCCCACCTTGCTGCGCAGCGTCGCGCGATTTGTCTTGCCAATACGTCAAGCTCGAATGACTGCCGCTTTGCCCTGTCTATCAAGGCCGGACGCAGGCGTCCACGCGCGAGGAGCTGGTTCAACCATGGCGATGGCAAAGTTGTGGCGAACAATGCGCCGAACGCCCGCGCACTCTGCCGTGCGCGTTCAGTGCGCGTGTTGTGCAGACGCGAAGGGAGATGGGCCATTTTGGTGCATCGCGAAAAAAATGCCCGGTTTTCAAAAAAGGCCGTTGACAGGGAGAAAAGCTTGGGGCTATACAGCCGCCATGTTGACGCGCTGCTTCGGCGGCGCGGGCTTCGCTTCCTCTCGAAAGACGAGTTGGTCCCTGACCTGGCTCTGCTGGGAAAGAAAAGCGTGGCTTCGCTGTTTGGCAATTGAAGACGAGAAAGAGAAACGTGGACGGCGATGTTCTTGCGGACCGATCCTAACCGATCGGTCATACGAGACTTCGGCGGTCTAACGTTTCAGGTGAGTGTACACACGCTCGACGTCGAAAGATGTCGATGAGTGCACTCCGTCAATGAACGTTGTGATCAGCCGGTTCAAATCTCGAGTCCAACTTGAGAGTTTGATCCTGGCTCAGAACGAACGCTGGCGGCAGGCTTAACA
>DAOMXG010000015.1:0-24102 GCA_035436995.1 Beijerinckiaceae bacterium
CGGCTCGCCATCGTCATTGCCTAGCCAGACCGTCGCGACAAGGGCACCCGTATAGCCGACGAACCAGGCGTCCTTGTGTTCCTGCGTGGTGCCGGTCTTGCCGGCCGCCAGCCAGCCTGGCAGCTCCGCCTTGCGGGCAGTGCCGTTGACCAGCGTTTCGCGCATCATGCCATTGAGATAGGCCAGAACACTCGGCTCGATCACCCGGCCGCGATTATGCTCCTTGCGCTCGTAGATCACCTTGCCGCTGGCGGTCCTGACCCGGCGGATGCCGTAGGGCGCAACACCGATGCCGCCATTGGCGAAAGCGGCATAGGCTGTGGTCAGCTCCAGTGGCGAGACCTCGGAAGTGCCCAGAGCCAGCGAGGCGTTGGCCGCAAGCGGCGCATTGATCCCGAGCCGCTGGGCGGTCCTGATCACCGCCTTGGTGCCAACCTCCTGGCCGAGCTTGACCGCAATCGTATTGAGGGACAGCGACAGCGCGCGCGTCAGCGACACCGGGCCGAAATACTCGCGGGTATAGTTTTCCGGCTGCCAGCCCTTGATGTTGACCGGCGCGTCCTCGCGCACGGTTTCGGGCGTCAGACCGGCGTCCAGGGCGGCCAGATAGACAAACGGCTTGAACGCCGAACCCGGCTGACGCCTTGCCAGCACCGCACGGTTGAACTGGCTGTCGGCGTAATTGGCGCCGCCGACCAGGGCGCGGACCGCGCCATCGGGCGCCATGGCGACAATCGCCCCCTGTCCGACATTCTTGTCCGCTCCCTGCGCATCCAGCGCTGCCGTCAGAGCCCGTTCTGCCGCATTCTGTACCGGCATCATGAACGTGGTCGTGACCTGCACGTCTTCGCCGATGGTGCCGACGTAATCGTCGAGCATGTCCATCACCCAATCGGCGGCATAATTGACCGAGCCGGCGCCATGGTTGCGCCTGGCTTCCGCTGGGGCGGACAGCGCGACCTTGTGCTGCTGTTCGCTGATATGGGCCTGCTCGCGCATTTCCTTGAGCACCAGCGAAGCGCGCTCGCGGGCCGCTTCCGGATTCCGGTTGGGCGCAAGGCGCGAGGGCGATTTCATCAACCCTGCCAGCATCGCCGATTCCGCCACGGTCAGCAGCCGCGCCGTCTTGCCGAAATAGCGTTGGGCAGCCGCTTCGATACCATAGGCACCCGAACCGAAATAAACCCGGTTGAGATAAAGTTCGAGGATCTGATCCTTGCTGTAGCTGCGCTCCAGCCACAGGGCGAGGATGGCTTCCTGCGCCTTGCGGGCGATCGAACGCTCCTGGGTGAGGAAGATGTTCTTGGCAAGCTGCTGGGTGAGCGTGGACCCCCCCTGTTCGAGCCGCCTTGCCGTGACATTGCGCATGAAGGCGCGGCCAAGCCCGACAACGTCCAGGCCAAAATGCTCGTAGAACCGGCGATCCTCGATCGCCACGAAGGCTTTGGGAACATACGGAGGGAGTTCGCCGATCGCAACATTGCTGCCACCAGTCTCGCCGCGGTTGGCCATCAGCGAACCATCGGCCGCCAGGATGGCGATATTGGGCGGCCGCTTCGGCACAGCCAGCTGGTCGATCGGCGGCAGCCGCAGCGCGTAATAGCCGATCAATCCGGCAAGGCCGATGGCACACCAGACCGATGCCACCGCACTCCAGTAGACAAGGCCGCGCAGAAATCCGCGCCGCCGTGTTGGAGGACGCTTCTTTCCGCGTGGTTCAGCCGATCGCCCGGATCTTTCCCGTCGCGGAGGAGCCATGTCGAATTCATCGTGATCCTCGGGCGGCCCGCGACGAGCGGCGCGGCGAGGGGCTTCGTCCCAATCATCGTCCGTATCTGGGGTTGGGCGGCGGCGCGGCGTGTTACGGTCATGACGGGATGGATAGGCTTCGTCATAGGCGTCACGGCGCGATCGGTGATCCGCGTCGCTCCCCGCACCCCGCCGTCTGCCGCGTCCGCGGTCCTCGTCGTCCCAATCGGCCATCACACAACCCGCCGCCCGTGCCGCTCCGGTCGTCACCTTAGAGCGATCGCCTTAAGGGCCCGTTAGCGTTATCGGGCCGTGGCGTGGCAATACGGCATGATGATGGCGGCCAAACCGGCCAAACCGCCCTGCGACGTCAGGTCCAGTCAGGATCAGCGAGAACCTCGGCGGTATGCGCCCCCAGAGCCGGCGAAGCGCGCCCGGAAACCTGCGGCGCCCCGTCGATCAGGATCGGTGAACGAACCGAGGGAATGGTTCCGGCCGCTGCCTGATCCTCCACCAGATCCACCCGCATGCCGCGATGGATCACCTGCGGATCGGCAAAAACCTCGTCCATCGCATTGATCGGCCCAGCCGGAACACCTGCCGCTTCCAGCCGTGCCAACAGGTCAGCCTTGGCAAAGCGAAGGCTGAGCGAGCCGATCAACGGAATGAGCGCGGAGCGATTGGCGATCCGGCTTGCGTTGTCGATATAGTCGGGGTGGCTGCCAAGCTCAGGCTGGCCCAGCACATTCATCAGCTTGCGATACTGCCCATCATTGCCGGTGGCGATGATGATGTGGCCATCGGCGACGGGGAACACCTCGTAGGGCACGAGATTGGGATGGGCATTGCCCATGCGGCCCGGAACCTTGCCCGAGACCAGATAATTCATCGCCTGATTGGCGTTGACGGCAACCTGGGTGTCGAGCAGCGCGCAATCGATGACGGCGCCTGCGCCGGTATCCCTCCGCCGGTTGAGCGCGGCGAGGATCGCCACGCTGGCGTAAAGCCCGGTGAAGATGTCGGCGATCGCAAAGCCGGTCTTGGTCGGCTGGCCCTCCGCATCGCCGGTGATCGACATCGCCCCGCCCATGCCCTGGATCAGGAAATCGTAGCCGGCACGCGGCGCATAAGGTCCGTCCTGACCGAAACCGGTGATCGAGCAATAGATGAGGCGCGGATTGAGCGCCATCAGGCTCTCAGCATCGAGGCCATACTTGTTCAGACCACCGACCTTGAAATTCTCGATCACCACATCGGCCCTGGCCGCCAGCCGGCAAATCATCGCGATGTCGTCGGGGTTGTCGAAATCGGCCTCGATCGACCGCTTGCCGCGATTGCAGGAATGAAAATAGGCCGCCGACAGATGCCCGCCATCGCGGGCCGGCACGAAGGGCGGCCCCCAGGCGCGCGTATCATCGCCGGCACCCTTGCGCTCGACCTTGACAACATCGGCACCGAGATCAGCCAGTGTCTGGCCAGCCCATGGCCCGGCGAGAATGCGGGCGAGTTCGAGAACGCGGAGGCCGGCGAGCGGGGCGTCTGTCATGGGTCAATCCAGAACGTGATCGAGTCCGCGCCTGAGGCCTCTGAACCCGCCGACCTTGCGGGCGGCCAGCAGCGTACCCGCGACATAGGGCGCGGCAGACGAGCCGGCGTCGTGGCGGATGACGAGCCGCTCGTCCGGCGCACCGAAGATCGCCTCGCAGGACAGGACGAACGATGGCATCCGCACCGAATGCACCTGCACCGGGATCGGCCCGCCGACCGCGGCGCCGCGCGTCGCGGGAATGCCGCCGACCTTGTCCACCGGAACCGAGGTGCCGTCCATGCGGACCTGCCCGAGCAGTTCGGCAAGTTCCCGGCCCGTGCCGGAGGGTGAATCCGGCTTCTTGGCCGAGGCGTAGTCGATCACCTCGACATCCGGCACATATTTCGCCGCCTCCAGCGCAAACCGGCGCAGCAGCGTAGCGGTGATCGAGAAATTGCCGGCGGCCAGAACTCCGAGCCTTGCGGACATCGCGGCGGCGTCGATCTCTGCATAGTCGTCCGCACCGAGGCCGGATGTGCCGATGACAACGCCGCGTCCCGCTTTCAGGGCAGTGAAGGTGTGGCCCTTCACCACCTGCGGCTTGGTGTAGTCGATGACCACATCGGAGGGAGCGGCCAATGCCTCGTCCAGTGTCGCGACGATGGTGACGCCATTGGCCGCTCCGCCTGCCATCATCCCGGCATCCTTGCCGGCAGCCGAACGCGAAACGGCGGCAACCAGCGTCAGGTCCGGCGCGGCATCGACAGCCTGCACCAGCGCCTTGCCGACCCAGCCGGTCGCTCCGGCGATGACGACGCGGACCATCAGAAAAACGCCTGGAGACCGGTGATCGCACGGCCAAGGATGAGGGCGTGCACGTCATGGGTACCCTCGTAGGTGTTGACCGTCTCGAGGTTGGCGGCGTGGCGCATCACATGGAACTCTTCGGAAATGCCGTTGCCGCCATGCATGTCACGCGCAGCCCGGGCAATATCGAGCGCCTTGCCGCAATTGTTGCGCTTGACGATGGAAATGGCCTCGGGCGCCAGCGTTCCGGCATCAAACATGCGCCCCACGCGCAGCGACGCCTGCAGTCCGAGGGAAATCTCGGTCAGCATGTCGGCGAGCTTCTTCTGATAAAGCTGGGTATTGGCGAGCGGGCGGCCAAACTGCCGGCGATCGAGACCATATTGACGCGCGGCATGGAAACAGAATTCGGCTGCTCCCATCGCGCCCCAGGAAATGCCGTAGCGGGCACGATTGAGACAGCCGAACGGCCCCTTGAGGCCGGAGGCATGAGGCAACAGCGCCTCCTCGCCAACTTCGACATTATCCAGCACAATCTCGCCGGTGATGGAGGCTCGCAGGGATAACTTGCCCTCGATCTTCGGCGCCGACAGGCCCTTCATGCCTTTTTCCAGCACAAAACCTCGGATCTCGTCATTGTGCGCTTCGGATTTCGCCCAAACCACAAAAACGTCGGCGATCGGCGAATTGGAAATCCACATTTTTGCGCCGTTAAGCCGATAACCGCCGGCGGTTTTGACCGCACGCGTGCGCATACCACCGGGATCGGAGCCGGCATCGGGCTCGGTCAGGCCGAAACAGCCGATCCATTCGCCACTGGCCAGCCTGGGCAGATATTTCTTCTTCTGCGCCTCGGATCCGTAGGCCTCGATCGGATACATCACCAGCGAGGATTGCACGCTCATCATCGAGCGATACCCCGAATCGACCCGCTCCACTTCGCGGGCAACCAGGCCATAGGAGACATAGCTGGCTCCGGCGCCGCCATATTGCTCGGCCACCGTGATGCCGAGCAGGCCGAGTTCGCCCATCTCGCGGAAAATCGCGGGGTCGGTCCTTTCCTGCGCATAGGCTGCGCGGACGCGCGGCATCAGCTTGTCCTGCGCATAGGAACGGGCCAGATCACGGATCATCCGCTCGTCTTCGTTCAACTGGTCATCAAGCAGGAACGGATCGGACCAATCGAATGCGGCTTTGGTGACAGCGGCCATGGCAGAAACTTTCAGGTTGCAGAGTCCAGCACAGGCCGTCTTGTTGCCCGTAAAACCATTACGGTGCAAGGGCCAGAGGCCCTACATCGTTGCACCGATCTGCCAGGGCACGAACTCGGCATCGCCATAGCCGAGCTGCTCGGATTTCGAGCGCTCGCCCGATGCAACAGCCAGAATCCTGTCAAAGATCTCGCGCCCCTTGGCCTCCAGCGAGACGCCATCGAGCACATCGCCGCAGTTGATGTCCATGTCGTCCACCATCTTCTCATAGATCGGCGTGTTGGTGGCGAGCTTGATCGACGGCGTCGGCTTGCAGCCGAAGGCGGACCCGCGCCCGGTGGTGAAGCACAGCACATTCGCCCCGCCCGCCACCTGCCCAGTCACACCAACCGGATCATATCCGGGCGTATCCATGAAGGCAAAGCCCTTCACGGTCACCGGTTCGGCATAGCGGAACACGCCGTTCATCGTGGCAGTGCCGCCCTTGGCGGCGGCGCCCAGCGACTTCTCCAGAATGGTGGTCAGCCCGCCGGCCTTGTTGCCGGGCGAAGGATTGTTGTTCATGTCCATGCGGTTGCGTTCGGTATAATCCTCCCACCAGCGGATGATCTCGACCAGCTTCTCGCCGATCTCGCGGGTTCTGGCACGGCGGGTGAGCAGGTGTTCGGCGCCATAGATCTCCGGGGTCTCGGACAGAATGGTGGTGCCGCCATGGGCGACCAGCAGATCCGAGGCAACTCCGAGCGCCGGGTTGGCGGTGATGCCGGAATAGCCATCCGATCCGCCGCATTGCAGCGCCAGCATCAGGTCCGAGGCCGGGCAGGTCTGGCGCCGCGCACGATTGGCGATCGGCAGCATGGTGCGGATGGCATCGACGCCGGCGGCGATGGTCTTTCTGGTCCCTCCCACCTCCTGGATGGTGAAGGAGCGGAAGGTGTCACTTTCCTTCAGACCGTAGGCTTCCTTCCAGCGCTGGATTTGGAATGCCTCGCAGCCCAGACCGACCATCACAACCCCGGCCATGTTGGGATTGGCCGCATAGCCCCATTGCGTGCGCTTGAGCACCTCATAGCCCTCACCCTTGGTCGACATCGCACAACCAAGGCCATGGACAAGCGGAATGACCCCATCAATGCCGGGATACTCATTCAACAAACCCGAACGCATCACTTCCTCGGCCATGAATCGCGCCACCGTGGCCGAGCAGTTCACCGAGGTCAGAATGCCGATGTAATTGCGGGTGCCGACCTTGCCGCTGTCGCGGCGATAGCCTTCAAAGGTGGCACGCCGGTCCAGCGCAAGCACCGGCTCATCCCTTGCGTCGGCACAAAAGGCATAATCGCGATCAAAAGCCGCAAAGTAGCAATTGTGCTCGTGCACCCAGGCGCCGGGCAGCACCGCCTCGGAGGCAAAGCCGATGATCTGGCCGAACTTGCGGATCGGCTGATCCTTCTCGATACGGCTGACCGCCATCTTGTGGCCGCGGGGAATGCGCGCCGTGGCGGTCACGCCGTTTACCGCGCTGCCCAGGTCAATCTGGTCAACCGCAATCACGACATTGTCGGCGGCATTGAGGCGCAGGACGCGCGGGGCGGGGCGATTGGTCATGGCGTAATCCGGCTGGTGTTGCGGTTTTGGTTGTCATACAAGCTATGGCAACCCAACGGAATTCAAAAATTCCTGCGCAACCCGGGCGCCGCAACCGACTGGAACAGGCACAGGAGCCGAGGCACCGATGACCCTGTCGCTTACCCCTGAAGCCACCCTTCCGGTCGACGGAACCGCCGGCACGCTGGTTGCCCGCGTCCTGGTTCCCGATGTCGGCCCTTGCATCGCGGCGGTGCGGGCGGAGGGCGTGTTCGACGTCACTGCGGCCTTTCCTACGCTGCGTGATCTGTGCGAGGCCGATGATCCGGCCGGCGCGCTCTGGGCAGAGAAAGGGCTCAGGATCGCAAGCCTTTCCGCCATTCTTGCCAATACGCCGCCAAAGGACGCTGCAAAGCCGCATCTGATCGCCCCCATCGACCTTCAGGCAGTAAAGGCGGCGGGGGTGACCTTCGCCGTCTCGATGCTGGAACGGGTGATCGAGGAGCGGGCGCGTGGCAACCCGGCCGCCGCCGCCGAGATCCGCAAGGAAGTCACCCGGCTGGTCGGCGACGATCTCTCGCGCCTCAAGCCCGGCTCGCCCGAGGCGATGCGGCTGAAGCAGGTGCTGATCGCACAGGGGGCCTGGAGCCAGTATCTCGAGGTTGGCATTGGCCCGGATGCGGAGATCTTCACCAAGGCGCAGACGCTGTCCTCGGTCGGCACCGGGTTCGAGGCCGGACTGCATCCGATGAGCCAGTGGAACAATCCGGAGCCGGAAGTGGTGCTGGTCGTCTCGTCGCGCGGGCGGATTGTCGGCGCAACTCTCGGCAATGACGTCAATCTGCGCGATGTCGAAGGCCGCTCGGCGCTGCTGCTGTCGAAGGCCAAGGACAACAATGCCTCCTGCGCGGTCGGCCCGTTCGTGCGGCTGTTCGATGCGACGTTCAGCCTCGACGATGTGCGCCAGACCGAAGTGACACTGCGCGTCGAGGGCCGCGACGGATTCGTTCTTAATGGCGCGTCGAATGTCGCAAAAATCAGCCGCGACCCTGCCGATCTCGTCAAACAGATGATCGGCCGCCATCATCAGTATCCGGATGGCGCCGTGCTGTTCCTCGGAACGATGTTTGCGCCGACCAAGGATCGCGATGGCGAGGGAAAGGGATTTACCCACAAGCTCGGCGACATCGTTACCATCGCCGCGCCGAAGCTCGGCCGCCTGACCAATGTGATGACCCATTCCGACAAGGCGCCGGAATGGACCTTCGGGGTCGGCGCATTGATGCGCAACCTCGCCCGGCGTGGGCTGCTGTCCTGACCCGGTCGCCGCCGATCAAACGATGTCCGGCATCAGAATGAGATCGGTATCGGCCGGGCGGGCGCCGAGGCCGGTGAGAATCGCATGCGCCTGCCCACGATGATGGGTCTGGTGATTGAAAAAATGCACCACCAGACGCGCATTCAGCTGCGCAAGTTCGCGGCCGGCCGCTGCGGAAAACCAGCGCGTTTCGCCCGCCAGCCAGGCGGGATCGACCACCTCCGCCCAGGCAAGGATGGCCGCATCAAGCGCGTCACGATCGTGCACCAGATCGTCCCAGACCGGCCGGAACCGGGGCGAATCCGCGATGGTCCCGGACGGTTTCGGCGACCCGGAAAACCGGTGCATCCAGATGCAGTCGCCCCAGTAGAGGTGGCTCAGCGTGCCATGCAGCGAGCCAAAAAAGGCGCCGCGATCAGCCCGGCGCTGGGCATCAGCAAGGGCACCTGCCGCCGCATAGAGGTTGCGGTTCTGCCAGCGGTTGTAGCGCGCCATCATGCGCAGATAGTCGGGCGTGATCATGCTTGTCTCCACTTCACGACGTTAATCCGATGCCGGCCGCGGCAAAAATTGAAATCGTTGATAGGCGGCATTCAACCCCATCATGGGGTCAAATGACGTTTGTCTCGCGCAGCGGCCGGCCGGCGACGATCCGCTCGAAAGACAGATCGGCAAGGTCGAGCGTCCGGTAGGCGCCGGTGGCAATCAGTTCAGCAAGGCCGCGCCCGACAGCCGGGGCCTGTTGCAGACCGTGGCCGGAAAAACCGGCGGCGATGTAGGCGTTTTCGAGATCGCCCAGCCGTCCGACGATCGCGTTGTGATCGAGCAGGTTCATGTCATAGTGCCCGGCCCAGGCCCGCCCCGGCCGGATCGCCTCGAAGGCCGGGATGCGGGCGGCAAGATTGGGCCAGATCACCTCGTCGAATTCGTTCCAGTTGACCTCGAAGTCCTGCCCCTCGTCAGTCTCGCTGTCATCGGCCGGAGAATAGCCGCCGATGAAGCCCTCGCCTTCCGGCCGACACCAGACGCCTGACGTGTCGATGAGCAGGGGAAAGCCATCGAGGCGCTCGCGGCAGCTCCAGGAAAACACGCTGCGCTTCTTGGCATAAACCGGAATCGGCACGTCGCAGGCCGCGGCAAGCGCACGCGCGCCCGAGGCACCCGCCGCATTGACGAAGGCGCCGCAGGGAATGCGGCTGCCATCATCGAGGTGCACCGCAACGATGCGGGGACCCTGCCGCTCCACGGCAACAACACCTGCCTGCCTGTAGGTGACGCCAAGGCTGCGCGCCTTGGCCGCGAATGCCTGCATCAGCTGATAGCCGTCAAACCAGCCTTCGCCGCTGCGGCCGAAACTGCCGCCGGCCAGGTCCTCGGTCGCCAGAAATGGGAACCTGACAGACAACGCCGCCCTGTCCATCAGAGCAATGTCGGCGCCCTCGCGGGCCTGGAGGATGTGGTTGGCCGACAGCACCGCCATGCCAGGCACCGTCGCCAGATAGAGATAGCCCCCCTCCCTGAGCCCGATGTCCGGTCTTGCGCCGTCAACCTCCAGGAGGTTGCCAATGTCGCGCAGGAAGGCAATTCCGTGCATCGAGATGCGGATGTTGACGGGCTGTGAGAACTGCTGACGGATGGAACTTGCCGACAGCGCGGACGCGGCCTGCCGGTAACTGCGGTCTCGCTCGACGACCAGGATCGACCCGGCAAAGCCGGACTGGCCCGCCAGATGACAAGCGATGGACGATCCCATCACCGCCCCGCCGGCCACTACCACATCGAACATCCCGGCAATCCCTTTGATGCTTTCGACCAGCGACAAAATAGGCAGCAGAACAGGCATTGCCTACCCCTCCCTGTTTGCCGTGAACGAGGTGGCGCGCTAACAATCAGGCGACATCGCACAGGGGACTTTTAATGCCTGCCTCGCTCGCCGACGAAACATTGGGCCTTCTCAAACGCCTCGGCGTTGCCGAAGGCCGCCTTGCCAAATCCGGTCTTGCCGCCCGCTCGCCGATCAGCGGCGAGACGCTCTGTCATGTGCGCACGAACAGCAGCGGTGAGACCACAGCCGCGATTGGCCGGGCCGAGGCGGCTTTCAGGCTGTGGCGTTCGGTTCCGGCGCCGAAGCGGGGCGAATTCGTGCGGCTGCTGGGTGAAGAATTGCGTGCCGCCAAGGCTGATCTCGGGCTTTTGGTGACGATCGAGGCCGGCAAGATCCGATCCGAAGGCCTCGGCGAAGTGCAGGAGATGATCGATATCTGCGACTATGCGGTGGGCCTGTCCCGGCAATTGTGCGGGCTGACGATCGCCACCGAGCGCGCCAACCACCGCATGATGGAGACCTGGCATCCGCTTGGCGTCGTCGGCGTGATCACGGCTTTCAATTTTCCGGTGGCCGTCTGGGCCTGGAATGCGGCGCTGGCCTTCGTCTGCGGCGACTCGGTGGTCTGGAAGCCCTCGGAAAAGACGCCGCTGACCGCGCTTGCCGTCCAGGCCATCGTGGCGCGCGCGGCGGCGCGATTCCAGGCGGCCGGCAACGGCATGGTTCCGCAGGGGCTCAGTGAGGTGATCATCGGCGGTCCGGAGACCGGACAAACGCTGGTGGATGATTCGCGCGTGCCCCTGGTCTCGGCGACGGGTTCGACGGCGATGGGGCGCAAGGTCGGCCCGCGCCTCGCCCAGCGATTCGCCCGGTCGCTGCTCGAACTTGGCGGCAACAATGCCGCCATTGTCGCCCCCAGCGCCGATCTCGACCTTGCCTTGCGCGGCATCGCCTTTGCCGCGATCGGCACCGCCGGCCAGCGCTGCACGACGCTGCGGCGGCTGATCGTTCACGAAAGCGTCTATGACCGGCTGATTGCGCGGCTGATCAAGGTCTATGACAGTGTCCGGGTAGGCGATCCGCGCGAGGCAGGCGTGCTGGTCGGCCCGCTGATCGATCGCTCCGCGCTCGATTCCATGCAGACCGCGCTCAAGGACGCGCGCGCGGCTGGCGGACGGGTCCATGGCGGAGTGCCAGTCAGGAGCCTGGCGGGCGCCTATGTGAAGCCCGCCCTGGTGGAGATGCCGGCGCAATGCGGGCCCATGCTGCATGAGACTTTCGCACCCATTCTCTACGTTGTGAAATACCGCGACTTCGATGCGGCCATCGCCTTGCAGAACGATGTGGCCGCAGGCCTTTCCTCATCGCTGTTCACGCTCGACATGCGCGAGGCGGAGCGGTTTGTCGCGGCGACCGGTTCCGACTGCGGTATCGCCAATGTCAACATCGGCCCGTCGGGCGCGGAAATCGGCGGCGCCTTCGGCGGGGAAAAAGAAACCGGAGGCGGCCGCGAGGCAGGGTCGGATTCATGGAAGGCCTATATGCGGCGCGCCACCAACACGATCAATTTCGGCACGGATCTTCCGCTCGCCCAGGGCGTCAGTTTCGATATCGATGACTGATCGCTCCCTAATTGATCACAACTGAAGCATCAGCCCTGGTTCGGCTGTTGCGTGGGCCGATGTGGCGTGCTTGGATGATCGACAAATCGTCATCCGGCAGTCATCGAATCCGCCGATGGTGGCGGGACCGGAACAACCCCGTGACCCGGAACCAGGGAGATCGCCATGTCATTGATCAGAACAGCCGCCTTCCTTGCTGCGACCGCGCTGACCGCCGTCGCTGCGCCAGCCATGGCGCAGACGGAAATCCAGTGGTGGCATGCAATGACCGGCGCCAACAACGATGTGATCAACAAGCTGGCCGAGGATTTCAACGCCAGCCAGAAGGATTACAAGGTCGTCGTCTCCTACAAGGGCAGCTATGCCGACACGATGAACGCCGGCATTGCGGCCTATCGGGCCGGCAATGCGCCGCATATCATGCAGGTGTTTGAAGTCGGCACCGCCTCGATGATGGCGGCCGGCAAGGCCATCAAGCCCGTGCATGAATTGATGAAAGAGGCCGGCGAGGCTTTCGATCCGGCGTCCTACCTGCCGTCGGTCGCCGGCTATTATTCGACAGTAAAGGGCGAAATGCTGTCGTTCCCGTTCAATTCGTCCTCGGCCGTCATGTGGTACAACAAGGACGCCTTCGCCAAGGCCGGGCTCAATCCGGATGCGCCGCCCGCTACCTGGCCGGAGGTGTTTGAAGCCGCCAAGAAGCTTCAGGGAGCCGGCTATGCCTCTTGCGGCTTTTCAACGGCCTGGATCACCTGGGTCAACATCGAGCAGTTCTCGATCTGGCACAACATTCCGATCGGCACCAAGGCAAATGGAATCGATGGATTCGATACCGAGTTCAAGATCAATTCCCCGGTCCATGTGAGGCACTGGGCCAATCTTGCCGAGTTGCAGAAGACCAAGACGTTCGATTATTCCGGCCGGACCAACACCGGCGAAGGGCGTTTCACTGCCGGCGAATGTCCGATCTTCCTGACCTCTTCGGCCTTCCTCGGCAATGTCCGTGCCAACGCCAAATTCGCCTGGGCCAATGCGCCGATGCCCTATTATCCGGATGTTGCGGGCGCACCGCAGAATTCAACGCTCGGCGGCGCATCGCTGTGGGTGATGGGGGGCAAGGCGGCCAACGAATACAAGGGCGTCGCCAAATTCTTCACCTTCCTGTCCGACACCGACCGGCAGGCCAAGCTGCATACCGAATCCGGCTATCTGCCCATCACCAAGGCGGCCTATGAGAAGGTCAAGGCATCGGGCTATTACAAGGACAATCCCTACAACGAGACGCCGCTCAAGGAACTGACCAACAAGCCGCCGACCGAGAATTCGCGTGGCTTGCGCTTCGGCAATCTTGTCCAGATCCGTGACATCTGGGCCGAAGAAGTCGAAGAGGTGCTCACCGGCAAGAAAACCCCGCAGGCTGGCGCCGATGCCATGGTCAGCCGCGGCAATGCCGTGCTGCGCCAGTTCGAACGCACCGTGTCGCGATAAGGATCGGGTCCGCCGCCCCCTGGCGGCAGCCGGCCATCGCGCCAGGGCGCAGGCCGGTTGACCGCTGGCGGCGGACTGCATCACATGGACAAGCGAACCGTCTTTTCCGGTTATGCGATCCCGGCAGCGCTGCTGCTGCCGCAGTTGCTCATTACCGTCATTTTCTTCTATCTCCCCGCCGGACAGGCCGTCTGGCAGTCGTTCCAGCTTGAGGACGCATTCGGCACATCAAGGCAGTTCGTCGGCTTCGAAAATTACCAGATCCTGTTCTCAAAGCCGGAATATTTCAAAGCCATGGGCGTCACGCTGGTTTTCTCCAGCGCCGTAGCGTTTCTGTCGCTGTCGATTTCGCTGCTGCTGGCGACAATGGCGAACAAGCACATCCGCGGCGCCGGCGCCTACAAGACGCTGCTGATCTGGCCCTATGCGGTTGCGCCGGCGGTTGCCGGCGTGCTCTGGCTGTTCATGTTCCAGCCGTCGCTGGGGATGGTTGCACAGCTGCTCAAGCGCTGGGGCATTGACTGGAACCCGTTGCTCAATGGCAATCACGCCCTGATGCTGATTATCCTGGCCGCGACCTGGAAGCAGATTTCCTACAATTTCCTGTTCTTTCTCGCCGGCCTGCAGTCGATTCCGCACAGCCTGATCGAGGCTGCCGCCATCGACGGGGCGCGCCCGGTCCGGCGCTTCTGGACCGTGATCTTTCCGCTGCTCTCGCCGACCACGTTCTTTCTTCTGGTCGTCAACATCACCTATGTGTTTTTCGACACGTTCGGCATCATCGACGCCGTGACCGGAGGCGGGCCGGCCGCATCAACAACGACGCTGGTTTTCAAAGTCTACCATGATGGCAAGTCTGGCGGCGACCTCGGCCTGTCCGCCGCGCAATCGGTCATCCTCATGGTCATCGTGGTGGCATTGACCGCGATCCAGTTCCGCTACATCGAGCGCAAGGTGAACTACTGATGGTCGAGCGCCGGTCGTTTCTCAATGTCGCCCTGCCGCACATCATCCTGATGCTCGGCGTCGTCATCGTGTTCTTTCCTGTCTATCTCGCCTTCGTCGCCTCGACCTGGGATCCGGCGACGATCATCAACGGAAACATGGGGGTGCTGCCCGGCCCGCATCTGATCGAGAACTACAACCGGATCCTGTTTTCCGGCACCTCGTCCTCGACCCGCGAGCCGGTGATCAACATGATGTTCAATTCATTGTGCATGGCCGTGATGATCGCCGTGGGCAAGATCATCATCTCGATCTTCTCCGCCTATGCCATCGTCTATTATCGATTTCCCTTCCGCATGGCCGCGTTCTGGATCATCTTCGTGACGCTGATGCTGCCGGTCGAGGTGCGCATCTATCCGACCTACAAGATCGTCTCGGATCTCGGGCTGCTTGATACCTATCCGGGCCTGACCATCCCGCTGATCGCCTCGGCGACCGGAACTTTGCTGTTTCGCCAGTTCTTCATGACCATTCCCGATGAACTGCTGGAGGCATCGAAGATCGACGCGGCGGGACCTTTCCGCTTCTTCAAGGACACCGTTCTGCCCCTGTCGATGACGACCATCGCGGCGCTGTTCGTGATCCAGTTCATCTACGGCTGGAACCAGTATCTCTGGCCGCTCCTGATCACCACCAAGGATTCCATGGCGACCATCGTCATCGGCATCAAGAAGATGATCGTAACCCAGGACGCTCTCACCGAATGGCAGCTGGCGATGGCGACCGCTGTGCTGGCGCTGCTGCCGCCGGTCATCGTGGTGATCAGCATGCAGAAGCTGTTCGTCAAGGGATTGGTGGAGACGGAGAAGTGATGATGGGCACGGAAGGATCGCCACTTGCCCTTTGCAATGGGGGATGCGGCCGCCCCGGCATGGTTGAGCCGAGACCAGTGCCGACTGCCGATTGCCGATTGCTGAGGTCCCGCCATGGCTGACGTCACGCTCAAAGACATCCGAAAAGTCTATCCCGGCGGTGTCGAGGCGGTGAAAGACATCGACTTCGCCATTCCCGATGGCGGGTTCTGCGTGTTGGTTGGCCCTTCGGGTTGCGGGAAATCGACCCTGCTGAGAATGATTGCCGGCCTCGAAACCATCACCGATGGCGAATGCCGGATCGGCGGGCGCATCGTCAACGATGTCGAGCCGGCGGATCGCGATATCGCCATGGTGTTCCAGAACTATGCGCTCTACCCGCATATGACGGTCTACAACAACATGGCCTATGGCCTCAGGAACCGGAAGACGCCGGAGGACGAGATCGCCCGGCGTGTAGCCGAAGCCGCCAGGATTCTGGCCATCGAACCGTTCCTTGACCGCAAGCCCCGGGCTCTGTCCGGCGGGCAGCGCCAGCGCGTCGCCATGGGCCGGGCAATCGTGCGCAAGCCGCAGGTGTTCCTGTTTGACGAACCATTGTCCAATCTTGATGCGAAGCTGCGGGTGCATATGCGCGTCGAGATCAAGAAGCTGCACAATTCGCTGAAGGTGACGTCGATCTATGTCACGCATGATCAGGTTGAGGCGATGACGCTCGCCGACATGATCGTGGTGATGAGCGCCGGGCGTATCGAGCAGATCGGCACACCTGCCGATGTCTATTCACGCCCCGAAAGCGTCTTTGTCGCCACATTCATCGGGTCCCCCGCCATGAATCTGGTCAAGGGCGAGGTTGTGGCTGACGGCCAGGTCTCGCTTGCCGGAACGCGCCTCGCCTGTCCGACCGGCGCCGCCGCTGCCGGAACGGAGGTTCTGATCGGGGTGCGCCCGGACGAGGTGACGCTGGACCCCACCGGGCCCTTCCATTCTGCGTTCACGTTCATCGAGGAACTCGGCCCCTCGCGGCTCTATCATGGACAGATCGCCGGCCAGGATTTTGTTGTGCAGGCCCCGCATCATGCCCTGTCCAGCACCGTGGACAGCCTGCATTTTGCCATCGATGTCCGAGCGGTGCATCTGTTCGAGGCCAAGAGCGGCAAGCGGATCATGACATGAAGCGTTTGTTGTCCGCCTTCCGCAACTCGATGGCTGGCCTGGGCTGGGCAATCCGCCACGAAGCAGCGGTGCGACAAGAAGCGATCCTGCTCGCCATCGGCGTGCCTCTGGCCTTCCTGCTGACCGGCGATGGCGCGACACGCCTCATGCTGATCGGCGGCCTTGCGCTGCTGATGGCGGTGGAACTGCTCAACACGGCGATCGAAAAGCTTGCCGATTTCATCACGCTTGACCGCGATCCGCGCATTGGCCTGGTCAAGGATCTCGGCAGCGCGGCGGTGTTCGTGCTCATCGTTCTCAATGGCACGATATGGGCCTGGGCGGTGCTGAGCTGGCTGCTCCGCTAACCAGAGGGCCAATGGCATCAGGCGCCTGTCTGCCGGCCCCAGGGCGCAAGGCGCCGATCAAGATGGACCGCATCGCGCGTGAAGGACGGTTGCGGCGGCGCATCGGTCGGCTTCTGGCCGCCGGCATGATCGACCAGCGCGGCGATGCGCGCATCGATCGGCGGATGGGTGGCAAACAGATCGAAAAAGCCGGCATGCTCATTTTCGATGCACATTTCCATGAGTCCGGAGGGAGCTCCGGGCAATTCAGCTCTGCCTGAAATCTTCATCAGCGCCGAGATCATGGCATCCGGGTTCTTGGTCAGTTCAACGGCACCGGCATCGGCAAGGTACTCGCGGGAACGCGACAGCGCGAACCGCAACAGGCCGGAGGCCAGCCAGGCAAGAAAAATGATCATCCCGGCAATGAACAGGGCGGTGCCGGCAGGGCTGGTCTTGCGGGCGCGCGGGGATTCGTCGGGAAAAACCACGCGCGGACTGTAGGTCGCCCAGCGAAAAGCCAGTTCGCCGAAAAAACCGATCACCCCGGCGATGATCACCGCCACCACCATCAGCCGGACGTCGCCGTTGCGGATGTGGGTCAGTTCATGGGCAAGCACGGCTTCGAGTTCGTTTCGGTCGAGTTCCTTCAACAGGCCGCGCGTGACCGTTACGGCATATTGCGCTTCACTCATGCCGCTGGCAAAGGCATTGAGCACATCCGCTTCCATGATCTTGAGCTGCGGCATCGCCAACCCGCGCGAGATGCACAGATTCTCCAAGAGGTTATAGAGTTCAGGGGCTTCGGCGCGGCTGACCGTATGGCTGTCGGTCAGTGAATCGATCATCGTCTGATGGAACCGGTAGGCAATCGCGATCCAGACCGCCGTTCCAATCGTGGCCAGGGGCAGTGCGGACAGCGTGTTGTCGAGCGACTGGCGGAGCATCCTGTCAAGTGTTGGCGCAGGGCCGAAGCTTTCGACGACCAGGGCGCCGGCAAACACCATTGCATAGACAAGCAGGAACAACCCGACGATCAGGATCACCGAGCGTCGGCGGTTCGCCTGGATATGGCTGTAAAGACCATAGGCGCCGGCCATGGCGCGCCCCGTGCATCAGCGCTCAGAACTTGACCTGGGGCGGGGTGGCATCGAGGGTCTTGCGCGTCTCCTCACCGACATCAAACATCGACATGGCCGAAAAACCGAACCGGCTGGCAATCAGCACCGCAGGGAAATTCTCGATGCCGGCGTTGAATTCCGCAACCGCATTGTTGAAGAAGCGGCGGGCGGCGGCGAGCTTGTTCTCGATATCGGACAATTCTCCCTGCAATTGCTGGAAGTTGGCATTGGCCTTCAGGTCCGGATAGGCCTCGGTCAAGGCGATCAGCCGTCCGAGCGCGCCGGAAAGGCCGGCTTCCGCCTGGGCCTGCGCTGCCGGCCCCTGCGCCGAAATGGCGGCATTGCGGGCATTGATCACCGCCTGCAACGTCTCCTTTTCGTGCCCGGCGTAACCTTTCACGGTCTCGACCAGATTGGGGATCAGATCATGGCGTTGCTTGAGTTGGACATCGATGTCGGCAAACGCCTGCTTGGCCCGCTGACGCATGTTGACGAGGCCGTTGTAGATGCCGATGCCCCACAGGACCAGCAGCACCAGAATACCAAGGATCACCCAGCCAGCCGACATGTCACCCTCCCGCACGCAGGAAAGACCCCGCGGATCAAATCTGGGTCAAGCATAGCCAAACTCACGGCCCGATGAAAGCCAATCCCGCCCGGCCGCCCCTTGCCTGCCTCATAGCGGCAAGGCCGGATCTTGCAGCGCGTGCAGCCGGTCTGCCGCCAGCCGCCCGAGGCGCACCAGGAGTTCCTTGCGCGTCGCAGAGGCCAGCGGAACCAGCGGCGCCTCCCATTCGACGGCGGCGGAAAAACCATCGCCGATGATCAGACCGGCATCGGACGGGAAGATCGCCACAGGCACATCCAGCGCTGTTGCGAAGAAGAATCGATCGCAGTGCTGGCGATAGTCCGGCCATTTGGTATCGGCGCGGAAATCCGCCACCGAGGATTTGATCTCGATGATCCAGATTTCACCCTTCGGGCCAACGGCCACAAGGTCGGCCCGGCGGTTGGATCGCAGCGGCACTTCGGTCAGCGTTGTCATGTCGAGGTTGCGCAGAAATCGCCGGGTGCCGCGCGCGATACGCAAGGCAGCCGGCGATTGCCGGCCGTCCTCCAGCGCCTCGGTTTCTGCTCCGCTCACCCGCGGTTGTCCTCGATCACCATGGCTGCCCCCTTCTCGCCGATCATGATCGACGGCGCATTGGTGTTGCCCGAGACGATGCGCGGCATGATCGAGGCATCAATGACCCTCAGGTTGTCCATGCCGCGTACCCGCAGGCGTTCATCGGTCACCGCCATCCGGTCACTGGCGATTCCCATCTTGGCGGTGCCGACCGGATGGAAAATGGTGGTGCCGCAATCGCCCGCCCCGCGCACCAGTTCATCGTCGCTGGTCAGATGGGCGCCGGGCAGGAACTCCTCCGGCCGATACTTGCGCAAGGGCTCGGCCGCCACGATCCGTCGGGCAAGACGCAGCGATTCGACGGCAACACCGCGATCCTCGTCGGTCGACAGATAGTTGGGGTCAATGGCGGGGGCCACCATCGGATCGGGGGATGTCGCATGGATCGTGCCGCGACTGGTCGGCCTGAGATTGCAGATCGAGGTGGTGAAGGCCGGAAAACTGTGCAGCGGTTCGCCGAACCGGTCGAGCGACAGCGGCTGGACATGGAACTCGACATTGGGGGTCGCCACCTCCGGATTGGAGCGGGCAAAGGCGCCGACCTGCGAGGGTGGCATGGTCAGCGGGCCGCGCCGGAACAGAACGAATTCCAGCCCCATCCAGGCCTTCTGGATCCATGACTTGTCCATTTCATTGAGGGTCTTGACGCCCTGAACCTTGTACATCGGACGCAACTGGAGATGATCCTGAAGGTTCTCGCCGACACCCGGCAGCTCATGAACCAGCGGAATGCCAAGCCGCTGCAGCACATCGCCGCGACCGATTCCCGACAATTCGAGCAGATGCGGACTCATCACCGCGCCGGCGGAAAGAATGGTTTCGATGCGGCAACCGGCGGTTCGTCGCGCGCCGTCCTTGACATAGGTGACACCGACCACGCGCCGGCCATTGAGCGCCAGCCTTTCGACGTGGGCACCTAGTTCGACCTTGAGGTTGGGCCGGTTCATCGCAGGCTTCAGGAACGCCTTGGCCGCTGAACAGCGCAGCCCGTTGTTCTGCGTCAGCTGGAAATAGGACGAGCCGAGATTGTCGCCGCGGTTGAAATCATCCGTTTTCGGAATTCCTTCTGTGGCTGCGGCATCGCGCCAGGCATCGAGAATCTCCCAGCGGGCTCGGGCAAAATCCACCCGCAGGGGGCCCCGGTCATTGTGAAAGGCGTTGGCCCCGCCGGCATGACCTTCGTGGCCCATGAAGATGGGCAGAACATCATCCCAGCCCCAGCCTGCAAGCCCTAGTTGCCGCCACCCATCATAGTCTGCGGCCTGACCGCGCAGATAAAGCATGGCATTGATGGCTGACGAGCCGCCGATCGCCTTGCCGCGCGGATAGGCAATGTCCCGGCCATTGAGACCCGGCTGCCGTGTGGTTCGCAAACACCAGTCGGACCGCGGATTGCCGATGGCGAACAGGTAGCCGACCGGAATGTGGAACCAGATCCAGTTGTCCTTGCCGCCGGCTTCCAGCACCAGCACGCGTTTGCCATCGGCACTCAGCCTGTTGCCGAGGATCGAGCCGGCCGAACCGGCTCCGATCACGATATAGTCAAAGGTCTCGTCCGCCTGCTGCCCAGCCGTCATCGATTGTCTCCTGCTTGCCGCACTCTGGCAAAGGCACTGCCTCGACGCAACGGCGGGGCGAGTCTGTAGCTTGCGGCAAGCTGACCGATCTGCCAAGGGAATGGCTCTTGACCAGGCGGACGGGGTTGTCCCCGCATCTTTGGGAGGATGCATTGCCGAATGGATCAGGCCTGCCGCTCGGCTTTACCCTGGCACTGATGGCTGGAACATCCTTCGCGATCGTTTTCCTGCTGATTCCGCGCCTGATGCCGCTGTTTGCCAGATATGCACTGGCCCGTCCCAGCGCTCGCTCCAGCCGTGACACCCCTACACCACAAGGGGGCGGCGCGCCGATCATCGCCGCCATTCTGATCACCCTTGCCCTGGCCGGTCTCGGCGAGGCCTTTGTCACAGCGGCAGCCGGGGTGAAGCACTATTACTGGCTACTGCTGGCCGGCGCCGTTGTGCTGGCCCTGTTGGGGGCGCTTGACGACATTCAGCCGCTGCCGGCCGGTTTCCGGCTGGGTGTCCAGACCATCATTGTTGCGCTTGTCGTGTTTGGGGCGCCGGAAAGCTGGCGCCTGATGCCTGCACTGCCGGCGCCCATCGAGCGCGCGGTTCTGGTGGTTGCCGGGATGTGGTTCGTCACTCTCACCAATTTCATGGATGGCATCGACTGGATGGTCGTTGCCGAGTTCACACCGATGCTGGCCCTGCTGCTGCTGTGGTCGGCGTTCGAGCTCGTCTCGCTGCCGGCCGGGGCAGTGGCCGCAACATTGCTGGGCGGTCTTGTCGGCTTTGCGCCGTTCAATCGACACCCGGCCCGGTTGTTTCTGGGGGATGTCGGCAGCCTGCCGATCGGCCTGATCATCGCGGCGCTGCTGTTCGAGGTGGCGATGCGGGTGAGTCTTGCTGCCGCACTGCTCCTGCCGCTCTATTTTCTGTTCGATGCCACCGAAACCCTGCTCAGGGGCCTGCTTGGCCGGCAGAATGTCATGCAGGCTCATCGTCGCCACGCCTATCAGAATGCTGTGGATGGCGGGTGCCCGGCGCCGGAGGTCACCGCTGCGGTGTTCCAGCTCAATCTGGGGCTGGCGGTGCTGGCGGGCTGGGCTGCGTTGGTCGAAACCGCCTGGATCGCCGGCGCCTTGCTGGCGACCGGTCTGGCGGCAACGATCCTGTTGACGCGCCGGTTCCGGATTGCCCGCCTGTGACCGGCGCTGTTTTGGTAACCGGAGTGACCGGTTTTGCCGGCAGGATGCTGGTGAGCGCCCTGCCGGATGCCCGGTTGCGCCGTGGTTGCAGCGGTGCGCAACCGGTCTTCTGCACTTCCGCCCGCTGTCGAACAACGGGCCATCGGCCCAGAGGTTGTCGATGGCCTACCACTGCGCCCTGATACCGGCATAGGCGGCACGGCCGGTCGTACCGTAGTTATAGATTTCCTGATACTTCGCGCCTGTCAGGTTCTCCCCACGGGCGAAAACACTGAAGGCCGGGTTGATCCGGTAATCGATCGCCAGATCGAAGCGCGCGTAAGGGGCCAGCTTGAGCCGCTCGCCGGCCGAGGAAAAGCGCTGTCCGACCAGTTGCACGCTCGGCTCGATGGTCAATCCATCCAGAGGCGTCATCCGGAACGAAACGCGGCCCTCATGCCCGGGCCGACGCGCCAGTGCCAGGCCAGTGGCAAGATCGCGCGCCACCAGGTTGGTATAGGCTGCCCGGGCGGTCAGCAGGCCCTCGATCAGCACCGCATCGCCCGAGAGTTCGACGCCGAGTGTCTGCGCCTTGCCGACATTGAGATAGCAGCCGGAGAACTGCTGGCTGACCGGACAGGCCGGGTAAGTGAAGCTGACCAGGCTGTAGGGCGAGAAATCGATGAGATTGGAGATACGGTTGTGAAAGGCGGTCGCCGACAGCGTCAGGCGCCCGCCGAAGAGGCTCTGGTCGATGCCGGCATCGACGCCGATCGAGCGCTCCGCCTCCAGTCGCGGCGTGCCATATTGCGGACTGTAGAGCTGGAACAGCGACGGCGCCTTGCCGCCTGTGCCGATGCTGGCGCGGACCTTGGTCCCCGTCTCGTCGATCCGGTAGGCGCCGGTCAGGCGCCAGGTTGCAAAGCGATCGGCTTTACCGACGTCGTCGATCCGGGCGCCAAACGACAGATCCAGCCGATTGCCGATCGGCAGCTGATAC
This sequence comes from Beijerinckiaceae bacterium, assembly GCA_035436995.1. Taxonomy (GTDB): domain Bacteria; phylum Pseudomonadota; class Alphaproteobacteria; order Rhizobiales; family Beijerinckiaceae; genus JAIUNP01. The sequence continues at coordinate 22,511 of DAOMXG010000015.1, forward strand.
AGCGCAAACAGCGAGCGGGTCTGCTGACGCGCATGCTCGCGAGAGGCGGTATTGAACAATGTCTCGATCGGCTGGGTGCGGATGGTCAGAGACTCATCCTCGATCCGGGCTCCGAAAATCAGCTTTCCGTAGGAATCCAGCGCAAGATCGCCCTGATACTCGGCGCCAAGCCGGCGTCCGGCATAGCTGTAGCGATCCCATTCGCGGATCAGGCCGAAGCCGAAGTCGAAATAGGAAATGTCCCTGTATGAGCGGTCGGTCTGATTGGCGAACAGCGTCACCGAATTGCGCAGGCGGCCGCCGAACAGGTCGAACTGGCTGCGCAGGAACTGGCTGGTGAGCCGCGCCCTGGCATAGGACGGCGTATCGGGACGCGCGCCGAAGGCCGCATCATACTGGGCATTGTTGATGCTGGACGTAATGCCCGCATCGAACGACAGGCCCTCGACAGGTCGCCAGCCAAAGCGGGCATTGGCGCCAAGCCGGGCAAAGGCATCGTTCTCAAGCCCAGCCGGTTGCCACGCTGTGATGCGGCCGATCCGGTAGCCGTAGGCTGAAAAACCGGCGCCGCGGGCGCCCGAGAGCGCCAGCGCATAATCGAAGGTCTGGTTGCCGCCCGAGAGGCCAACCTTCCCGGCACTGGAACCATAGCTGCCCCCCTCAAGGCTGGCATAGCCACGCGTTGGCCCGCGTCCCTTCCGGGTGATGATGTTGACAACCCCGCCGACTGCATCCGAACCGTAGAGCGCTGATTGTGGCCCGCGCAGCACTTCGATCCGCTCGATATCGCCCGGCACCAGCGCGTTGAAATCGAATTCGGCGGCGCCCGTCGACGGGTCATTGGCCCGCACGCCATCGATCAGAACCAGCGTATGGCGGGCTTCGCTGCCGCGAATCCGGACGGTGGCAGCCTGGCCGGGGCCGCCGGCTTCGGTTACAGACACGCCGGGTATCTGACGCAACAGATCGGCAGTGCTCCGGGGGCTCGCCTTTTCGAGTTCCTCGGAACGGATGATCGAGACGGCCGAGCCGGATCGGGCGAGCGCCTGCGGCGAACGGCCGGGGGTCAGAACGATGTCCTGGTCCGGCGTGGACTGCTGGGCTTGAGAAAGGCTGGAAAAAACAATCAAACCGGCCGCAAAGGCGGCGCGGATCGCGCAAGGCTTCGACATGGTATCTCCTGTCCGGCCCACCGCCGGCTCTGGGTTAAACACTGTCGATTGGCCGGTCTCCTGGCTTGCGGAGTTAACGGTTGTCCCCGATCCTTCCCAGGCGCCTTGGCCCAGTGGCATCGCATGTGGGGACAACCCTCCGCCTACAGTTGCGGGGGCAGCAGCGGACTTGGCTCTCAGGGAGCCGCACCGCATTCCCGTTTCACCCTGTTGTCCGAACGGACGTCAAGGCACCAACGACAGCCGGACCATAGGAGACAATCACCGGGCAAGGCAAGCCCTGTTAACCTGTCCTTAAGGACGAAGGCCCGGATCGGTTGCGGATAGGAAGTGCCCCGAGCGTCGGGGCGATCAGGAGCCTAGGGCACGCCGCATTTTGATGGAATCATCAAAATGCGGATAACGTGATCGGTATCAATA
>DAOMXG010000016.1:0-23982 GCA_035436995.1 Beijerinckiaceae bacterium
GAGATGCAGCTTGTAGACATCACAGCGCGCAGCCGGCAGGCCGGAGGCCGCCACCGCCGCCGCAAAGGCTGCCTCGCCGTTCTGGGTCGGGCACCAGACTTCGCAGCGCTCCGGGGTCCATAGCGCGGTGGCATTCATCGGCTCCATGCAGGCATGGTTCTGGAACGGATAGGAATAGACTGCCTCGATGCGCCTGGCCGCGCCGGCCAGCGCCGCTTTCGCATCGCCGCGCCGGTTGCCCTCATAGGCCTGGTCGGCGTCGAGCCCCTCCTTCAGCATCGCAGCAATCGTTTCGCTGGAGACCTTGGCATTCGGCCCCTCGTCCCAGACGATCGGCAAGGCATCAAGCGCGGTCTTGGCCTGCCACCAGGTATCGGCAACCACGGCGACCGTCGAGGCATCAACCCGCACGACGGCGCGCACACCGGGCATGCCAGAGACCTTGACGGCATCAAACGAGACCAGCTTGCCGCCGAACACCGGGCAATCACGGATCGCAGCATTCAGCATGCCGGGCAAACGCATGTCGGCGCCATAAACCTGTCGGCCATTCAGCTTGTCGGCTGTGTCGAGCCGTTTCAGCGGCTTTCCGGCGATGGTCCAGGTTGCCGGATCCTTGAGAACGACGGCCGGTGGCGGCGGGATCCGCGCGGCAAGAGCCGCAACCCTGCCGAAGCTCGTCTGCCGTCCTGTCGGACGATGGGTGATTACCCCCTTCTCGGCCTTGCACTCCAAATCGGGCACGCCCCATTGCATGGCGGCGGCGGCGACCAGCATCATCCGGGCTGCGGCGCCTCCCTCGCGCACATATTGCTCGCTTTCGCGAATGCCGCGCGAGCCGCCAGTGGAAAAATTGCGCCAGACGCGGCCGCGCGCAACGTTCTGGCCCGGTGTCGGATATTCCCACGTCACCTTTGACCAGTCGGCCTCGAGTTCCTCGGCGACGAGCTGGCAGAGGCCGGTGAGCGTGCCCTGACCCATTTCAGAGCGCGCAACGCGGATCACCACCCGCTCGTCGGGGTGAATCACAACCCAGGCATTGACTTCAGGAACCATGCCCTGTGCGACTGCGGGCAGTGGCAGGGCCATGCCGAGACTGAAACTGCCGGCAGCAGCGCCGACACCAGCGAGAAACAGGCGGCGGGAGACATCGACTGTCAGCGTCATGATCGCCTCCCCTCAGATGCCGGCGGCAAGCTTGATGCCCGCCCGCACGCGATTGTAGGTGCCGCAGCGACAGATATTGGTCATCGCCGCGTCGATATCGGCATCCGTCGGCTTGGGCGTCCTTGCGAGCAGCGCTGCCGCCGCCATGATCATGCCCGACTGGCAATAGCCGCATTGCGGCACGTCGAGTTCCAGCCAGGCTTTCTGCACGGGATGCGACAGGTTCGGCGACAGCCCCTCGATGGTGACGATCTTCTGCTCCGGCCGGATCGACCCCACGGTGACCGAACAGGAGCGGACTGCCTCGCCATCGACATGCACGGTGCAGGCCCCGCATTGGGCGATACCGCAACCGTATTTCGTGCCGGTCAGGCCGATGTGATCACGGATCGCCCAGAGCAGCGGCGTCTCCGGCGTGACATCCACCTCACGCAATGCGCCGTTGATATGCAGCCTCGCCATGCGTCTGTCCTCCACTCAGCCTTTTCGGGCATCGTAACGGAGCGCTGCGCCAAGTCATGACGCGGCGCAGCGGAAGACCGCTGCTTGCGATCACGAGCGCGTGATTGCAGGTCTCAGGCTGGGGCGCGGCGGTCAACAGTCGGAGCGACAACCGGCTCCGGGCGGTTCGCCAGCGACAGCAGCATGGCGCGGAAGGCGCGGGCGAACTGTTCAATGCGGAAGCGTTCGACAAACAGCGCACGACTTTCCAGCTGCATCGCCGCCAGGCGCTGGGGATCATTGATCAATCCGGCAAGCGCACCGGCGATGGCTTCCGATTCCAGTGGCACGATATGGCCGTTGCGACCGTCCACAGTGATATCACCGCTGGCGCCCGCCATGGACGAGACCAGCGCCGCTCCGGCACAGGCCCCCTCGATCAGCGACAGGGGCAGCGCCTCAACCCGCGAGGGCAGCACGACAACATCGGCCTCGCGCATCAGGGCATGCACCTCATCCGAGCCGACCCAGCCGGTGAAGCTGACACGATCTTTCAGGCCAAGCATGGCGGCCATCGCCTTGTATTCGTGGATGTCGCCATTGCCGGCCATCACGCAGCGCCAGCCGGGCGCACGCTGGCGCAGGATGGCCAGGGCCTCCAGCAGCAGCCCGGCGCCCTTGCGTGGACCGACTTCGCCAGCGAACAGGATCAGGCGGGTCGGCCGGACCGGCTTCGGCAGTGGCAAGTCGGCCGAAAAATCCGGAATGCCGTTGTGGATGACGGTCAGTTTCTCTGAAGGGATGCCAAGCCTGTCGCGAAACTCGCCGGAGAAATAATCCCCCAGAATGACAATCCGGTCGGATTTGGCGCTGAGCGATCGCAGCGCAGCCAGCCACAGGGGACGGGTGCGATAGGCGCTCTCCTCGATCATGCCATGAAAATGGGTCGACAGGCGCACACCGAACGCCTTTGCGACCGAGCCGAGTGCCCATTTGCGCAGGGCACTGCCATCGGTGGAATGGTTGAGATGCACGATATCATAGCCGCCGGTTGCCATCTTCCAGGCAAAAGACAGAAAGCGCAGCGGAAAGCCAAGGATCGACTTCAGTCCGCTCGCCGGGCCGCGCGAGGCAAAATAGTTGATGACGACATCATCCGGGGCGCCGGTTTCAGCAGCATGCTGGCGCAGATAGCAATAGAGCCGGTCGATTCCACCCATGCCGTCCAGTCCGACCGGGGTGACACACAGCACACGCAATCGCGCTCGATCGCCGCCATTCAGTGCCTCGCTCATCGTGCCTCCGTGCCCCAGATCCGCGCAAGGTTCTGAAAACCTGTGCCTGATAGCTTTATCGGATCGGACTTAAGACACGGTTTAGCGCCCCCGGCATGGCACATGTCTTGCTGAGCGCGGTGTCACCCAGTCTGAAACCAGTAAGGCGTATCGTTATGACACAGTTCCTGGATGTAGCCCGCGGCGCCTATGCCAAGCTGCCGTTCCGCGCGCGGGCTTACCTTGGATCGATGTTGCAGTTCCTGCCGCCACGCTATCGCTATGGCGCGACCTATCAGGCCTGGCGCGACCGGCTGGTTGCCGCGCGCAAGGCGCCCGAGATCGCCCGGACCATGCAGGATGCGATGCGAGTTGATCTGGTCCGCCTCGCCTATGACAAGAGCCCCTACTATCGCGCCGCGATCACCAGGGAATTCGGCGAGGCTTTCGACCCGGCCAGCGTCCTCGACCCGGCCATCTGGCAGCGGCTGCCGCTGCTCAGCCCCGAGACCGTCTCGGACTATCGCGAGGCGCTGTGCACAGAGCCAAGCTCCGGACTATCCAGCGGCTCGACCGGCGGCACGTCCGGCAAGCCGGTGCGGTTCTTTCTCGACCGCAATCGCAGCCCGATCGAATATGCCTTCGTGTTCGATGCCTGGTCGCGGGTCGGCTACAAGGCCGGCGACTGGCGCGCGGTGTTCCGCGGCGTCGAGGTGAGCGATGCAGCCGGCAAGGCGATCGAAAAGGACCCGGCGCTCGCCGAACTCCGGTTTTCGATCTTCAACCTCACCGACGACCTGATGACGCGGTTCCGCGCCGAGATCCTCGATGCCGGTATCGTCTACCTGCATGGTTACCCCTCGGCCATCGGCATGTTCGCCTCGTTCCTGATGCGCTCGGGCTTCGGCCCGATGCCGTCCATCCGCGCCATCATGCTGATGGGCGAAAGGCTCTATCCGAACTACCGGGAGGCCATCGAAAAAGCCTTCCCGAACGCGCAGCTCGTGCCGTTCTTCGGCCTGTCGGAGAAATGCGCCTTCGCCGTGGAAGTACCCGGCCGTCCGGATGTCTACGATTTCGAGCCGCTCTACGGCTTTACCGAACTGCTCGATGCCCGAAACAGGCCCGTCACCACCCCCGGCCAGCGCGGGCGCATCGTGTCCACCGGGCTGCTGTTCAAGGGCATGCCGTTCCTGCGCTACGATACCCGCGACGAAGCGACACTGATCGAGGCGCCCACTGCGGCCAACGGCTGGCGGTTGCGGCTCGAACGCATCGTGCCGCGCCGTGGTCACGAATTCCTCGTTTCGCGCGATGGCGCGCTGATCCCGATCCTGGCTCTGGTGGTGTTCGGCACGGAAATGGACGAGATCCGTGAATTCCAGTTCGTGCAGGATACGCCGGGCGCGGCCCTTCTGCGCATTGTCCGCCCGGCCGGCGGTCCGGAGCCCGATGTCAAGCCTTTCCTGGCGCTGATGGAGCGCAAGTCGGGTGGTCGCATCACGCTTACCCATGAATTTGTCGATGCACTGCCGGTGAGCCCCCGCGCCAAGCGGCGGTTCATCGACCAGCGCATTGACGTTTCGGCGATCGAGAACCGGATGAACCTGGCTCCCGATGCTGTTGCCAGCGAGTAACCGGAGTCGAGCGCATGAGTTTTGTCATCAAGCACGACGGACGCGGGACAGCAGGTCTGCCTGTTCCGGCTGGCAATTTTCCGGTTCCTGCGGTGGTGCAGGAGGGCGCAAGCCCGGCGCTGACCGTCGATTTCCGGCAATTGCTGCGGTCCATTCTGAGGCGCAAGTTCTGGATCCTGATCCCGCTCGTTCTGTGCTCGCTCGGCGGCCTGCTGGTTGCTCTGACGTCAACCCCCAAATATATCAGCGCCGTGCAGATCCTGGTCGATCCGCGCGAAATCCAGGTGATCCGTTCGGATACGCCGCTGCGCCAGCAGATCCCGGAGACGAGCACCACCGTGGCCGAGAACGCGCTGGTCATGTTGCGGGCCCGTTCGTTGCTCGCGGTGCTGATCGACCGGGAGAAACTCACCGAAGACAGCGAATTCATCGGCAAGAAGTCGCCGGTCGGCCAGGCCGATACGCCGGAAGCGCGCAAGCTGCGGGCGCTGGCCACCCTGGAACGCCGCATCAGCGTCAAGCGAGCCGACCGCAGTTCGGTGATCGAGGCCCAGATCTGGACCAGCGATGCCGGGAAATCGGCGAAGCTCGCCAACGCGCTCGCCGACCTGTTCATCGAGCAGCAGCAGGATGCCGAATCCGGAACTGCCCGCAAGGTCGCGACCTCGGTCTCCTCAAAGCTCGACGAACTGGCCCAGCGCGTGCAGAAGGCCGAGCGCGAGGTCGAGGAATACAAGGCCCGGAACAGCCTGCAATCGGCCAACGGCAAGCTCGTCGGCGAACAGCAATTGCAGGAACTGAACTCGCAACTGGTTCTCGCCAGGGCCCGCGCGTCGGAAGCCCGTTCGAGACATGACAGCATCCGCAAGCTGTCGCTCGCGGCCATCGAGCGCGGTGAACTGCCCGACGCCACCAATTCCACCGTCATCGGGCAGCTGCGGCTGAAATTTGCCGAAGCCTCGCGCCAGGAAGCCGATGCCCGCTCGCGCCTCGGGTCCAAGCATCCCGAGATGGCCTCGATCTCGGCACAGGTTCGTGATGCCCGCCAGATGATCGCGGATGAACTGGCGCGGATCTCGCGCGCCGCTCAGGGCGAATACGAGCGGGCCAAGGCCGCCGAGGAAGCCTTGAGCCGCAGCCTTGACCAGTTGAGGAACCAATCCTCCAATACGGGCGATGCGATGGTCCGCCTGCGCGAACTTGAACGGCAGGCCGATGCCAACCGGACGATCTATAACTCGTTCCTCAAGCGCACCCGCGAATTGACTGAGCAGGAAGATATCGCGACGATCAATGCCCGCATCGTTTCGCCTGCGACCCCCGCCCAGTTTCCAAGTGGTCCAGGCAAATCCATCGTGGTGGTTGGCTCGACCGTCGTGGGTGGAATCCTCGGCCTCTTGCTTGCTATCCTCGCCGAACAGCTCGACGGCAGTCTGCGCACGCGCAAGCAGTTCCAGCAAGTCACAGGACTGCCGGTGCTCAGCGAAATCCCGTTTGGCAATGCTGGCCGGCGCCGCGTCGGATTGCGCGCGCCGGTGCTGGAAGCGCCGCGCTCACCGGCCGCCATCGGTGCCTTTCATGCGGCGGACCTGTTCGCCTCACGCGCCTATGCCGACAGGGCGCGCAGCGTACTGTTCCTGTCGTTCGCGGAAGAGGCGCCGGCCGCCGAAGTGGCGCTCAACATCTCGATTGCCGCCGCCCAGGCTACCTGGCGTGTCCTGATGATCGATGCAGACGGGTCCGGCAATGGCCTGTCGGCCAACCTCGATCTTGCGCCGGAATGGGGGCTCGGCGATGTCATCGAGCGCCGCTGCTTGCTCAGCCAGGCGCTGCTGACCGATGATCGCACCGGGCTGCGCATCCTGGCCAATGCCGGCGCCCAGCATATGCGCACGGGTTCCCTGCGACCGGCCCCGCAGCAGATCAAGGCCAGCCTGCTCCAGCCGGCCGACGATTACGAACTGGTGTTCATCGACGGGGGAACGATCGGCCGGGATGCGACCGCCTATGCGCTGGCGGCCAGCGTCGACGATATCGTCCTGGTTGCCGGAGTCGGCCAGAACTCGTCGAACCAGTTGCGCGATGCACTCGACATGCTCGGACCATTCCGCGATCGCGTGCGTGGCCTGATCACCATCTAGAGCATTTTCAAGCGAAGTGGATGCCGGTTCGCGTTAAGAAAATGCGAAAAAACAAGAAGATAGAGCGCTCTTACGTGAATTGGAATTCACTAAAATTGCTTAGCTGCCCGCAATGACGATCTGGGTCACCACGGGATCGGCGCCCAGATCGCCGGCAAAGACGATCCGTCGCGCCGGACGCAATTCACCGAAGCGCGGGGAGAAAAAGCCCTGACCGGATGATGCATCGGCGCGGATGATCAGCGGCTTGAGACTGTCCGGTCCGACGATATCGACCAGCGGCCCGGCCGGGCCAAGAATGCGGAACCAGTGGCCGTTTGGCTGCACCTCAAGATCGGGATGGATCAGAAAGCCGACTTCAGCCTCATGCAGCCGGGTTGCACCGACGAGCCGGTCGGTGACGGCAAAGCCGTTCGGCCGGCGCTCGATCTGCCGCTCGTGGATGAGGCCATAGCGTCCGCGGTAACCGTCATGTGTTGCTGTAACGCTGAACCATTCCTCGTCGCAAACCTGTGTCAGTTGGCCCCTGGCCTTGCTGGACCAGGAAAAGGCGGCCGAAGGCCTGCTTTGCGATGCGCCATTCACGGTCACGGTGTTGTGGGCCTGGCTTGAGCGCAGCATGTTCCGGGTGGTGCCGCCGGAATGGTAGAGGTAGGTGCCGGCATCAACGATCACCGGCTGATCGCCAACCGACAGCCAGATTGCCAGTGCATCCGCATGGCCATGGGCAGCCAGGCTCAGATAGCCCAGCGGACCATGGTCGAACACCAGGACCGAGCGGACTGAGCCCTGATCGCACCGGCCAATGCTGTAGCCGCCCTCGGCAAAGACATGCAGGCCCGACGGCGTCGTCTCGGGTTTTTCCGGCACTGCGAACAGTGCATCACGCAGGTGGGGATCGCGCGCGGGCGGAGCCAGCGCCGGATCGCCGACGCAACCGGCAACCATCGCCACGACCGAGGCGACATAGCGTGGCTCGCGATCGGGCGGCTGGGCGAGCACCCGCCCCTCGTCATCGTCACCGATGGCAGGACAGCGGCCGGCCGTATCCATCAAGGCCCGCAGGAAGGTGGCGCCGGCAATCAACCGCTCGCGGACGATCCCCGACAGAGGCTGACCGGCGCTGCCGGCAACCAGATCCGCAAAGGCCAGCATCTCCATGGTGAAGGCCTGATAGGTGGGGGATTGCTCGGCGCCGACCCCGTCCGCAAAGATCTGCAGCGAAGCCTCTGTTTCGAGAATGCGCCGCCCTTCCGCCCGCCATTCCGGCGCATCGGCGAGCCGGGGCAGAACCATGCCCGCCAGCAGCAGGCCAAGGCCTTCGGCAACCAGATGATTGTTGGCCGAGGAAAACCGTGAAGGATAGCGGTGGAGCCAGAAGCCATAGGCTGTGACCATCCGGGTTATCAGTGCGCGCCGCTCATCGGTCCAGCCACCCGCCGGCATGGCGGCCACAATCAGTGTCAGGCTGACCATGCGCATCGCCAATTCGATGCCGGAAAACCAGTTGATGCCCCGGAACGGCGGATTGGCCGCCTGCCAGTCCGCCAGAATGGCAAAGGCAAGATCGATGTCGGCGGGATCGGCCTTGGCGGCGATGGCGACTGCCAGCGGGTGCAGCATCTGCAGCCGGTTGATCTCCCAGACGAACTTGACATCGCCACGGACAGTGCCGTCGGAGCGGACATTGCAATCGAAGCAATAGGTCTCCGGACCGGGCCAACGCGTATTGCCGACCGGATCATGGAACCAGACCGGACCATGCGCCGCCCCATCGAAGACATGGCCAAGGCCATGGTAGCGCCGGGCTCTCGTATCCTGCAGCGCGGCGTCGAGATGCGGCAGGGCCAGCGCCATTCTTGCCCGCAGAAGCGGGAATTCCGCGATGGGGCCGGCATCGAACCCCTCGAAACTGGTCCAGCCGTCGCGCCTGGACCGCCAGGCCCGCTTGAGCGCCAGTTCATGGAACCGGTGCAGCACCTCCGCGGGGCTCATGGCGGCCAGTCGGGCTGCATACCAGCGAAGCCGGGACATCGACATGGGCAGCACAGCCTCCGGAACGGGAACACGGTTCAAACTGGGACAGAGCCTAGCCCGGCAAGGGATAACGTTTCATAAACCGCACCGGCCGGATTGGGCACGCGGCGACGCAGAGGGCGGCGCCGGATGCGCCAAAACCACCAAAGCTGTCCTTTTCTGCCGGTTTTTCGCGGCCGGCGCGCAAGAATCGCTGACCACCAGGCATTCCGCTCAAGATCTGGCACTGCGCTTGCTGTCTCGACCAGCCAAGAGCCCAGGCGGCTCAAATCGGCACGTATCCCGGAGAGACCCCATGTTGATGACCAACACCATCCACCCGCAGGCCAGCTTCTCTGCCCAGGCCGCCGGAAGGAGCCGCCCTGCCTTCGCAACGATCGCTGTGGTGGGGCTTGGCTATGTCGGTTTGCCGACGGCGGCGCTGCTCGCCTCGCGCGGACTTGATGTTGTGGGCGTCGACATCAAGAAGGACGCCGTCGACCGCATCAACGAGGGGCGTGCCCATATTTCCGAACCGGATCTCGACATCGTGCTGAATGCCGTGGTCAAGGGCGGCAAGCTCAAGGCCTATACCGAGCCGCAGCCGGCCGATGTGTTCCTGATAGCGGTGCCGACGCCGATCAACGATGACAAGACCGCCGACATGAGCCTGGTCAAATCCGCGCTCGACTCGATTGCTCCGGTGATCAAGAAGGGCGATCTCATCGTCATCGAATCGACGTCGCCAGTCGGCACCACCGAGCGCGCCGCCGAACAGCTGCGCCGCCTGCGCCCCGATCTGACCTTCCCCGACACGATGCCGGAACTCTCCGACATCATGATGGCCTATTGCCCGGAGCGCATCCTGCCCGGCCAGACGCTGCGTGAACTCATCGACAATGCCCGCATCGTCGGCGGGCTCGATCATCGATCCGCCGTCAGTGCCCGCGACGTCTACCGCACCTTCGCCATGGGCAAGATCAAGCTGACGACCTCGCGTGTCGCGGAACTGTCCAAGCTGACCGAGAATGCCTTCCGCGATGTCAATATCGCCTTTGCCAACGAATTGTCGCTGGTCTGCGATCATCTTGGCGTCGACGTCTGGTCGGTGGTCAAGATGGCCAACCTGCATCCGCGGGTGAACATCCTGTCGCCCGGCCCAGGCGTTGGCGGCCATTGCATCCCGGTCGATCCGTGGTTCATTCATGAGGCGCTGCCGGAAGCAACGCCGCTGATCCGCAACGCCCGCGCGGTCAATGATACCAAGCCGGTCCGTGTCGCCGACCAGATCACCCGCCTGGCCGGACGTTACAAGGAGCCGGTCATCGCGGTGCTCGGCCTTGCCTACAAGCCAAATGTCGATGACCTGCGCGAAAGTCCGGCCCTGCGGATCGCCGAGGATCTGGCAGAGCGCAATGTCGGCCGTCTTCTGATCGTCGAGCCGAATATCGAAGCCCTGCCCAAAGGGCTCGCCGGCAAGCCGAACGTGACGCTGGCTGATCATCACACCGCTGTCGCCGACGCCGATGTGGTGGCCATCCTCGTTGGTCATTCAAAGTTCCGCAATGTCGATCGCGCCGCGCTCGCTTCCAAGGTGGTGATCGACACGGTGGGCCTGCTGCAGAGCCAGGACGACGAGTAAGCAGAACGGTTTGGTTGCGGTATTGGCAGGACAAGAGTCATGTGTGGCTTTGCAGGGCTGGTTCAACGCCAGCAGTCGATCGAAACCTCCCTCAAGTTCCGGGCGACCGCGCAGCGCTCGCTCGGCCGGCGCGGCCCGGACGACTTCCGTGCCGAGACCGTCGACGGGGTCGAACTGATTCACGCGCGTCTGTCGATCATCGATCTGGCCAACGGCCAGCAGCCGCGCATCGAGCCTGAAGGGGCCATCGCCTTCAACGGCGAGATCTACAACCACGCCGATCTGCACCTGCCGGGCGTTGTCTACCAGACCACCTCGGACACCGAGGTGCTGCTCAAGGGAATGATCCATCGCGGACTTGACTTCCTCAGGCGCGCCGATGGCATGTTCGCCTTCGCCTATCTCGACCGGAGGGCGCGCAAGATCTATCTGGTGCGCGATCTGTTCGGCATCAAGCCGGCCTATTTCATCCACAAGCCGGATGTGTTCGCCTTCGCTTCGACGATCCCCTCGCTGATGGCGTTTTCCGACCAGCGTATCAACCCGCAGGCCTATCTCGAATTCTATCTCGCTCGCGGTGCGCGCGGCACGCATACGCTGTTTGCCGATATCCACGAGGTCGCGCCGGGCCAGGCGGTGGTCTACGATCTTGCCAGCCACAGCATCGAGGTGGTCGCCTGGGAAAGTCGCCGTCAATCGCCCGAGCGCAACGCCAGCGAAGCGGACCTGCTGGCTGAACTCGATGACCTGCTGCACCGGTCGGTGCAGCGGCACCTGGTTTCTGACGTGCCGGTGGCAAGTCTTTTGTCCGGCGGCATCGATTCCGGGCTGCTGACGGCCATTGCGGCCCGCTACGTGCCGGATATGGCGTGTTTTTCCATTGGCTTCACCGACAAGCGCTACGATGAAAGCCCCCATTCCAAGGCGATCGCCGAGGCTTACAACCTGCGCCACTTCGTCAAATTCGTCGATGGCGAGGACCTCGTCGGCATGCTCGAGGACTGGCCGACGATTGCCGACGACGCCAGCGCCGAACCGGCGTCGGTGATGCGCTATCTGGTGGCGCGCTATGCCCATGACAGCGGCTTCAAGGTGGTGCTGTCGGGCGAGGGGGCGGATGAATTCTTCGGCGGCTACAACCAGTATCGCCGGTTCCAGCTGGCGCGGCAGATCGGCTCGGTTGGCCGCTTCTTCCCGTTCCTCGGCCCGCTGGCCGAGCGCTTTGCCTGGCCGAACACCCGGCTGGTCCACTATCTCATGCAGGCCACACGCGATCCGTCCTACTACGGCACCAGCATGATCTTCGAGCCGTATCTGATCGGCAAGGTGTTTCAGGGCAACATCGGCGCATTGCCGAAAGCCGGGAGCCTGCGCGATGCCCTGTTCCTCGATCAGCGCTACCGGCTCGCCGACGATCTGCTGACCATCACCGACCGGTCGACGATGCATGCCTCGATCGAAGCCCGCGTGCCGTTCATTACCCGCACCGTGGCGGATTTTGCCACCTCCCTGCCGGAATCGATGCTGGTGCGCGGCTCGCAGCAGAAATACCTGCTGCGCAAGCTGGCGCTGAAATACCTGCCGCATGAAGCGGTCGAGCGCCCCAAGGTCGGCTTCGACATGCCGCTCGGTCGCTGGCTGCGCACCGATCTCAGACCGATGGTCGAGGATGCGCTCGACAGCACCTGGCAGTCCGAGTTCATCCAGCCGGGCGCGATGCGGCGTATCGTCGATGCGCATATGGCCGGAAAAGCCGACTTCGCCGACAAGATCTGGGCGTTCATCACGCTTGAGCGCAATGTCAAGGCGCTGAAGGCGATGGCCTGAGGTTTGCTCCCTTCGTCTGTGTAACCACGCAATCCGGGGCTCATGCCCCAAAGCGGCACAGATGAAGGAGAAAGCCCGATGCGCGTGTCCCTGTTTGACACACCTGTCGATATCCTGACCCGCAAGGAGACGCTGGATCGTGCCATCAAGGCCATGGAAACGCGCTCCCGCTGCCAGCATGTGGCGCTGAATGTCGCAAAACTGGTCAATGCCCGGTCCGATCGCGAACTCGACCGCGACCTGCGCGACAGCGATCTCGTCGGCATCGACGGCATGGGGATTGTCTTTGCGCTGCGCCTGTTCGGACATGCGGTGCCCGAGCGCGTTGCCGGCGTTGATCTGTTCGAGGATCTGATGGCCGTCTGCGCCCAACGCGGCTTCAGGCCCTATCTTCTCGGCGCCACGCAATGGGTGCTCGATGCCACCATCGCCGAACTGAAGCGGCGCCATCCCGCGCTCGAATTCGCCGGTGCCCAACATGGCTATTTCAGACCAGAGGACGATGCGCGCATTGCCGCGCAGGTGCGGGCCAGCGGCGCCGACTGCCTGTTCATCGCCATGCCGACTCCACGCAAGGAGCGGTTCATGCGCGCCTGGCGCGACACGATGAACGTGCCGTTCCTGATGGGCGTCGGCGGCACCTTCGATGTCGTTGCCGGACATGTCGACCGGGCGCCGGCCATCTATCAGAAGCTCGGCTTTGAATGGCTCTATCGCCTGATGCAGGAGCCGCGCCGGATGTTCTGGCGCTATGCGCGCACCAATACGCTGTTTCTCGGGCTGATCCTGCCGGGGCTGGTGCGCTACTGGCTGAGCTTCAAGCGGCGGGCAGCGTGACCATGGAGCGGGGGCCGACCGTCCTTCACCTGATTTCCTCGCTGAAGATCGGCGGGGCGGAACGCTTGCTGGTCTCGATGATGCGCGCGGCCAAGGCAACCGGCGGGCAGCGGTTCGTGATCTGTGTCATGAATCGCGACGTCGATGACGGTCTCAGGGCAGAGCTGACGGCCACCGGCTTTCCGGTGGTCTGGCTGGGCCGTCGCGAGGGGCATCTCTCGCCCCGCTATCTCCGAGCCATCGTCGCGCTGGTGGATACCTACGGGATCGACATCATCCATACGCACAACGACGGTAGCCGCACCTGGGGCATGTTGGCCAAGCTGCTGCGGCCACGTCTCAAGCTGGTCTATACTGTCCATGCCGAAGGAATCGGCCGCCAGATCACCGGTCTCAAGCGCCTCGCCTATCATCGCATGGTGGATGCGAGCGTGGCGATCTCATCCTTCGTCGCCGGCGAATGCGAAAGCTTCGGAGCGCGGCTGGTCCGAACCATCGAGAACGGCGTGCCGCTGGAGGCGTTCCGGCGGACGGCGCCACGAACGCCGCGCCCGTCCGGCGCTCCCCTGCAGCTGGTCAATGTGGCGCGGTTTGCCGCGATCAAGGGTCAGGATATCCTGATCGAGGCGCTGGCCATGGTGCGGGCGCGCGGGCTCGACGCCCATCTGACGCTGGTTGGCGTCGCCAGCGAGCCCGCGTTCCACGCGGCTCTGACCGATCAGGTCGCCCGGCAGGGCCTGGGCGCTCATGTCCGCTTCGTCACCAATCGCACCAGCTTTGCCGATATCCTGCATGCTGGCGATGCCTTCGTTCTGCCTTCGCGCGAAGAAGGCTTCGGACTGGTGCTGATCGAGGCCATGGCGGCGGGAATTCCGGTCATTGCCTCACGCACCGGCGGGCCGGCGGACCTGGTCAGGCACGGCGCCAACGGGCTCCTGTTCGAGCGCCTTGATGCGCCTGATCTGGCGAACAAGGTCATCCAGCTTGCCGCCGACCCTGCCCTGGCGGCGCGCTGCATTGCCGGCGGACAGGCAACGGCCGAGGGCTATGACATCCACCGCACGCTGGAGCAGCATCGCGCGCTGTATGACGCATTGGTTCCAGCTGGGGCTCAGACCCGGTCGTCTCTCAACGGAGCCCAGGGAGAGGTGACCAATCGCTTGAGCGAAACGCCGCCAAGCTTCAGGGCAACACCATAGACCAGGCAGAATGCGATGAACCCGGCCATGATCTGGGCAAGGGGCCCCAGCGGTGCAGCCAGTGCGGCCGCGCCGGCCAGCGCCAATCCGGCGATCATCGCAGCGCCGACCACAAACGCCATCACGCCATAACGCAAGGGGAAGAGGAAGAAGCTGCGTGTTGCCACCACGGAGCAGGCTAGCGCGAGGCAGCTGGCAATCAACGCGGCCATCGCTGCACCGAACAGCCCGTGACTGCGCACCATAAGAAAGCTGATCATCGCGCCGATCAATGCCGCCGGTGCCACGGCCTTGAGCTTCAGCGCGTTGCGCCCGGTCATGAAGAAAAGGTTGTCGTAAAGGAACACCTTGAACACCAGGACGCAGGCCGCAGCGGTGAGGATTGGCAGAATATTGCAGATCTCGTCGCGCAATTCGGCCTTGACCAGCAACGCCGCGATGGGCTCGCGCAACAGCAGGACGCCGACAAGGACCGCCGCACACAGCACCGTCAGGGTCACGGCAAAACCGGTCTGCATCTCACGCGCCCGGGCATCCCCCTCGCGCGCTCGCGCGGTAAACAGAACCGGCACAACCAGATTGTTCATCGGTCCAGTGACAAAGTCGACCGGCTGGCGGCCGAGCGCGAATGCCATGGCGTAAAGGCCAACGCCGGCAGGGCCAAGAAATTCGTTGAGCACCAGCCGATCAAAATAGACAATCAGAAAATTGAACCCGGTATCGGCGATGACCGGCAGACCGAAGCGGAAGGCGGTGCCAAATCCATGCCCGGAGAATGCCGGCCTGGACACACGCTCGCGCCCCGCCACTGCTCCCCAGATGGCCGCAATCAAAGTGGTTCCGGCCAAAGCCAGCGCCGGCTCAAAGAAGCTGGCTCCCGGCAGGAAAGTGGCCGCGATCACTGTTACCAGGACGGTTACGCCGCGTGCCAGTTCAATGCGGGCGAACAGACGGTGCTGGTGGGTGATCTGCTGAACGGCGAGCACCAGACGAAGCAGCGCAAAGGCCGCGATATAGGCACAGACTGCAATGGCAAACTGACCCATGCGGCTTGGCGCAACGATAGAGGCGATCGGCACCACCGTCAGCAGTGCAAGCACCAGCATCGCCAGAGCCAGGACAAGAATCCGCCCGGCACGCAGCGAGCGAATGCGATCCTGGCCGGCCTCACGCGCCTGAACGAACACCCTGAGCCAGTTGGCCGAGGTCATTTCCACCATTTCACCAACGGTGACAACCAGAGCGAACAGTCCGGTCTCGGCGATGGAGATGCGCTGCGCCAGAACAAACAGAATGACAAACATGCCGAGGCGGGGAACCGCGCCGGCAAGAAAATAGGTGATGAAGTTGGCGCCGCGCATCATCGGCGGCCCAGGCGTGTGGCAAGCATCAGCGCCAGCCTGCCACGCAGGTCATTTCCAATCGAAGACACGGATCATCGCCGGCGTCAAAATCACAACGAACAGCACCGGCAGGAAGAACAGGATCATCGGAACCGTCAGCTTGGGCGGAAGCGCCGCCGCCTTCTTTTCCGCCTCGTTCATGCGCTGGTCGCGGCTTTCCTGGGACAGGGTGCGCAGCGCTGTGCCGACCGGCGTGCCGTAGCGCTCGGACTGGACCAGCGCCGTACAGACCGACTTGATCGATTCGAGGCCGGTGCGCTTGGCGAGGTTCTCATAGGCCTGGCGACGATCCGGCAGGTAGGACAGTTCGGCGGTCAGCAGCGCCAGTTCCTCGGCCAGCGCCAGCGACTGGGCGACGATTTCCGTCGAGACCTTGCGAAACGATTGTTCGACCGACATGCCCGATTCGACGCAGATCAGCAGCAGGTCGAGCGAATCGGGGAAGGCCCGCTTCATGCTGACCTGACGCTTGTCCGTCTGGCTGGACAGGAACATCTCGGGCAGCTTGAACCCGACCAGCAAGGCGAGAATGCACAAAAGCACCTTCACCATCGGTGAATAATCGACCAGCTGCAGGACAAAGACGACAATGACGACAATGCCGATCATCACAATCGGCGAGACCAGCCGGAAAAACAGGAAGGTGTATTCCGCCGACGACGTGCGATATCCGGCGGCTGCCAGCTTGGCCTTGAGATCCTCCGACGCCGCGTGCTTTTTCAGATCGAAGGCCTCGACCATCCGCTTCATGTAGCTTTTCGGGGCCGAGCGGAGCACCGGCCGGCCATTCTCGCTGGTCATGCGCTCACGTTCGCGCTTGCGGATGCTTTCTCGCTCGATCGCCACTGCCTTCATGCGGCTCTTGAACTGGTTGCGATCCAGCAGCGGCAGCAGCAGGGTGATGACCGTCGCGCCAACGGCAATCGCCGTCAGCAGCGCGGCCATGAAGTGGGCGTCGTTCACATAGCGGATGATGTCGCTGGCCACGATCGCGCCCTCAGATATCGAAGTTGATCATCTTCTTCATGGACAGGATGCCGCATGCCATCCAGAACGCACTGATCACGATCGAGAACTTGCCGGCTTCGGTGGTGAACAGCAGGGCCATGTAATCGGGCGTCGTGATACCAACCAGCACCGCGACGATGATCGGCAGCGCGCCGATGATCGCAGCCGAGGCTTTGGCCTCCATGCTCATGGCACTGACCTTGTCGCGCATCTTGCGCCGTTCGCGCAGCACGCGCGACAGGTTGCCCAGAACTTCGGACAGGTTGCCGCCGGCCTTGGACTGAATATCGATGACTATGCCGAAGAAATTCGCCTCGGGCGTCGGCACGCGCTTGAACAGACCCTGCGAAGCCTCGGCCAGACTGAGGCCCAGCGCCTGGGTCTCGACAATCTGGCGGAACTCGCTGCGAACCGGTTCAGCCGCCTCGTTTGCAATGATGCGCAGGCAATCGCCAAGCGGAAGGCCGGATTTCACGCCGCGCACGATCACATCCATCGCGTTGGGGAACTCCTGGATGAACTGCTTGACGCGCCGGTTGCGCTTGAAGATCAGGATCCAGCGTGGCAGCCCGAGAGCGCCGATAGCGATCCCACCGATCATGAACAGCGGGTCAAATCCGCTGGCAAGGAAGGCAAGAACACCGGCAGCGCCGCCGCAGATCACGGAAACCATGTAGAACTTCTGCCGGGTCCAATCGAGACCGGCGTGGATGATCCGGTCCTGCAGGGTGACGGTGTCCTGATCGGCCTTCTTGCGCTCGATCTCCTTGAGGGATTCGGCAACCTGCCGGTTGCGCGGCGCAACCTTGCCCAGCTTGTCGGAGCGGTCCGGCGCAACCAGCAATTTCTTCTGCCGCTGCTCGGCCTTAACATCGCCCGTGACGTAGGGAATGACAACGGCATAGGCCAGGCCGCCGGCGGCTGTTGCGGCGAGAACCATGCTGAGGATCTGCTGGAGTTCCATGGTCGTTGCGCCTCAGGCCGCCTGCTCGTCTTCCTTGGACTTGGCACCGGCGGTGTCGAGCGCCGCCGCCAGACGATCGGTTTCGCCGTAATAGCGGGCCCGCTCCCAGAACCTGGGACGGCCGATGCCGGTTCCAACATGCTTGCCGATGATCTTGCCGTTCGCATCCTCGCCGTTCATCTGGTAGAGAATGACGTCCTGGGTGATGATCACATCGCCTTCCATGCCCATCACTTCGGTGATGTGGGTGATGCGGCGCGAACCGTCGCGCAGGCGGGTCGCCTGGACAATCACATCGACCGACGAGCAGACCATTTCGCGGATGGTCTTGGTGGGCAGCGAGAAGCCGCCCATGGTGATCATCGATTCAATACGGCTGAGCGCTTCTCGCGGGGAGTTGGCGTGCAGCGTGCCCATCGAGCCATCGTGACCGGTGTTCATCGCCTGCAACAGGTCGAACGCCTCGGGACCACGAACTTCGCCGACGATGATCCGCTCGGGACGCATACGCAGGCAGTTCTTGACCAGATCACGCATGGTGATGGCGCCATTGCCCTCGAGATTGGGGGGGCGCGTTTCAAGCCGCACGACGTGGCTCTGCTGGAGCTGCAATTCCGCCGCGTCCTCGCAGGTGATGATGCGCTCGTCATCGTCGATGTAACGGGTCAGACAGTTCAGAAGGGTCGTCTTGCCGGAGCCGGTGCCGCCGGAAACGACAACATTGCAACGCACGCGCCCGATAATCTTGAGGATTTCCGCGCCTTCCGGCGAGATCGAGCCGAACTTGACGAGATTGTCGAGCGTCAGCTTGTCCTTCTTGAACTTGCGGATGGTCAGTGCCGGCCCGTCGATCGCCAGCGGCGGGGCAATGACGTTGACGCGGCTGCCATCGAGCAGGCGCGCGTCGCAGATCGGCGAGGCTTCGTCGACGCGGCGACCGACCTGGCTGACGATGCGCTGGCAGATGTTCATCAGCTGGGCATTGTCGCGGAAACGAATGTTGGTCAGCTGGATCTTGCCGCCCGTTTCGATAAAGGTCTTGGCGGCGCCATTGACCATGATGTCGGCAATGTCGTCACGCGCCAGCAGCGGTTCGAGCGGGCCATAGCCGAGAACGTCGTTGCAGATATCCTCAAGCAGCTCTTCCTGCTCGGCGATCGTCATCACCACGTTCTTGAGGCTGATGATCTCGGTAACGATGTCGCGCAGTTCCTCACGCGCCGATTCCGCATCCAGACGCGACAGCTGCGCCAGATCGATCGCCTCGATCATCGCGCCGAAGATCATGCTCTTGGTGGCGTAGTATTCCTCGGACTTGGTATTGACCTTCGCCTCGGCGATGCGCTTGGGCTCGACCGGCGGCGGGGGAGCGGCAGGCGCCGACGCATGGGCTGGCTGGGGCGCCACGGCAGGCGACCCCGGCGACGGATCCGTGCTCGCCGACGTTATCGGCTTGAAGCCTGCCGGGCTCGCCGATCCGCCACCGAAGGTGCTGCGCTTGCCAAACATGAACCCGTGCCTTTCCTACCTAACTCGACAGTCCGGACTGCCCGCGATCAGCCGGCCCGCTTGGCGCGCAGCTTTGCCAGGATCGGCGCCAGGACCGAGGTCGACAGCGCCCCCTTGGCCTTGACCGGCTCGCCCCCCTTGCCGGTCACCAGCCGGACAAGCGTTTCGATCGCCTCCACCGGCTTGCTCTTGGCCTGCACGTCACCCAGCATCTGGCCGTTGTTTGCGGCAGTGCCAAACAGCTGGGCATCAAACGGAATCACTGCGGCCGGCTCGGCGCCGACCGCATGGGCAAATTCCTTCACCGCTATCTCGGGACGCTTGGGCAGTCCGACCTGATTGAGCACCAGGTGCGGCTTGCGATCATGTTTCCGGTGCTGGACCAGATGATCCATCATGTTCTTGGCATTGCGCAGGTTGGCGAGATCCGGACTGGCAACGATCAGGATTTCGTCGGACGCCAGCAGAACGCGGCGAGTCCAGTCGTTCCAGCTGTGCGGCAGATCGATGACGATGTGGGGAACCGCCTTGCGCAGAAGATCGAGTATCGGCTCGTAATTCTGAAAGGTGAAGTCATAGGTGCGTTCGAGCGTCGCCGGCGCAGCCAGCAGGCTTAACCGGTCCTGACAGCGTGACAGCATGCGATCGAGCAGGTTGGCATCCAGCCGTTCAGGATCGCTGGCCGCCTCGACCACGCCGGTGGCCGGATCCTGATTGAAGTCCAGCCCGGCCGTGCCATAGGCAAGATCGAGATCGACGATCACCGTTTCCTGATCGAGCGCGGCACCAATGGTATGACCGATATTGTGGGCGACCGTCGAAGCGCCGACACCGCCCTTGCAGCCGATCACCGAGATGATCCGCCCCAAACCGGCGCCCTGATCCTGATTGAACACCTCCGAGACCGCCCGGATGAACCCGAGCGTGGTCAGTGGGGCGATCATGTATTCGGAGACGCCGCGCCGCATCAGTTCGCGATAGAGCAGAACATCGTTGACATGGCCGATGACCAGCACCCGCGTTCCGGCATCGCATTGCCCAGCCAGTTCATCGAGCAGGGAGAGCAGTGTCTGGGCGTTGAGCCGTGATTCGATGATGATCGCATTCGGCGTCGGCGCATTGCGATAGGCCTCGACCGCAGCGCCGGCTCCACCGGTCTGGATCTTGACGTGGGCCTTGGACATGCGCCGGTCCTGGCAGGCCGCCTGCACCACCTGCGCGACTTCCTGGGTCTCGGTGAACACCTGGATGGAGACACGCGGCAGAGGGCCGATATGTGCGTCGCCGGAAGCCTGCTGATCGTCTAAGCCTGTCATCATGTCGAGTGCCATGGTCCCGGACCTCAGAGCGCCGAGTTGATCTTGGTCTGATCCGACGGCCACTTGGTGGTTGGATCAGAGTTTTCGCGGACAGATTCGAGGTCACCGAGCCGCTTTTCGATATCGATCGGGCTTTCGGGCCGGCCACGAATCATGTCGACCGGATCAGCCACCTGTGCCGCCAACATGGTCTGATAGCCGCAACCGAAATTGTAATAGGGCCGGTTTTCCCAGGATTGCAGCGTGCTTCCGCCGGCCAGATCATGGGGCCATTGACCGCATTTGCTGACGACCCGGGCATCGAGCCGGGCAAAGGTGAGACGCACCGAAGCCGCTGTCGGATGGGTTTCCCCGCCGCTCCTCACCTGGATCGCGCCGGGCTTGACGCCGTTGGCTGCGGCGATCTTGCGGATTTCACCAAGCGTGTGGCGGACTGAGCCGCCGGGGGCGCCGGCCGGCAGCGTGGCAACCAGCGCGCCCTTGCCCTGCCGGGAATATTGCTGGACGAAATCCTTCACATCTCCAGCCTGACGATAGCCGAGGCCGCCGTTTGCAGCGAGAAACACATCGAGCTTGGCCTGAACGTCGCCCAACACGATCGGGTGGCGCTCCTGATAGGCATCGGGAATCTGGGCCTGGACTTCAACCGGGCGGCGCACGCAGCCGGCGGCAGCCAGACCGGCAAGGACGACAAGCGCCCAGCGCCCCATCATTGCACCGGGCCTCAGGACAAAGCGCTTTTGGGCGGGACTGGTCATGGAACCCAACTCCAGATGTCGAAACGTGAGGGGACGGCGGATCATGGCTGTGCGATCCGTCAGTCTGTGATGAAGCCGACCGGCCCGCGGAAGCTGTTGGGCCGCGAAATGCCCTGGCCGTAGGAGCGCACCAGGCGATTCATGAATACGGTCGACGGATCAGAAGCATCGGCAAAGCCCTCGTCCGGGCGGGCGATCTGGCCCGCTTCGGACGGCCTGGCGATGAATGGCTGCACCAGGACCATCAGTTCGGTCTCGCTGCGCTGATAGTCGCGCGAACGGAACATCGTTCCAAGGATCGGCACATTCATCAGCGCCGGCAGGCCGTTGATCGCCTGACGGCTCTGCTGCATGATCAGGCCGGCCGTGGCCAGCACGCCGCCGGATGGCAATTCGACCGTGGTCTCGGCCTTGCGCGTGCGGAAGGCTGGCGAGTTCGACACTGCACCGGTGAATTGATTGTCCGAATCGAGATCCGTGACCTCAGTGGCCAAACGGATGCTGATGCGCCCTTCGGCCATGACTACCGGAGTAAAGTTGAGCGAAACACCGATCGCGCGGTAGGTCAGCTGCACCGTGCAGATGCGGCGGCCGGTCGAGTAGTCGCAGGTTTCGCTCTGCGGCACCGGAATGTCGCCACCGGCAATGAACTTGGCGCTTTCGCCGGAAATCGCCGTCAGGGTCGGCTCCGCCAGCGTGCGCAGGACGCCTTGTCGCTCCAGCGCCTTCAGCGACGGGTTCTGCCTGCCGTTGTTGAGCGCCGCACCGATCGAGGTGGACGAAAGAACCTGCTTCTGCACCGACAGCGGATTGTCCATCAGCGCGCTGATCGTGCTGTCACCGACCTTCCAGGTGCCGTCGAAATTGATGCCGAGCTGCTTGAGCACGGTACGCTGAACCTCAGCCACCGTAACCTTGAGCATCACCTGGTCCTTGCCGCGGATCCGCATGGCATTGATGACCGAGCCGCTTGATTCAAAGAACAGGCTACGGCTCTTGCCGACCAGATCATTGGCAATATCGACCGCTCGTTGCGCCTCAAGCGGCGAATCAACCGTGCCGCTGAGAACGATATTCTCGCCAACGCCATTGACCTCGATCTTGGCCCCGGGCAGCGCCGTGCGCAGCACTTCGCGCATCACGTTGAGCTCGCGGCTCAGTTCCTTGGACACTGCAATGTCGAAGGCCGCCAGCTGGCGACCTTCACTGTCGTTGACAAAAACACTCGTCGAGCCAGGCTTGAGCGCGATGATGTAGATCTTGCGTGCAGTGCGGACCACCGCATTGGCGATTTCAGGGCTTGAAACGAACACTTCCTTGGCATCGCGCGGCAGATCGACAACGATCGACTTGCCGAGCGGAATGTCGAAGCGCCGTGCCGTATGGGCATCGGCGGGACCCGGCTGAACCTTCGGCACTTCCACGGTGTCGTAGCTCATGGCGCTACGACCCTGGTCCTTGGCGAAAGCTGACGGCGTAGCAGCGGTCAGCGCCATGCCTGCCACCAGCACCACGGTGCAGGAGACCGCCGACCGCAGCGAGCCAAGGTAGCGAGCCATCGTTGTCGATCCTTCCGTCAAAGTCTCAAAACCGCGCAGCCACATGATCATTTCACCGTCATCTCTTGCGCCTGTCCGAAACGAACGACGTTGACACCGCGCTTGACATCATTGGCTTCAATGCTTTCGCCCGATTTCGAGGCGTCGCGAAGACTGCGCAAGGCCAGGGTCAACGTACCAACCCGTTGTGCCAGCATGACTTTTTCGCCCTGCACCGGATCGAGTTCGAGCGTTGCGGTCTGGCCGGTGATGAATTTCTCGCCGTTGCGCTCCTGGATGTTCTGGCCGATCGCCAGCACCCGCACGCCGGTCAGCACGGTCGTCGTGCGGAACACTTCAAGACCGCGCGCCTTGCTGGCTTCCTCGTCGCGCATCACCGCGACAACATCGACGAAATCGTTGGGCAGGATGAAACCGCCGGCACTGTTTTCGCCCGCGGACTCGGTCTTGATCGCCACAGCGCGTTTGCCAACAGGCAGAACGGCGGACAGGAAGCCGGCGCCGCCCGATACCTTGACGATCTTTTCCCGTCGCAGGGGCTCACCCTCGGCAAAGGAGTAGCGGGCGATCGAGCCGCGCACTTCGGCCATCACATCCTGCCCCTCAACCTTGGTAATGAACTTGTCCGAGGCGCCAGTTGGAAAGGCCACCCATTTCATCTCGGCGTCATTGATGGTGCCGCCGACCGGGATTTCAACGGCTGCCACAAGAACATCGACCGTGGAAATCGTGGGAGCCGGCGCATTGGCCTGGACCTCGATCGGCTGCGGAGCCGGTCCGGACAAGACCCACGCACCGAGGCCTGCGGCCAGGGCAACACCTGCTACGATGAGGTTGGAGCTTCTCATACTGATGATCCAAATGCCTGAGTCACATCCGTTCGGTGACTTGGCGATTTGATCAGGCAATCCTCAAAGTATGGTTAACAGTTCCTAGCGGCGGGCCAGATTGTCGCCCTAATTCGGGACAGGGTAAGGACGGATCGGCCAATATACCCGGTGGACTTGCGTCATGATCGATTGCGTCACTCGCTAATCAACGCTCGTTTCATGCCAGAATTGACTGCGCAGCGATGCGCCAATATCCAGCCGGTCATTCGACAATGATCAACGACAGCCTGCCCCGGCACCACTGATGTAATGACAAAGCCAGTGTCCAAAGCAGCGCTTTATACCAAAAGTCATTGATAATGACTCTTTGGTGCACCTCAAAAATTTCTCATCTCTTTGATAAAAGTGAGAAATTTTTGAAACGAACCAAGTCGCGGCGAGTTCCTCGCCT
>DAOMXG010000017.1:0-23162 GCA_035436995.1 Beijerinckiaceae bacterium
CATCGGCCAGAGGGGTGGCCTTGCGGTGGGGCCGGCGACGCCCTTGATCCTGCGGGGCAAGGCCCCCGTGCTTGGCTGGGCACCGCCGATGCTGCCGCGCGCCGGCGACGATCTGGCCGTCAGGCTGCTGGATCTCTATCAGCACCGTGATCCGGCCCTGATGAAATCGCTCGCCGCTGCGTTGGAAACCGACAAGATGGCGCGCGCCAACGGCATGAATGTTGGTGGCGGTGCCAATCCGCAGCGCATGGTGCAGGTGGCCGAGGGCGTGGCGAAGCTGATGGCGGCGGCGGACGGGCCGCGTGTTGCTGCTCTGGCCTACGAGGGCTGGGATACGCATGCCAACGAAGGCGGGGCGAAGGGACGGCTTGCGACGCTTCTTGCGGGCCTGGACGGGTCGTTTCAGGCGTTTGAGCGACTGCTGGAGCCTGTCTGGAAGGATACCGCCGTGCTGGTGGTCACCGAATTCGGCCGCACGGCGCGGATCAACGGGACCGAGGGGACCGATCACGGCACAGCCACAGTGGCATTCCTGCTCGGCGGCGCGGTCAAAGGCGGCAGGGTGCTGGCCGATTGGCCGGGTCTCAGGCCGGCGGCGCTGTTCGAAGGGCGCGACCTCAGGCCGACGACGGATTTGCGCGCCGTTCTGAAGGGTGTGCTTGCGGATCATCTCGGTCTCGGTGCGAATGTGCTGGCGGGGGATGTTTTTCCCGACAGCGGCGCGGTCAAGCCGCTGACCGGACTGATAGCCTGATCGTAATCTGGCGCCCTTTGGCGCCTGTGGACCCTGCCATGATGCTGAACCTTACCTCGCCGGCCCTGTTGCCGATCCTGATGCTGATCGCATCCAACGTGTTCATGACCGTGGCCTGGTATGGCCATCTCAAGTTCAAGACCTCGCCGTTGTGGGTTGCGGTGATGGCGAGCTGGGGCATCGCCTTCTTCGAATACTGGCTGGCGGTGCCGGCCAACCGCATCGGCCATCAGGTCTATTCGGCAGCGGAACTGAAAACGATGCAGGAGGTGATCACCCTGGTGGTGTTCGCCGGATTTTCGGTGTTCGTGCTGGGCGAGATGCTGACGTGGCGGCACGCTCTCGGCTTTGCACTGATCGCCGCCGGGGCCGCGATCATTTTTCACGGCCGGTGAGGCTTTACGCGCCGCCGCACGGCAGCCATTCTGGCGGGGCTGATCTTATCCCGGGTGGTGTCATGAACGTTTCCGCTTCGCCCCGCATTGCTATTTCCAGCGGTATTCCAGCCCTCGATGTCTATCTCGAGCGCGATTACGAGACGGTCAAGGGCATGTCATCGCGGTTTGCGGCGGCGATTGCCGGGCATCTGATCGCCTTTCAGGCGCGGCGCGGGATTGTCGGGGATATCGCCGAGATCGGCGCGTTCAAGGGGCGGTTCTTCATCGCCATGATGCTGGCGGCCGAGGCGGGGGATCGTGGCCTGGGCATCGACGTGTTCTCCTGGCCGAGTGATGCAACTTACGACGAATTTGTCGCCAATTGTGCTGCGCATGGTCTCAAAGCGCCGCGTATTGATGCGTGGAAGGCCGATACGCGGACCATGGGCGTGCGCGATCTGAGAAAGCGGCTGCTGGGCCGTGCCGTGCGGTTCTTCCACATCGACGGCGACCATTCCGACATCTGCCTGACCAAGGACCTCGAACTCGCAACCAAAGTGATGCATCCCGAGGGCATCCTGTGCCTCGACGACATGCTGCACCCCGGCTATCCGACGCTGGTGGCGACCGTGATGCGCTATCTCAAGCGGCATCCGGAGATGGGTGTGTTCTGCGTGGTGGATCGGGAGGATATTGTCGCAGCGCCGAAATTCATGCTGTGCCGGCGGACGATGAAAGACACCTACGAAGCCGAACTGATGCGGGCCTTCCCGCAATTCCACTGGGTTCTGGGGGCTGATTTCGGCGCCGAGGACTGGTGCGTCGTGCTCACGCCAAGCCCGCGGCTGGCGGCGGTCGATTGACGCCCGCTCAGCGGATCAGCAGGGTTCCGAGGCCGTTGAGATACAGGGTTGCGGCGGCAAAGATGATGCCGATGATCAGGGACGAGACGATGATGCTCAGCGGCAGATCGTCCTTCAGGCTGTCCTTCAGCATGCCCAATTTCTCCTCAGGTGGATTGCTGTCGTCATCAATCTTCGGAATACGCATCACCCAACCTCGGAATCTGGATGGCGCTGCACTGGTCCAGGCCCGCTGCGCCACCCGCCACTAAATTCCGAATCACTCTCTGTTGCTGTGTGTTGGAACACATCGCGATGGTGGAAGCCGGGCGGCATTCGGGCCGCATTGTGGCAAAGGCGCTTTTCGGCGCGACACAGGAGCCGCTTGCCTTTTGTTGCGTGGGCGGAAACACTCGGGACCGGGAGAGACGGGGTGGATGTAAAGCCGGACAAGGCCGGGCCGGGCGGGGGCGCTCCCGTTCAGGCGACGGTGTGGCATGATCTTGGATGGCTGTTCGCCGCGTTGCGACAGGCGCCGACGCGCGGGCGGATTGCGCTGATCGCGGCGGCCATTGTCGTGATCCTGATCGCCAACATGGTCGCCCAGGTCCAGCTCAACCGCTGGAACGGCCAGTTCTTCGATGCGCTCAGCGCCAAGAATTTCGACCTGTTCCTGACCATGACCGGCGTGTTCTTCATGCTGATGGCGGTGCTGCTGTCGCTGGTGGTGGCGCAGACGCTGGCGCAGGAACTGCTGAAGATCGAACTCAGGCAGTTCCTGACCACGCATCTGGCGGATCTGTGGCTGGCGCGCGCCCGGCCCTACCGACTGGTGTTCGCCGGCGACATCGGCGCCAATCCCGACCAGCGCGTGCAGGAGGATACGCGCAAGCTGGCCGAACTGGCGGCCGAGCTTGTCGTCGGCATGACCCAGCAGATCTTCCTGCTGACGACCTTCATCGGCGTGCTGTGGACGCTTTCCTCGGAACTGAAATTCTGGATCGGCGGGCAGGAAATCTACATCCCCGGCTACATGGTCTGGTGCGCGCTGATCTATGCAGGGCTTGGCTCGCTGTTCGCCTTCCTCGTCGGCCGGCCGCTGGTCAGGCTGAATGCGGAGCGCTCGCAGAAGGAGGCAGAACTGCGTTTTGCGCTGGTGCGGCTGACCGAAAGTGCCGAGAGCATCGGCTTTCTCAACGGCGAGGCTGACGAACGGCGCAATCTCAACCAGCCGATCGGCGCGGTGATCGGCATCCTCAGGCAGATCGCATTCAAGCTGGCGCGGCTGACCTGGGTCACCTCCGGTTATGGCTGGCTGTCGCTGATCGTGCCGGTGCTGGTGGCGGCGCCCGGATATTTCTCCGGCGCGGTGACATTCGGCGGGCTGATGCGGCTGATCGATGCCTTCACCCAGGTACAGGCTTCGCTGCGCTGGCTGGTCGACAACGTTGCCAAGATCGCCGATTGCCGCGCCGCGCTCTACCGGGTGATGCGGTTCGAGGAGGAATTGCGCACCTCGCATCTGGAAGAGGCCGAGTTGAAAGGCATCCATGTCGAAGCCGGGGGGGCGGGCAGGCTGGAGCTGGAGGGCGTCCGCGTGACCATGCCGAACGGCCGGCCGGTGATCGCGGCGGCCTCGTTCAGGCTGGCTCCGGGCGAGCGGGTGCAACTCGAAGGGCTGGCCGGCACCGGGAAGTCCACCTTGCTGCGCGCGATTTCCGGTCTGTGGCCGTGGGGTGGCGGCACCATCCGTCGGCCGGACGCCGAGGGGCTGATGTTCCTGCCGCCGCGCCCCTATCTGCCGCTCGGCTCGCTGCGCGAGGCGGTGTGCTATCCCGATCCGCCGGAGCGCTTCTCCGAGGCGGCGGTGCAATCGGCCATGCAGCGCTGCGGCCTCGGGGGCCGCATCGACCGGCTCGACCATGTGCGGCGATGGGATCGCGACCTGACCATCGGCGAGCAGCAGCGGCTGACCTTTGCGCGGCTGATCCTGCATCGGCCGGCGCTGGTGATCATGGACGAGGCGACCTCGGCGCTGGACGAGCCGGGGCAGGCCGGGCTGATCCGCCTGTTCGACGAGGAGCTGAAGGACTCGGCGGTCCTGTTCGTGTCGCATCGCGGCGGCTATGGCGGGCTGGCAGAGCGGCGGATGCGGCTGGAGCCGGGAGCAGAAGGGTCGGTTCTGGTCGATTCTGTGCGCTGAAGCGGCAATTGGCCAACTGGCAGGTTCGGGATGCAGGCGGTATCCTTGTGCGGGTGATTCACATTGAAAGGTCATCGGATATGCTGCGCATTCTTGGTGTCTTGATCGCGCTGGCAGCAGCCGGAGCAGCAGAGGCTCAGGACAGTGGCCGCGATATTCGTCTGGGCAAGCGCATCGCCGAGAAGAACTGCGCCAATTGCCATTCCATCGGCCTCAAGGGCGCATCGACGCGCAAGGGCGCGCCGCCGTTCCGCACGCTGCACCGGCGCTATGATCTCGACAATCTGCAGGAAGCGCTGGTGGAGGGCGTCGCGGTCGGCCATCGCGGTGCCGACATGCCGGAATTCACCTTCACCCCCGACCAGACCGACGCTCTGATCGCCTATCTGAAGTCGCTCAAGGGGCGTTAGAGAATTTTCAGGCGAGTTGGAGCCCGGTTCGCGTCAAGAAAATGCGAAAGAACAAAAAGATGGAGCGCATTTACGTGAATTGGAATTCGCTGAAAGTGCTCTAGTTCTGATTGCCGCTTGCCAGCGAGGCGGCGCTTGTGCATCACAGCGCCATGACCTCCTGGGTGGATTTCTGGAACCGCGACCCCTCGATCTATGTGAACGAGCGGCACAAGATGCTGCACTACCGGCAGGTGGCGCGCGACATCGCCGGCCTGATCGACAACGGGCAGGCGCGCGTGCTCGATCACGGTTCGGGAGAGGCGACGTCCGCCGATCTGGTTGCGGCGCGCTGCGCCGAACTCGTGCTGTGCGATGCCGCGCCCAACACCCGCGCCCGCATCGCGGCGCAGTTTGCCGGCAAGGACACGATCCGCGCCATGGCGCCGGAGGATCTGCCGTCGCTGCCGGACGGGCATTTCGACCTGATCGTCGCCAATTCGGTGCTGCAATATCTCGACGAGGTGACGCTTGAGGCATCGCTTGAGGAATGGAAGCGGTTGCTCAAGCCGGACGGGCGGCTGATCCTCGCCGATGTCATTCCGCCGAATGTCTCGCCGCTGGCCGATGCCAGGGCGCTGCTGGGCTTTGCCATGACGGGCGGGTTTCTGGTCGCGGCGATCGGCGGGCTGATCCGCACGGCGCTGTCCGATTATCGCAAGCTCAGGAGCGAACTGGGATTTTCCACCCATTCCGAGGCCGATCTGGTCGCCCGGCTGCAGCGCCACGGATTTGCCGTGCGGCGGCTCGATCACAACATCGGCCACAACCCGGCGCGGATGAGTTTCGAGGCGCGGCCGGTCTCAGAGTCCTGAGGGCGGTTCGGGGCGTGTCACGATGAAGGTCGCCGCACCGGCCAGACAGACAGCCTGGATCAGGATCACCAGCGGCTTGAGCTGAAGCAGCAGGGATATCGCCAGAACGGCGGCCATCGAGCCACAGGCCAGCCATTTGGTGCGGCGGGCGATGGCGCCATGCGCCTGCCAGTGCCGCACCGGCGGGCCGAAGGTCGGGTGTTCGACGATCCAGCGATGCAGGCGCGGCGAGGACCGGGCAAAACAATAGGCCGCAACCAACATGAACGGCGTGGTCGGCAGGATCGGCAGCACTGCCCCGGCGATGCCGAGGCCGACCGCGCACCAGCCGAGGGCGAGCCAGAGGAGCTGCGTCACGCGCGGTCCCCGAAAGAGAAATACTTGTGGGCAAAGAAACTCCACACCAGCACGAGGCCGGTGGTGACGATCTGCGCCGGCAGGTAGGGCAGGCTCATGCGCTCGACGAACAGGCTCATCAGCCCGTAGGTCAACACAAATCCGACGCCGGCGACGACCGCAAAGCGCCAGCCGGCCTCCTCATGCGGCCGCTCGGACCGGTAAGTGTGGCGGCGGTTGAGCAGGTAGGAAACGATGCCGCCGAGGATGTAGCCGGCCAGCGTGGCCGGCACCGCGCGCAGGCCAAATCCTTCAACCCCGGCGATCAGCACGCCGTAATGCACGATGGCGGCGACAAGGCCGACACCGAAAAAGGCGACGAACTGGCGGAGAAGCGCGAACATGCAGCGGGCATAGCCGGTTTCGACCGGCTAGGCGAGCGCATCGACGCGATCCGGGAAGGGAGCTGGGGTCTCAAAGCTGGTGTTTCGGCAGGTGATTCCTGGCGAATGCCCCTCCCCCTGCCCCGCCCCTCACCCTGAACCTCTCCCCGCTAGCGGGGAGAGGGAGATATTGGGGACGATCGCAGCTTTCGGCCGCTGACCTTCTTCCCAATGGCGGAGAGAGGGAGTTTTTCAAGGAACGTCCCTTCTCCCTCTCCCCGCTAGCGGGGAGAGGGTTGGGGTGAGGGGCGGGGCGCTGTGAGGGGCCACCCCGAGTTATCCACGGCCCGCATTCACCCCATTCTGTTGCACCTGCCGCTTTTCCCTTTCCCTCGGCGCCTTGCCCGGCTATAGCGGCGCTTTAGCAAACTGAACGACTTTCCCTGCCGCGCGCCGTTTCACTGAAACGGGGTTCCGCGAGGCCGACCATGCACGCTGAAACGACCCTGAAATGCCAAAGAGAACCGACCTTCACACCATTCTCATCATCGGCGCCGGCCCGATCGTCATCGGCCAGGCCTGCGAGTTCGACTATTCCGGAACGCAGGCGGTCAAGGCGCTGAAGGCCGAAGGCTACCGCATCGTTCTGGTCAATTCCAACCCCGCCACGATCATGACCGATCCCGATATGGCGGATGCGACCTATGTCGAGCCGATCACCGCGGAGATTGTCGCCAAGATCATCGAAAAGGAGCGCGGCGACCGGTCGAAGGGCTTTGCCGTGCTGCCGACCATGGGCGGGCAGACGGCGCTCAACTGCGCGCTGTCGCTCAACCGCAAGACCCTCGATGACGGCAAGGGCGGCAAGACCTCGGTGCTGGAGAAGTTCGGCGTCGAGCTGATCGGGGCGACCGCGCATGCCATCGACAAGGCCGAGGATCGCGAATTGTTCCGCGAGGCGATGACCAAAATCGGTCTGGAGACGCCGCGCTCGCACCATGTCAAGACGCTCGGGGCGGCGTTGGAGGCGCTGAAGGATATCGGCCTGCCGGCGATCATCCGGCCCTCGTTCACCATGGGCGGCACCGGCGGCGGCATCGCCTACAACAAGGAAGAGTTCATCGACATCGTCGAGCGCGGCATCGACGCTTCCCCCACCTCCGAAGTCCTGATCGAGGAAAGCGTCCTCGGCTGGAAGGAATACGAGATGGAGGTGGTGCGCGATAAAAACGACAACTGCATCATCGTCTGCTCGATCGAGAACATCGACCCGATGGGTGTGCACACTGGCGATTCGATTACCGTCGCGCCGGCGTTGACCCTCACCGACAAGGAATATCAGCGCATGCGCGACGCCTCGCTGGCGGTGCTGCGCGAGATCGGCGTCGAGACCGGCGGCTCGAACGTGCAGTTTGCCGTCAATCCTGCCGACGGGCGGATGATCGTCATCGAGATGAACCCGCGCGTGTCGCGCTCCTCGGCGCTGGCCTCGAAGGCGACGGGCTTTCCGATCGCCAAGGTCGCGGCGCGGCTGGCAGTCGGCTACACGCTCGACGAGATCGCCAACGACATCACCGGCGGCGCCACCCCGGCTTCGTTCGAGCCGACCATCGACTATGTGGTCACCAAGATTCCGCGCTTTGCCTTCGAGAAATTCCCCGGCGCCGATCCGGTGCTGACCACCTCGATGAAATCGGTCGGCGAGGCGATGGCGATCGGCCGGACGTTCCATGAATCGCTGCAAAAGGCGCTGCGCAGCCTGGAGACCGGGCTGACCGGTCTTGATGACATCGAGATTGAGGGGCTGGGCAGGGGCGAGGATCACAACGCCATCCGCAAGGCCATCGGCACGCCGACGCCGGACCGGCTGTTGCAGGTGGCGCAGGCGATGCGCGTCGGCTTCAGCCTTGAGGACATTCATGCGTCCTGCCGGATCGATCCGTGGTTCCTCGAACGGTTGAAAGAAATCGTCGACATGGAGGCGATGGTGCGGGCGCATGGCCTGCCGACCACGCCTGGCGCATTCCGCCAGATCAAGGCGATGGGCTTTTCCGACAAGCGGCTGGCGACACTGGTGAAATCGACCGAGGTCGAGGTGCGGGCCGCGCGCCGCGCGCTCGGGGTGCGGCCGGTCTACAAGCGCATCGACACCTGCGCGGCGGAGTTCGCTTCGCCGACCGCCTACATGTATTCGACCTACGAGGCGCCGTTTGCCTGTGCGCCGGCCGACGAGGCGCGGCCATCGAATGCCCGCAAGGCGGTGATCCTCGGCGGCGGGCCGAACCGTATCGGCCAGGGCATAGAATTCGACTATTGCTGCTGCCATGCCTGTTTCGCGCTGGCGGAGGCCGGCTACGAGACGATCATGGTCAACTGCAACCCGGAGACCGTTTCGACCGACTACGATACCTCGGACCGGCTGTATTTCGAGCCGCTGACCGAGGAGGATGTGCTCGAGATCATGGCCAAGGAGATGGAGGCCGGCGAGCTTGCCGGCGTCATCGTCCAGTTCGGTGGCCAGACACCGCTGAAGCTGGCCGAGGCTCTCGAAGAAAATGACATTCCGATCCTCGGCACATCGCCGGATGCGATCGACCTGGCCGAGGATCGCGACCGGTTCAAGCGCCTCTTGGACAAGCTCAAGCTCCGGCAGCCGCAGAACGGCATCGCCTATTCGGTGGAAAAGGCCCGTGACGAGGCCGAGAAGCTCGGGTTTCCGTTCGTGGTGCGGCCATCCTACGTGCTGGGTGGGCGGGCGATGGCGATCATCCGCGACCGGGAAGCGTTCGACGATTACCTGCTCGGCACATTGCCGAGTCTCATTCCGTCCGACATCAAGGCGCGCTATCCCAACGACAAGACCGGGCAGATCAACACGGTTCTGGGGCGCAATCCGCTCCTGTTCGACCGCTATCTGACCGATGCGATCGAGGTGGACGTCGATTGTCTGGCGGATGGCAAGGATGCGTTCATCTGCGGCATCATGGAGCATATCGAGGAGGCCGGTATCCATTCGGGCGATTCGGCCTGCTCGCTGCCGGCCCGGTCGCTGTCGGCCGAAACGATCGCCGAACTGGAGCGGCAGACGCGCGCCCTGGCGCTGGCGCTCGATGTCGTCGGACTGATGAACGTGCAATATGCCATCAAGGATGGCGTCATCTACGTGCTGGAGGTGAACCCGCGCGCCTCCCGCACGGTGCCGTTCGTCGCCAAGGTGGTGGGCACGCCCTTCGCCAAGATCGCTGCCCGCGTCATGGCCGGTGAAAAGCTCAGGAGTTTCGATCTGAAGTCCGAGCCGTATGATCATGTCGGCGTCAAGGAGGCGGTGTTCCCGTTCAACCGGTTCCCGGGCGTCGATACCGTGTTGGGGCCGGAGATGCGCTCGACCGGCGAGGTGATGGGGCTCGATCGCTCGTTCGGTGTCGCCTTCGCCAAGAGCCAGCTCGGGGCGGGCAGCAAGGTGCCGAAATCCGGAACCGTCTTTGTTTCGGTGCGCGACGACGACAAGCCGCGCCTGCTGGAATCGATCCGCGAGCTTGTGCGCCTCGGCTTCCGCATCATCGCCACAGGCGGCACACAGCGCTATCTGGTCGAGCAGGGGGTCAAATGCGAGCGCATCAACAAGGTGCTTGAAGGCCGGCCGCATATCGTCGACGAGATCAAGAACGGGCGCGTGCAACTGGTGTTCAACACCACCGATGGCGCCCAGGCGATGGCTGACAGTAAGGAACTGAGGCGGCAGGCCCTGCTCGCCAAGGTTCCCTATTACACCACACTGGCGGGCGCAGTGGCCGCGGCCGAAGGCATTGCGGCCTATCTCGGCGGCGATCTCGAAGTGCGGGCGCTGCAGGATTATGCCCGATAGCCCGCCCTTTTATCGCACTTGCACGCAATGGCGAATTGAATCACTCTGCCTTGCGAGCCTGTGGCGACGCCGCCCCGGCGGCGGCCTACTTCTATGAATGGATAGACCATGGAACGTGTCCCGTTAACGCCTCAGGGGTTCGCCGCGCTGGAAGCGGAGTTGAAGCGCCGCCAGCAGGAAGAGCGGCCGCGCATTATCCTGGCCATCCAGGAAGCGCGGGCCCATGGCGATCTTTCGGAGAATGCCGAATATTCCTCGGCCAAGGAGCAGCAGGCGCTCAACGAGGGGCGCATCACCGAACTGGAGAGCCTGATCTCGCGCGCCGATGTCATCGACATATCGAAGCTGAGCGGCAGCAAGGTGAAATTCGGCGCCACCGTGACCCTGGTGGATGAAGAGACCGAGAAAGAGCGCGCCTACATGATTGTTGGCGAGACCGAGGCCGATGTGAAGCTTGGGCGGGTGTCGATCTCCTCGCCGATCGCGCGGGCGCTGATTGGCAAATCGGTCGGCGACAGTGTCGAGGTCAACACGCCCGGCGGCGCCAAGAGCTACGAGATCGTCAAAGTCGCCTTCCGGTGACGCAGGGCCGTTTTCCCTCTCGACTCGCAAGCTGCGTCACGCCATAGTGTTCAGGTGTGAACAAAAGGCGTCTACCGGCAGCGAATGCCGGTGCTTTCGGGGAGGAAAGCAATGAGCGCGAAGACCGCATTGGATCGGCCGTGGTTGCGTCATTATCCGGCCGGTATGCCTCATGAAATTGATGTTGCCGCAGGGGGCACGCTTGCCGATATCCTGAGGGATTGCGCCAAGCGGTATGCCGACAAGCCGGCATTCGAGAGCTTTGAAAAGAAGCTGAGCTTTGCCGAGATGTTCGCCATGGCCGAGGCTGTGGCGTCCTGGCTGCATCAGCAGGGCTGTGTGAAGGGCGAGCGTATCGGCCTGATGATGCCGAATGTGATGGCCTATCCGGCCTCGATCTTCGGCGTCATCCTGTCGGGCTGCACGGTCGTCAACATCAATCCGCTCTACACGGTGCGCGAGCTCAACCACCAACTCAAGGATTCCGGCGCGACCACGCTGTTCGTGCTCGAAAATTTTGCCAGTGTCGCGCAGGATGGCATCAAGGGCACCAACGTCAAGCGCGTGGTGATCGTCAAGCCGGGTGATCTGCTCGGCCTCAAGGGCAAGATCATCAATCTGGTGTCCAAATATGTGAAGAAGGCGGTGCCGGCCTGGTCCATCCCCGGCACGATCGCGTTTTCCGATGTGATCGCGGCCGGGCGTTCCAAGCCGATGAATGCCGTCACCATCACCCAGGATGATGTGGCGTTCCTGCAATATACCGGCGGAACCACCGGCGTTTCCAAGGGTGCGACGCTGCTGCATCGCAATGTCGTCGCCAATGTCCTGCAATGCGACATGTGGCTGTCGCCGAAAATGCAGGGTGAGCCGAACCACGTCATGGTGACGGCGCTGCCGCTGTATCACATCTTCGGGTTGACCTGCTGCTGCGTGATGATGTGGCGCATGGGGGCGATGTGCCTGCTGATTGCCAATCCGCGCGATTTCGCCGGCTTTATCGCCATCATCAAGAAGTGCCGCGTCACGCTGTTTTCGGGCGTCAACACGCTTTACAACGCGCTCGCCAATCACCCGGACATCAAGGGCGTCAATTTCTCCTCGCTGAAGATCTCGGTGTCTGGCGGCATGGCGGTCCAGTCGGCTGTGGCGCGCAAGTGGAAGGAGCTGACCGGAACGGCGATCCTCGAAGGCTATGGACTGTCGGAGACCTCGCCGGTGGTGACGCTCAATGATCCGTTCCTCGAAGAGTTCTCGGGCACGATCGGCTTTCCGGTTGCGTCGACCGATGTGGCAATCCGCGACGAGGCGGGGCAAGACCTGCCCGCCGGCCAGTCGGGCGAACTCTGCGTGCGTGGCCCACAGGTGATGGCCGGCTATTGGCAGCGCCCGGACGAGACGGCCAAGACGATGACGGCGGACGGGTTCTTCCGCACCGGTGACATTGCGATGATGCTGCCGGACGGCCAGTTCAAGATCGTCGATCGCCTCAAGGACATGATCCTGGTGTCGGGCTTCAACGTCTATCCCAACGAGGTTGAAGATGTGCTCGCCAGCCATCCCGGCGTGCTCGAGGTGGCGGTGATCGGCGTGCCGGATGCCGGCTCTGGCGAGGCAGTGGCCGCCTATGTGGTCAAGAAGGATCCGGAGCTGACCGCCGATGCCGTTCGGGCCTTCGCCAAGGAAAAGCTGACCGCCTACAAGGTGCCCAAGCAGGTGCATTTCCGCGATTCCTTGCCCAAGACCAATGTCGGCAAGCTGTTGCGGCGTGTGCTGCGCGAGGAAGTCCTCGGCAAGAGCTGAGCCCTGATCGCGGGTTTTTGACTTGCTGTGAGCAGAGCTGAGAGCGAAGAGCAGTTGGCTTGCGTATGAAGCCAGCCGCTCAAGCCTTCAGGGCTGACTCACACAGGAATCCTGCAATGCTCATCCGCCGCCCTCACTCGTGGGAATTGCCCGAATCGGCGGTAACGCCCGATGGCGTTGCCCCCAGCCGCCGCCAGATGCTCGGCGGTGGTCTGGCGTTGCTGGCTTCTGCATCTGCGGCAGGGGCGCAGCGGGTCGATGATGATCCGTCGATGGTGCTGTATCCCTTTGCGCGCAATGATGCCTACCCGCCTCGCGGCAAGGTGACCGACGAGACGCTGGTCGCCAATTACAACAACTTCATCGAATTCGGCTCGGGCAAGCGGATCCAGCGCGCCGCGCAGGCGCTGGTGGTGCGGCCGTGGACCATCAGGATCGATGGGCAGGTGGAAAAGCCGATCGAGATGGGGATTGATGATCTGCTGCGGCTGCTGCCGCGCGAGGAGCGCATCTATCGCCATCGTTGCGTCGAGACCTGGGCCAAGGTGGTGCCGTGGAGCGGGGTGCCGCTCAAGGCGCTGCTCGACCATGTGCGGCCGCTGGCCTCGGCGAAATACGTTCGCTTTGAAACGTTTCACGATCCGAAAATGGCGCCGGGACAGCGCTCGCCGGTCTATGGCTTTCCCTATTCGGAGGCCATCACCATCGCGGAAGCGGCCAATGAACTGGCGTTTCTGGCAACCGGCGCCTATGGCAAGCCGCTGAAAAAGCAGTTCGGGGCACCGGTTCGGCTGGTTCTGCCGTGGAAATACGGGTTCAAGAGCGCCAAATCCGTGGTGCGCATCAGCTTTGTGGAAAAGCGGCCGGTCAGCCTGTGGGAAAAACTGCAACCGGATGAGTACGGCTTCTGGGCCAATGTGAACCCGGATGTGCCGCATGTGCGCTGGTCCCAGGAAGAGGAGGAGGTGCTCGGCTCCTACTCCCGCACCAAGACATTGATTTTCAATGGCTATGCCGAACAGGTGGCAGCCCTCTACCGTGGGCTGGAGAACGAAAAGCTGTTCACCTAGAGCATTTTCAAGCGAAGTGGGTTCCGGTTCGCGTCAAGA
This sequence comes from Beijerinckiaceae bacterium, assembly GCA_035436995.1. Lineage (GTDB taxonomy): Bacteria > Pseudomonadota > Alphaproteobacteria > Rhizobiales > Beijerinckiaceae > JAIUNP01. The sequence continues at coordinate 13,519 of DAOMXG010000017.1, forward strand.
AAATGCGAAAACAAGAAGAAGAGCGCTTTTTTAGAGCATGCTGCCATCGGGTGGATGCTGGCGCGTCGTGACCAGCATGCTCTGATCACTTGATAACGCGCACAAAAAACAAGGCCGGATACCTCGACTACATTACATGTCGAGGTATCCGGCTTAAGAATACGCTCCACGGGAGGAGAAGAGCGTATAACGCCAGAGGGGCTCTGCACCGGGAGGAGATGTGTGGCCGTCGCTCTGACAACTTAGATATCGTTGATTCTTTTGCGACGCACAATTTAATAATTGGTATAGGTCATATGCGCGCACGGCATGGCTCGCCACCATGCCGGATCATGCTCCTGTTTCATGTGTTGCCGCGTTTTCTTCACGCGAACCGGGTTCCACTTCGCTTGAAAATGCTCTAGGCAATGCCGGCGCAGGCCCAGCGAATGGCTATTGCGGCTCGACCTTGGCGGCCTTGATCACCGCTTCCCATTTGAGCATTTCCGCCTTGTGGTAGGTTGCAAAGGCGGCGGGTTCGCGCAGCGACAGGGCAAAGCCGAGTTTCACCACGCCTTCGGCGACCGCCGGCTTGCCGAGCGCGCCCAGCACCGCCTTGGTCAGCCGGTCGCGCGCCTCGGGCGGCGTTGCGGCCGGGGAAAACAGGGCGAGCCAGCTGTCCGCTTCGGAATCGACCAAGCCCTGTTCCTTCAGCGTTGGGACATCGGGCAGTTGCGGGGCGCGGTTGAGGCTGGCTACCGCCAGGGCGCGCATAGAGCCGCCCCGGATCTGTCCGAGAACACTCGGCAGCGTGGCAAAGGCCAGTTCGATCCGCCCGGCCATCACCTCGGCGGCCATGGGGCCGGCGCCCTGATAGGGGATATGGGTCATGTCGGTGCCGGTGCGGGTCTTGAACAGTTCCATCGCCAGATGCGAGCCGGAGCCGATGCCGGTGGACCCGTAGTTGAACTTGCCGGGGTCCTTTTTGGCCAAAGCGACCAGTTCGGAGACCTTGGTGGCCGCCAGAGCATTGGTCACCACCAGCACATGCTGAAGGTCGGCAAGGCCGGCGAGGGGAGCGAAATCCTTGATCGGATCGTAGCCGGCCTCCTTGACCAGAAAGGCGTTGTTGACGTGGGTCTGGTTGTTGCCGAGCACGATCGTATGCCCGTCGGTCTCGCCTCTGGCGACGCCGCGCGTGCCGATGGAACCGGCGCCGCCGGGCTTGTTCTCGACGATCACGGTCTGGCCGAGATCGCCCTGGATTTCATTGGCGATGATGCGCGCCAGCGCGTCGGTCGGCCCGCCCGGCGGATAGGGGACAACGATGCGGACAACCCTGTTGGGAAAGCCTTGTGCGCTGGCCATCTGCGGCAGGGCAAGGGCCGCTCCGGCGGCGGCCAGCCAGGAGCGGCGGTTGAGGTGAGTGCTCATGCGGATCAACCCTTCTTGCATCGGCGCGAGCCCCTGCCCGCATTTTCCCTTGAAGCGACGGGCGGGCTTGCCTAAGGAAGTCCGTCCCTTGTCGGACAAGTTTGCATAAGCTGGAGCCGTTCGCCATGGCCTTTCTTGCCGATATCCTGTCTGTCGTGAAGCCCTCGGCCACCATCGTCCTGACCCAGATGGCGCGCGAGCTCAAGGCCAAGGGCAAGGATGTCATCTCGCTGTCGGTCGGCGAGCCCGATTTCGACACACCGCAGAACATCAAGGATGCGGCGATTGCCGCCATCCAGCGCGGCGAGACCAAATACACCCCGGTGGCCGGCATCCAGCCACTCAGGGAGGCGATCGCAGCCAAGTTCAAGCGCGAGAACGGGCTGACCTACAAGCCGAGCCAGATCATCGTCGGCACCGGTGGCAAGCAGATCCTGTTCAACGCGTTCATGGCTACCCTGAACAAGGGCGATGAGGTGATCATTCCGGCGCCCTACTGGGTCAGCTATCCGGAAATGGTGGCGCTGTGCGGCGGCACGCCGGTGTCGGTGCTCACCAGGCCCGAGAACAAGTACAAGCTGCAGGCGGACGAGCTTGAGAAGGCGATCACGCCGCGAACCAAATGGCTGGTGTTCAACTCGCCGTCTAACCCGACCGGCGGCGCCTATACCCGCGCCGAACTCAGGGCGCTGACCGATGTGCTCATCAAGCATCCGCATGTGTGGGTGCTGACTGACGATATGTATGAACATCTCACCTTCGGCGATTTCGTGTTCACGACGCCGGCTCAGGTGGAGCCGGCACTGTATGACCGGACGCTGACGATGAACGGGGTGTCCAAGGCCTATGCCATGACCGGCTGGCGCATCGGCTATGCCGGTGGGCCGGAAGCGCTGATCAAGGCGATGGACATGGTGCAGGGTCAGCAGACCTCGGGCGCCTGCTCGATCGCCCAATGGGCGGCGGTGGAGGCGCTGAACGGGCCGCAGGACTTCATCCCGATGTCCAAGAAGGTGTTCGAGCAGCGCCGCGATCTCGTCGTCTCGATGCTCAACCAGTGCCGCGGCATCACCTGCGCGACGCCCGAGGGTGCATTCTACGTCTATCCCTCGTGCAGGGATCTGATTGGTCTCAAGGCGCCGTCGGGCAAGGTCATTGCGACCGACGAGGACTTCGTGATGGAGCTTCTGAACGAGGAGGGCGTCGCCACGGTGCACGGCTCGTCGTTCGGTCTGGGGCCGAATTTCCGGGTTTCCTACGCCACCTCCAACGACAAGCTGGAAGAGGCCTGCCGGCGCATTCAGCGGTTCTGCAACGCCCTGACATGAAGCCTCTGCCTTTGTTTGGGCACAATTGGCGCCGAGACGGGACCGCACGATGTCGTGTAGGGCCTGTTCAGGCGTGGAGAAGCTTTTGACCAGGGCATGCAGGTCTGCATGGATTGCCGGAATTCTGGCGCTTGCTGTTTCGGCGAGCCTGCCGGCGCATGCGCAGGGGCCGGCTCTGTCTCTGCTGCCGCAGGACCAGCCCGGCCGGTCGGCTGCACCATGGTCGGCTTTCAGATTTCCTGTTGCCCCGGCGCCCAGTCCGCAGAGCGAAAGCGTCGAGGCCGAGCCGGAGTCAGCCGAGGCCGCAGAGCCCGCAAAAGCGGCCGATCCGTCCCGATCGCCAAAGGCGACACAGGCGCCGGCCAGCTCTCAGCCGAAACTGGCGAATGTTCCCTTGCCGCCGAGGCCCGATTCTGCCTTGCGGGCGGCGGCTGCCAAGGAGGACGCCGCAAAAGCGCGGCTTTCCGGGGCCGCCTCCGCCCCGGCTGCGAAGGCGGAACCGGAACCGCCAGCGCGGGCAACCGGGATCTTCGCCCTGCTTTCTGGAACAGGCGCCCCGTCGGTCGATGCGCCGGCCAATGATGCGGCCGAGCAGAGCATTCTGGTCCGAGCGGTTGGCGCCGCACCGGACCGGCCGGTCGAAGGGCCGTCGTCCAGGGCCACGCAGGTCACGCGCCTGGACCTCTCCAACCCGTTTCTTCCCAAGCCGATGTCGCCGTCCGACGAAGAGGGACTGGACGATGAGGAGGCCTCCAAGATTGCCGAGAAGCAGGTGGATTCGGTGCAGATCGCCTGCCTCAAACCGTCGTTGATGGCGATGATTCAGAAGGCCGGCGAGCATTTTGGCGCAAAGCCGGTGATTACCTCGGGTTTCCGGCCCTATGGGCGGCGGGGTTCCTATCATCGCAGATGCGAGGCGGCGGATTTCTTCATTCCCGATGTTCCGGCGGGCAGGCTCGTTCAGTTTCTGCGCAATCTGCCGGGGGCCGGCGGGGTCGGCACCTATTGTCATACCAAGTCGGTGCATCTCGACACGGGCGAGCCGCGCAACTGGCATCAATGCGGCTTCCGGCGCAGTTTCGCGTTGCGTGTGCCGGCGCTTGCCGAAAACGGGTCGCGCTGAGCGCAGGCCCGGACCAAACTGGCTGCGACCTTGCAGCGAGGCGTCCCATGACGACATTTCTCACCACGACATTTCTCACCGATGACTCCCGCTGGGCCGCGTTCGTGGCGCGCGATCCTGCGGCGGATGGCGCGTTTGTGGTCGGGGTGGTGACGACCGGGATTGTCTGCCGCCCGGTCTGTGCCGCGCGGCCGAAACGGGAGAACGTGCGCTTTTACGAAACCCCAGCCAAGGCCATCAGCGCCGGCTTTCGCCCCTGCAAGCGCTGCCGGCCTGTGGGTTGAGGGCACGGCATGGGTTGCGGGGCGGCGAAAAACGCGCTTCAAGCGTTGCCGTGCCGGACCCGATGATGCCTCCCAGTTCCGTTCCCGATCTTGCCCTGGCTCGTGCCGGCGTGGCGGGCGCCCGCGTCTGGGTTCTTTCCGATGGCAAGGCGGGCGACGAGGTGCAGTGCCTGGGGGTTGCAGAGCGGCTCGGCCTGGAGCCGGAGCTGCGGCGCGTGAAGCCGCGCGCGCCCTATCTCTGGCTGATGCCGTGGGGCGGCATTGACCCGGCCGAGGCGCCGGGGCGGCCCGGCAGTCCGTTGGCCGGTCCCTTGCCGGATATCGCCATTGCCTCCGGACGCCGCACGGCAAGCTATCTGCGCAAGGTCAAGGCGCTGTCGGGCGGGCGCTGCTTCACCGTGTTCCTGAAGGATCCGCGCTGCGGCGCCGGAACAGCCGATTTCCTCTGGGTGCCGGAGCATGACCGGCTACGTGGCGCCAATGTGCTGGCCACGCTGACCTCTCCGCACAGAATCAGTCCGGAACGACTGGCCGCAGCACGGACGAATCCGCCTTATGGCCTCGACCGGTTGCCGGGGCCGCGCGTCGCGGTGCTGATCGGCGGTGACAGCGCGCATCATCGCTTCACGCCGGGCGACATTGCAACATTGCTCGCCCATTGCACGCGGCTGGCGGAGACCGGCGCGACGCTGATGGCGACCGCCTCGCGACGGACACCGCCGGCGCTGGCGGGAGCGCTGACGGAACTGGTGCGCGGCAGCGGCGGCTTCTTCTGGGACGGGACGGGCGAGAACCCCTATATCGCTCTGCTGGCGCTGGCCGATGCGGTGGTTGTGACTGCCGATTCGGTCAATATGGCCGGCGAGGCGGCGGCGACCGGCAAGCCGGTCCTGCTGTTCGAACCCTCCGGCGGCAGCGACAAGATCACGCGCTTCCTGCGCCAGCTTGAACGGGCTGGCGTCGTCCACCGGTTTGACGGAACCATCGCCGGATCCCCATATCAGCCAATCGACTCCACCCCGGCGATTGCCGCCGAACTGGCCCGGCGCTATCTCCTCCACCGCCGCGCCCTTTCCTGAACGAGAGCAGCCATGTCCACCGCACCCAGCCACACCAAGGTCCTGATCATCGGCTCCGGCCCGGCCGGCTATACGGCGGCGATCTATGCCGCCCGCGCGCTGCTCAAGCCGGTGATGATCTCCGGTTTCGAACCGGGCGGGCAGTTGATGATCACCACCGATGTCGAGAACTATCCGGGCTTTGCCGATGTGATCCAGGGGCCGTGGCTGATGGAACAGATGCGGCTGCAGGCCGAGCATGTCGGCACGGAGATGATCTCCGATCACGTCACGAAGGTGGAGCTTGGCCAGCGGCCTTTCGCGGTGACCTGCGATTCCGGCGCCAGGTTTACCGCCGATGCGCTGATCATCGCCACCGGCGCCAAGGCCAAATGGCTGGGCCTGCCATCGGAGGAAAGCTTCAAGGGCTATGGGGTCTCGGCCTGCGCCACCTGCGACGGGTTCTTCTATCGCGGCAAGGATGTGGTGGTGGTCGGCGGCGGCAATTCGGCGGTGGAAGAAGCGCTGTATCTCGCCAATCTCGCCAGTTCGGTGACGCTGGTGCATCGGCGCGATACGCTGAAGGCCGAGAAAATCCTGCAGGACCGGCTGTTCAAGCATCCGAAGCTCAGGTTCCTCTGGGACAGCGCGGTGGAGGAAATCTGCGGCGAAAAAGACCCGCCGGGCGTCACCCATCTCAGGATCCGCAACGTCAAGACCGGCGCGTTGTCGGACCACAGGACGCACGGGCTGTTCGTCGCCATCGGTCATGCGCCGGCCTCGGAACTGTTCGCCGGGCAGGTGACGCTGAAGCCGTCGGGCTACATCGCCACCGTGCCCGGATCGACCGCGACCAACATTCCCGGCGTGTTCGCGGCCGGCGATGTCGCCGACGAGACCTATCGGCAGGCGGTGACGGCGGCGGGCATGGGATGCATGGCGGCGCTGGAAGCCGAACGCTGGCTGCATGCGCAGGCCGGGGCCTGATGCGCCGACCGTGACATTCTGACACAGATTGTGCTTGCCTTTCCGGCGTGGGCTTGCCACGGTCGGCAAACCAAAGGGAGGCGGCATCGAAGGGGAACGCGCCACATCGGGAGGCGTGGCGCAATGTGAGGCCCTGTGATTCCGTTTGAGGGATGGATTGGGACAAGGTTCGGATTTTTCATGCTGCGGCGGCTGCCGGCAGCCTGACCAAGGCTGGTGACGTTCTGGGCCTCAGCCAGTCGGCGGTGAGCCGGCAGGTCAGCGCGCTCGAAGGTGAGCTCAAGGTTCCGCTGTTCCATCGCCATGCGCGCGGACTGGTCCTGACGGAGCAGGGCGAGCTGTTGTTCCGCGCCGCCCGCGATCTGGTGCAGAAGCTCGAACAGACCCAGGCGCAGCTGATGGACAGCCGGCAGAAACCGGACGGGTTGCTGAAGGTTACCGCCAATGTTGGGCTCGGCGCGCATTGGCTGACGCCACGACTCGAGGAGTTCATCGAGCAATATCCCGACATCAGGCTGGAGATCATCCTGACCGATGACGAACTCGATCTGGCGATGCGCGAGGCCGATGTCGCCTTGCGCCTGCGCGAACCGATTCAGGGCGATCTGATCCGCCGCAAGCTGTTCACCGTGCATTTCCACGCTTTTGCCTCGCCGGACTATCTCAAGCGCTACGGCCAGCCGCGCCTGCCGGTCGATCTCGACCAGCATCGGCTGCTGGCGTTCGGCGGCGACATTCCTTCCTATCTGAAGAACCTCAACTGGCACCTGACCGCAGGGCGCGACGCCAGCGGGCCGCGCGTGCCGGCGCTGACGGTCAACAGCCTCACCAGCCTGATGCGCGGCGCCCAGCGCAACGCCGGCATCGCCGTGCTGCCTGACTATCTGGTCGAGCCGAACACCGGCCTCGTGCAGGTGCTCGCCTCCGAATCAATGCCGCAGCTCGAATGCTTCCTGGTGTTCGCCGAAGCGCTGAAGGGGGGCGCGCGCGTCCAGGCATTCCGCGACTTCATCGTCGCCAAGGCCCAGCGCTGGGCGTACTAAGTGGCCCTTGCCGTAGGCAAGGGCGTCCCTCGCATCAGCTCGGCGTCGCTTTGCTCCTACGCCTTCGGCGAGGCAAAGGCGCCCCTCGCATCAGCTCGGCGTCGCGTTGCTCCTACGCCTTCGGCGGGGCAAAGGCGCCCCTCGCATCAGCTCGGCGTCGCTTCGCTCCTATGGCTGGGCGTTTCAGCTTATCCCTCCCCCTTGTGGGGAGGGTGGTCCGAGCATGGCAGTCAAGTTTACGCAGTCTGCGGAAACTTGACTGCGTGTGGAGGACCGGGTGGGGGTGGTGCTGCAAAATCTGGCGTGCGGAAGTCCGGATCATCCACCCCCATCCCCGACCCTTCCCCGCAAGGGGGAAGGGGGGGCACCCTAACCTGGCGCTCACGCCGCCTTTTTGGCTGCCTGCATCAGCGTCACGAACCGGTCGAACAGATAGTGGCTGTCGCGGGGCCCGGGCGAGGCTTCGGGGTGGTGCTGCACCGAGAACGCCGGGCGATCCTTGAGCTTCAGCCCGCAATTGGAGCCATCGAACAGCGAGACATGCGTCTCCTCGGCATGGGCCGGCAGCGTTGCCGGATCGACAGCGAAGCCGTGGTTCATCGAGACGATCTCGACCTTGCCGGTGGCATGCTCCTTCACCGGATGGTTGGCGCCGTGATGGCCCTGCGGCATTTTCAGGGTTTTGGCGCCGAGCGCCAGCGCCAGCATCTGGTGGCCGAGGCAGATGCCGAAGGTCGGCACCTTCGCATCGAGCAGCGCCTTGATGGTCGGCACGGAGTATTCGCCCGTCGCCGCCGGATCGCCGGGGCCGTTGGCGAGGAAGATGCCATCGGGGCGCATCGCCAGAATGTCCGCCGCCGGCATGGTCGGCGGCACGACGGTGACCTTGCAGCCGCGATCGGCGAGCAGGCGCAGGATGTTGCGCTTGACGCCATAATCGATGGCGATGACGTTGAACGAGGGCTTGTCCTGCCGGCCATAGCCGCGGCCCCACAGCCAGTCGGTCTCGTCCCAGCCGAAACGCTGGGTGGTGGCGACGGCCGGCACCAGATCCTGCCCGTCGATCGAGGGCACCGCGCGGGCGGCAGCTTTCAGCGCGGCAAGATTGAAGTTGCCGCTCGGATCATGGGCGATGACGGCATTGGGCATGCCCTTGTCGCGGATCAGCGCGGTGAGCGCGCGGGTATCGACGCCGGTGATGGCGATGATGTTGCGCGCTTTCAGCCAGGCATCGAAATGTCTGGCCGAGCGATAGTTGGAGGGGTTGGTGATCGGCGATTGCAGCACCGCGCCGCGCACGCCACTTTCGGACGCCATGTTGACGGTCTCGACGTCCTCGTCGTTGACGCCGACATTGCCGATATGGGGAAAGGTGAAGGTGATGATCTGGCCGGTGTAGGAGGGATCGGTGAGGATCTCCTGATAGCCGGTCATGGCGGTGTTGAAGCAGACCTCGCCGGTGGCCGAGCCGATGGCGCCGGCGCCGTGACCCTCGATCACCGTGCCATCGGCCAGCACGAGAACGGCGGTGGGTTTGGGTTCGTTCCAGCCGGTTGCGGTGCTCATGCGGTGCTCCATGCGCGGCAAAAGGGCCGGATGCGTGACGGCATCCGTTGCCCGTTGCAAAGTTTGTCTCTAAAGCCAAGCGACCTAGACCGTGGCGGCGCCGAGGTCAACGCCAACCCGGCGCCGGCAACAGGCTTTTTATCGAAAGGGACAGACATGCGCAGCGCATTCATGGATCAGATGAAGGAAGCGATGAAGGCCGGCGACAAGCCGCGCGTGGGCGCCATCCGGCTGATCATTGCCGCGCTGAAGGAAAAGGACATCGAGGCGCGCGGGGCCGGCAAGGGGCAGGCGAGCGACGAGGACATCCTCGGCATGATGCAGAAGATGATCAAGCAGCGGCAGGAATCGGCGGACATCTACGACAAGGGCGGCCGGCCGGAGCTTGCCGCCGGCGAGCGCGCGGAAATCGCGGTCATCTCCTCGTTCCTGCCGCAGCAGATGGATGAGGCCGAGGTCAAGGCCGCCATCGCCGCCGCCATTGCCGCCACCGGCGCCGCCTCGATGAAGGACATGGGCAAGGTGATCGCCGAATTGCGCGGCAAATTCGCCGGCCGCATGGATTTCGGCAAGGCGAGCGGGCTGGTCAAGGCCGCTTTGGGCGGGTGAGGGGTTCGAGGTGGATTTCCCACCAGATGGGCTCTGTGTTGTCGTGGTCGATCCGATAATGTCGAACCAGGGTTTTGGCCAGCGCGCGCGCGCGCTTTTCTGATCCGACGATTATCCTTTGCAGAGCCGGCAGTCCGGCGAGGGGGGCGGCGTCGGTGATCTGCGTGTTGCTCAGGTCAAGCGTGGTCAGCGCGGTCAGTCCGGCGAGGGGGGCGGCGTCGGTGATCTGCGTG
>DAOMXG010000018.1:0-23108 GCA_035436995.1 Beijerinckiaceae bacterium
CGCATGGTCAACCGGCTGAACGATCCCACATCCGGCAAGATCCTCTATGAGGGCCGCGACGTCACGGCGCTGAAGGGCAAGGACCTGCTCGAATGGCGTTCGCGCTGCGCCATGGTCTTCCAGCAGTTCAACCTCGTCGGCCGCCTCGACGTCATCACCAACGTCATGACTGGCCGGCTCTACCATCACAACATCTTCACCTCGATGTTCTCGATCTTCTCGGCCGCCGAACGTGCCTTCGCCATCCGCGCGCTGGATCGCCTCGGGCGTCGCCGGCGCATCAAGCGCCACCGAGCGCCCGGGATGGAGGCTGTGCACCGCATCGCCGATCGCCGAGAACACCGACAGCGCCAGCATCAGCGGCGGCTCGCCGATCGCCTTGGAATGAAACACCGTATTCGGCAGACGGCCGCTGTCGTGCAAGCTGACGCGAAAATCCGCCGGAACGTCGGACGCCACCGGGATCTTGTAGGTGGACGGGGCATGTGTCAGCAGCCGCCCGTCGCGACCGAAAACAAGCTCTTCGCTGGTCAACCAGCCCATTCCCTGCACGAAGCCGCCCTCGATCTGCCCCCGGTCGATGGCCGGATTGAGCGAGCGGCCGCAATCGTGCCGGATGTCCACGCGCAGCACCCGCATTTCGCCGGTCAAGCTATCGATCATCACCTCGCTGCACGCCGCTCCATAGGCAAAATAGAGAAATGGCTTGCCACTGCCCGCCGCGCGGTTCCAGTGGATGTCGGGTGTCTGGTAGAACCCCGTCGCGGACATCGAGACCCGGTTCAGCCAGCATTGCCGGGCAAGGTCCGCAAATCCGATTTCCCGGCCGGCACATCGCGCCTGTCCCCCGGCGAAAACCACGTCCTCCGCGCGCCCCCCGAGCTGACCGGCAGCGACCACCGCCATGCGCGCGCGGATCTCCTGCGCCGCGTTCAGTGCCGCCATTCCGTTGAGGTCCGAGCCGGCCGAGGCGGCTGTCGCAGAACCGTTCGGCACCTTGTCGGTCTGGGTTGCCGTGATCCGGATCTGCCCGACCGGCAGGCCGAAGGCTTCGGCCACCACCTGCGCCACCTTCAGGTTCAGCCCCTGCCCCATCTCCGTGCCGGAATGGTTGAGCGTCACCGACCCATCGGCGAACACATGCACCAGCGCGCCTGCCTGGTTGAGATGCATCAGCGTGAAGGAAATGCCGAACTGCACCGGCGTCAACGCAAGACCACGCTTGAGAATGGGCGAGCCGCGGTTGAACGCGGCGATCTCCGCCCGCCTTGCCCAATATCCGCTGGATACCTCCAGCGCCTCGACCAGCGCCGGCAAGGTCTCGCAATCCTCGACTGTCTGGCCATAAGGCGTGACATCGGAGCCGGGGCGATAGAAATTGGCCTTGCGCACATCGAGCGGGTCACGTCCAAGGCGCCAGGCGATGGCATCAATGACCCGCTCCATCGCCAGCATGCCCTGCGGCCCGCCGAACCCCCGGAACGCTGTCGCCGAGACCGTGTTCGTGCGCAGCCGCCGCGTCGCGATCTGCGTCGCGGGCAGAAAATAGGCATTGGCTGCATGGAACATCGTGCGATCGACCACGCCTTGCGACAGGTCCGCCGAACAGCCGCAGCGGGCGCAATAAAGCACGTCGTGCCCGGCAATGCGTCCGTCGTTGTCAAATCCCGTGGTATACTGAACATCGAAATCGTGCCGCTTGCCGGTCAGCACGAAATCATCGTCGCGATCGAGCCTGAGCTTGCAGGCCCGCCCCGTCAGCCGCGCCGCGAGCGCTGCCAGCGCCGCCCATTGGCTGGCCTGGCTCTCCTTGCCGCCGAAACCGCCGCCCATCCGCCGGCAGATCACCGTCACCTTGTGCATCGCCACGCCGAGCACACCTGCAACGATATGCTGCACCTCGTTGGGATATTGCGTCGACGAATGCACGACAACAGCGCCATCCTCGCCGGGTATGGCCAGAGCAATCTGCCCTTCGAGGTAGAAATGCTCCTGCCCGCCGATTGCAAAGGCGCCGGTTACCCGATGCGGCGCCGCAGCCAGCGCCTCCGCAACCCCGCCCCGGCGGAAGGCATAATCGGGCAGCACCGTCGCATCAGCGTCCAGCGCCGCGGCGACCGTCACAACAGGATCGTCCGCCTCGACCATGACATGTCCGAGTCGGGCAGCCTTGCGGGCGGCCGCTCTCGTTTCCGCCACCACCGCAAACACCGCCTGCCCATGAAACTGTGCGCGATCGGCCGCCAGGACCGGATCGCCACCGATCGACGGTGAACATTCGTCGCGCCCCGGAATGTCGGCGGCCGTCAGCACACGGACGATTCCCGGTGCGGCCCGCACGGCGCCAAGATCGAGGCCGGTAATCCGGCCGGCCGCCACGGGAGCCAGACCGAGCGCCAGATGCAATGTCCCGGTCGGTTCGGTCAGATCGTCGATATAGGGTGCTGCTCCAGCCACATGCAGCGCCGCGCTGTCATGCGTCAGCGGCTGGCCGACGACCGCCATCTTGCCGACCGGACTCATCGCCGCGCCTCGCCCCGTTCGAACAACCGGGTTGTCGCTGACCCGGCGCCGGCAACCTCCAGCAGGGCCTTTTCCAGCAGGGCCCGTGCCGTCCGTCGACGATAATCGGCAGTCGCCCGCATGTCGGAAATCGGCGAGAAGTCCCCCGCCAGCGCATCCAGTGCTACACGCCACGAGTCAGGCGAATCCAGCCTGAGCCCGGCAAGGCGCCGCTCCGTCTCTGCCGCCCGCTTTGGTGTCGCCGCCATGCCGCCGAAGGCCACGCGGGCCGTGCCGATCACGCCTTCTGTGACATCAAGACGGAAAGCACCCATCACCGCCGAGATATCCTCGTCGAATCGCTTGCTGATCTTGAACGCGCGAAACTGCTGGTCGGCCTTCAGACGCGGGATCGTCAGCATACGGACGAATTCGCCGGGATGCCGGTCCTGCCGGCCGTAGGCGAGAAAGAACTGTTCCAGCGGCAGGCAGCGCTGTTTGCCGCCGCGCTGAAGGGTCACGCTCGCACCAAGCGCGATCAGACAGGGAGCCAGATCGCCGATCGGCGACCCGTTGGCGATATTGCCTCCGACCGTTCCGGAGGCGCGCACTTGAGCCGAACCGAACCGGCGCATCACCCCCCCAAGATCCGGGTCGAGATCGGCGAGCGCGTCTGCGGCATCGGCGAGCCTTACCCCGCTCCCCAGCAGCAACCGATCCGGACCGGTTTCGATCCGGTCGAGGTCGCGGATACGCCCGAGCCAGATGATCTTGTCGATTTCCTTCAGCTTCTTGGTGATCCACAGCCCGACATCCGTCGCCCCGCCGATCAGCACCGCATCCGGATGCCGCAGATAGAGATCGGCCAGCGTATCGAGACGGGCGGGCGCGGCGAAGAACCGCCGGTCGTCGCCGATGACCACATCCGCCCCGTCGTCAAGCGTTGCCAGCGCCGCCCTTCGTCCGGCCTCGCCGGCGCTGAACCGGTCGTCCGGCAGCTTGGCGCAGGTATCCAGCGCAGCATCGACAATCGGCCGATATCCGGTGCAGCGGCAGAGATTGCCGGCCAGCTGGCTGTTGATGGCGGCCCGGTCGACCGGTCTCGGCCCGTGGTAGAGTGCGAACAGGCTCATCACGATCCCGGGCGTGCAGAAGCCGCATTGCGAGGCATGGTGATCGACCATCGCCTGCTGCACATCATGCAGCCGGTCGCCCGATGCCAGATCCTCGATCGTGATCAGTTCGGCCCCGTCTATCTGCCCGGCCAGCAGGATGCAGGCATTGACCGGACGATAGCTGAGGCGCCCGGCCTCCAGGCGGGCCAGAACCACCGTGCAGGCCCCGCAATCGCCCTCGTTGCAGCCCTCCTTGGTGCCGGTCTCCCGCCGCTCCAGCCGGATATGATCAAGCAGGGTCATGCAAGGCTCATTGGGAGCGAAGGATATCACCTCACCCCGCTTGAGATAGCGTATGACTGACCGCTGCATCCGTTTCTCTCGCGCTGCTACAATTGCACCGGACCTCCCGAGAAGCAGGCTTGCGTCGCCGCATCGGCAAGGATTTGCGCTTTCAGACCATCATCGCCGGAGGGGCTGGGCCGCGCGCCGCTTTCGACCGCCGCAATGAAACTTGCAAGCTCGATCCGGTAGGCCGCTGCATAGCGCTCGAGAAAGAAATTCTGCACCGGATCGGCATGAACGCCCGCGCCATTGGCGACCTCGACCGTGGTGTTATGGACATTGCCGGCACGGATCATCCCTTTTGAGCCATGCACCTCGATGCGCTGGTCATAACCATAGGTCGCCCGGCGTGAGCAGGAAATCTGACAGATCTTTCCCGATGCCGTCTTGAGCAGCACCGCCGCCGTATCGACATCCCCCGCCTTGCCGATCGCCGGATCGACCAGCGACGAGCCGACCGCATGCACCTCCACCGGCTCTTCGCCGATCAGAAACCGCGCCATGTCGAGATCGTGGATCATCATGTCGCGGAACAGCCCGCCCGAGCGCGCCACATATTCGGCTGGCGGCGGATTGGGATCGCGCGACAGGATCGTCACCAGTTCCACTTTGCCTGCCTCTCCCGCCGCGATCCGCTGGCGCACCGAGGCAAAATTGGGATCGAACCGCCGGTTGAAGCCGATCATCAGCGGCACGCCGGCCTTGTCCACCACCCTGAGGCAGGCGCGGATGCGCTCGGCATTGAGATCGACCGGCTTTTCGCAGAACACCGCCTTGCCGGCCTTCGCCGCCGCCTCGATGAGGTCGGCGTGCATGTCGGTCGGCGTGCAGATCACCACCGCGCCGATGCTGCGATCGGCCAGGATTGCCTCGATACTGGCGGTTTTCGCGCCGGTTTCGCTTGCCAGCGCTTCGGCAGCGGCGGCACTGGCATCAGCCACGGCCACCAGCCGCGCCTTGGGATGGCCCGCGATGTTTCCCCCATGTATGCGCCCGATGCGTCCGGCGCCCAACAGCCCAATGGTCAGCACGTCTCATCCCCGCGATGGTCAAGTTCATGAATCGAGCGTCACAATGGGACGTGGCACCGCCTCGCGCAAGCACCGTTCGATCAACAGCGCTTGCGATAGTGGTGCAGCGGCGGCAGACTTCACTTCCGACCGCGAAAGGAATCGCTCATGTCCGCAACCACCAGCCCTTGTTTCCGCCTCGACGGAAAAGTGGCGATCGTCACCGGCGGCACCCAGGGCGTCGGCGAGGCGATCGCCCGCGAACTGGCGGCGCGCGGCCTGTCCGACCTGGTCATCTGCGGCCGCCAGTTCGACCGCGGCGAAGCCGTTGCCCGCGAATTGTCCGCGCAAGGCTGCAAGACGCTGTTCGTGCAGGCCGATCTTGCCGTCACCGCAGAGGCGCAGGCCGTGGTGCATGCCACCGACCGGGCATTCCGCCGCGTCGACATTCTCGTCAATGCCGCCGGCATCACCGATCGCGGCAACATTTTCGACACCACCCCGGAATTGTTCGACCGGATGATGGCGGTCAACGTCCGGGCACCCTTCTTCCTGATCCAGGAAACCGTGAAGATCATGAAGCGCGAGGCGATCACCGGCTCGATCATCAATATCCAATCGATGTCGGCGCATGGCGGGCAGGCGTTCATCGCCGCCTATTGCGTCTCCAAGGGCGCGTTGGCAACGCTGACCAGCAACACCGCCAACGCGCTGCTGAACCACCGCATTCGCGTCAACGGCCTCAACATCGGCTGGATGGCGACGCCGGGCGAGGATCGCATCATGCGGCTCTATCATGGCGCGAGCGACGGGTGGCTCGAAGCGGCGGAAAAGACCCGTCCCTTCGGTCGCCTCATCGACCCGAAGGAAGTCGCGCGTGCTTGCGCCTATCTGGCATCGGGCGAATCCGGTCTGATGACCGGTGCGAATATCGACTTTGACCAGATGGTGGCCGGCACGTCCGATCCGCCGCTGCCGGTCTGAGAGGCATCCATGACCAGTTACGATCTTGTCGTCATCGGCGGCGGCATCAACGGCTGCGGCATCGCCCGCGATGCGGCCGGGCGCGGGCTCTCCGTTGCCCTTTTCGAAATGCGCGACCTTGCCTCCGGCACATCATCGGCCTCGACCAAGCTGATCCACGGCGGCCTGCGCTATCTTGAATATTACAAGTTCCGGCTGGTGCGTGAATCGCTGCTCGAACGCGAGGTCCTGTGGAAGATCGCCCCACACATCATCTGGCCGCTGCGCTTTGTCCTGCCCTATCAGGCGGGGCTCAGGCCGATGTGGCTGATCCGGCTTGGATTGTTCCTTTATGATCATATCGGCGGGCGCAAACTCCTGCGCGCCACCCGCACGCTTGACCTGACCCGTTCCTCCGCTGGCAAGCCCCTGCGCCCCGGCATGCACTACGGCTTTGAATATTCCGATTGCTGGGTGGACGACAGCCGGCTGGTGGTGCTCACCGCCCTGTCTGCGGCCGAACACGGTGCCCGCATCGCCACCCAAGCCCGCGTCGTCGCCGCAGAGCGCCGGCACGGGAGCTGGCTGCTCACCGTTCGCCACGCCGATGGAAGCGAGGAAGCGGTCGGTGCCCGCATGCTTGTGAATGCCGCTGGGCCATGGGTTGCCGACGTGCTCAAGACCGTCGGGCCGGTCACATCCGCCGCCGGCATCCGGCTGGTGCAGGGCAGCCATATCATCGTGCCCAGGCTGTTTGACCATTCACGCGCCTATATCTTCCAGAATGCCGACAACCGCATCGTCTTTGCCATTCCCTACCAGCGCGATTTCACCCTGATCGGCACAACCGATCGCGATTGGCACGACGAACCGGGCAAGGTCGCCGCCAGCGCAGAGGAAATTGCCTATCTCTGTGCGGCGGCGAGCGAATATTTCCTCCATGCCATCACACCGGCCGATGTCGTCGCAACCTACTCCGGCGTCCGCCCGCTCTATGACGACGGCGCCAGCAAGGCGCAGGAAGCGACGCGCGACTACGTGCTGCATCTCGACGAGGCGGAGGACGCCCCGCTGCTGTCGGTGTTCGGCGGCAAGATCACCACCTATCGCCGGCTGGCGGAAACGGCGCTAGACCGTCTTGGCGCCTACCTGCCGGCCGAGGCGCAGGCCAGACGCGGCTGGACCGGCACCGCACCCCTGCCCGGCGGCGATTTCGCCCATGACGGCTACCAGCATCAGGTCGCCGCCTTGCGCCGCGCCTATGGCTTTCTGCCCAGTGCATTGGCGCAACGTCTGGTGCGCGCCTATGGCACGCGCGCATCCGGCCTGCTCGGCGATTCCCGCTCCCTGGCCGATCTCGGCAAGCATTATGGTGCTGGCCTTTATGAAAAGGAAGTCGCCTATCTGATGCAGCATGAATGGGCCAAGACTACCGAAGATATTATCTGGCGCAGAACAAAACTTGGACTGGTGCTGAGTTCCGACGAAATCGCACAACTCAACCAATCCGTAAGCTTAAGAAAAACTGCTTCCATCTGAGCGGAGCGAGTTACAGATTTTAGTAATTGCAGCCATGCAAAGGTCTTCCCTGCGACGATGGGAACCTTGCCGCCTGATGCCTCGATCATGCCACGAGGCTCGTTCAGCGTCAGGAACAAGGCGATCAAGCCGCCGCGAAAAGGATACTGGTGAGCATGGCTGAGGCCCTTCCATTCGACACGCCCGCCTGGCGCGCTTTGCGGCGCCATGCCCGCTCGCTCCGCGGCGTGGAGATGCGCAGCCTGTTTGCGGGTGATGCGGATCGGTTCCGCCGCCTGTCGCTGAAGGCCGAGGGCCTGCTGCTCGACTATTCCAAGAACTGCCTGACCACCCGCACGCGCGCCCTGCTGGTCAGACTGGCTGAGGCGAGCGATCTTGCCGCCCGCCGCGATGCCATGTTCGGCGGTGCGGCGATCAACACCACCGAGCGCCGTTCGGTGCTGCATACCGCCCTGCGCAATCTCGCCGGAACGCCGGTCCTCGTCGATGGCCGCGATGTGATGCCGGAGGTTGCGGCAGAGCGGGCCCGCTGTCTTGCCTTTGCCGAGGCGGTGCGCGGCGGAACAATCCGCGCCGCCAATGGCAAGCCCTTCACCGCTGTGGTCAATATCGGCATCGGCGGCTCCGATCTCGGCCCGGCGATGGTGACCCGGGCGCTGTCCCCGTTCTGCCACAGGCGCATCGCCAGCCTGTTCGTCTCCAATGTCGACGGTGCCGATCTGGCCGACACGCTGGCACGGCTTGATCCGGCAACGACGCTGGTGATCGTCTCGTCCAAGACCTTCACCACCCAGGAGACCATGATGAATGCCGTCTCGGCCCGCGCCTGGATCGCCGGCGCGCTGGGCGAGGCTGCGGTGGGCGCGCATTTTGCCGCCGTTTCCACCAACATGGCGGCGACGCAAGCTTTCGGGATCGATGCCAGCCGCGTGTTCCGCTTCTGGGACTGGGTGGGCGGCCGCTATTCGGTCTGGTCGGCCATCGGCCTTCCCGTGATGATTGCCATCGGGGCCCGCAACTTCGAGGCATTTCTCGGCGGCGCCGAGGCCATGGACCGGCATTTCCGCAATGCCCCGTTCCATCGCAACATGCCGGTTCTGATGGCGTTGACCGGCGTCTGGCATCGAAGCATTCTTGGCTATCCCTCGCATGCCGTCCTGCCGTACGAGCAGCGGCTGGCGCGGTTTCCGGCCTATCTGCAGCAGCTCGACATGGAATCGAACGGCAAGGGCGTGCGCCTCGATGGCAGCGCGGTTGCCGGCGCCACCGGCCCGATTATCTGGGGCGAACCCGGGACCAATGGCCAGCATGCCTTCTACCAGTTGATCCATCAGGGCACCAATGTCATCCCGGCAGATGTGCTGATCGGCGCCGAGCCGGTCGCTGCCGATGCCAGCCATCACCGCGCGCTGGTCGCCAATGCTCTGGCCCAGACCGAGGCCCTGATGCGCGGCCGCACGCTCGATGAAGCGCGCGCCCAGCTCGCTGCCGCCGGAGCCGCTCCGGCCGAGGTCGAGCGTCTCGCCCCGCACAAGGTGTTCTCCGGCAACCGGCCGACCAACACGCTTATCTACCGCCGGCTGGATCCGGCGACGCTGGGTAAGCTGATTGCGCTCTACGAACACAAGGTGTTCGTGCAGGGCGTTCTGTGGAACATCAATTCGTTCGACCAATGGGGTGTCGAACTGGGCAAGGAACTCTGCGCCCGGCTGATGCCGGTCGTCGCCGGGGAACGTCCGCCGGTCGGGCTCGATGCCTCGACCGCGGGTCTCGTGGACCATCTTCTGAAGGTCTCGAAAACACTAACAAGGGGAAAGCCCGGATACACCGGGCTCTGAGGGGAGTGCGTTGCGTATGAAATCTCATCTCAAGGCCATGAAGCCGGCTGTCAATGACGATGCCGTCCAGCACCGTCCGATGCCCGATGCCGCCGAAGTCGCTTCGTTCAAGCAGGCGGTCGAGGCAAAGCTCAACTACGCCGTCGGCAAGGATGCCAGCGTTGCCTCGGAGCGGGACTGGTTTCTCGCCACCACGCTGGCGGTTCGCGACAAGATCGTCGACGGCTGGATGGAATCGAGCCGCGCAACCCGCGCGCAAGGCCGCAAGCGCGTCTATTACCTGTCGATGGAATTTCTCATCGGCCGCCTGCTGACCGATGCCCTCAACAACCTCGGCGTGACCGACATCGTGCGGTCGGCCCTGGCCGAACTCAATGTCGATCTTGAAGTGTTGAAGGAAGTCGAGCCGGATGCTGCGCTCGGCAACGGTGGCCTCGGCCGGCTTGCCGCCTGCTTCATGGAATCGATGGCAACCTTGTCGGTGGCCGCCTACGGCTACGGCATTCGCTACGACCATGGTTTTTTCCGCCAGCAGATCAACAACGGCTGGCAGGAGGAATACCCGGAGGACTGGCTGTGGTTCGGCAATCCCTGGGAATTTGAACGCCCCGAAGCGCAATACAACATCGGCTTTGGCGGCACCGTCAGCCAGGGCGCGGGCGATGAGCCGCGCGCTCAGGTCTGGAAGGCCGCCGAAACCATCAAGGCGATTGCCTACGACATGCCGGTCGTCGGCTGGCGCGCCAGGCATTTCAACACCTTGCGGCTGTGGCGTGCCCGCACGCCGGAACCGTTGCGTCTCGACGCCTTCAATCAGGGCGACTACATCGCGGCGCTGGCCAACCGGGTCAAGGCCGAGGCGATTTCCAAGATCCTCTATCCGTCCGATGCCACGCCGGCCGGGCAGGAACTGCGCCTGAGGCAGGAATATTTCTTCGTCTCGGCCTCGTTGCAGGACCTGGTGCGCCGCCACATCTCCCAGAATGGCGACATTCGTGCGCTTGGCCGCATGGTGGCGATTCAGATGAACGATACGCATCCGGCCATCGCCGTGGCCGAGCTGATGCGCATCCTCGTCGACCTGCATGATGTGGACTGGAAGGATGCCTGGGCGATCACCCGCGAGGCCATGGCCTACACCAATCACACGCTGATGCCCGAAGCTCTGGAAAGCTGGCCGGTGCCGCTGATGGAACGGCTGCTGCCGCGCCACATGCAGATCATCTATCTGATCAACGCCGATCATCTCGAAAGCCTGCGCAAGGCCGGTCGCAGCGATCCCGCTCTGCTCGCCTCGGTCTCGCTGATCGACGAGCACAACGGCCGCCGTGTCCGCATGGGCCATCTGGCCTTTGTCGGCTCGCATGCCGTCAACGGCGTGTCCGCGCTGCATTCGGACCTGATGAAAAAGACCGTGTTCCACGATCTGCATCAGGTCTATCCGGATCGTATCCAGAACAAGACCAACGGCATCCCCTTCCGCCGCTGGCTGATGGAAGCCAATCCGGGTCTGACCCGCTGCCTCACCGAAACACTCGGCGATCGCCTGCTGGATGATCCGGCCGCCCTGTCCGAACTGGTCAATCATGCCGATAACGCCAGCCTGCATGCGCGCCTCGAGCGGGTGCGCTATGCCAACAAGGTCCGGCTTGCCAAGCTGATCCATGACCGGATCGGTGTGCGCGTCGACCCGGCGGCGATGTTCGATGTGCAGATCAAGCGCATCCATGAATACAAGCGCCAGCTTCTGAACCTGCTTGAGACGGTGGCGCTCTACAATGCGATCCGCGCCAACCCCTCGGGTGATTTCGTGCCGCGCGTCAAGATCTTCGCCGGGAAGGCGGCGCCGAGCTATCATCTTGCCAAGCTGATCATCAAGCTGGCCAACGATATCGCCCGTATCGTCAACAACGATCCGACGGTGCGTGGCCTGCTCAAGGTGGCGTTCCTTCCCAACTACAACGTCTCGCTTGCCGAGATGATCGTGCCGGCCGCCGACCTCTCGGAACAAATTTCCACGGCGGGCACTGAAGCCTCCGGCACCGGCAACATGAAGCTCGCCCTCAACGGCGCGCTGACGATCGGCACGCTGGATGGCGCCAATATCGAGATGCGTGATCATGTCGGGGCGGAGAATTTCTTCATCTTCGGCATGAAGGCCGACGAGGTCGAGGCCCGCCGCGCCGCCCAGGGCATTTCCGGCCAGCCGGCCATTGCCGCCTCTCGCTGGCTCGGCCAGGTGCTCGATTCGATCGCCTCGGGTGTATTCTCGCCCGACGATCCGGGCCGTTACCGCGAACTCGTCGAGGTGCTGCGCAACTACGACCACTACATGGTCACCGCCGATTTCGACAGCTACTTCGCCACCCAGCGCCAGATCGATGCCTGCTGGACCGACAAGGCCAGCTGGTGGTCCAAGTCGATCCATAACACGGCGAGAATGGGCTGGTTCTCGTCTGACCGCACCATCCGCGAATATGCCCAGGACATCTGGGGGGCCAGCGTCTCCGCCTGATCTTGGCAGCACCGAAAGACACATTCATGGCCGGGGCCCGCTCGGCCATGAGCGTTTTTGGACCTGCGCTGAACGCCCCCGTCTGTCATTTGGCCGCCGGCTGCCGGCACTTTCGTTGGTTCTCGTCATGGCCGGCCGCTGGTCAGGAGCGAATGCGACGCCGAGCAGGGCCGAAGGCCCGGTTGCGAGGGACGGCCCGAGAAATGACCGGCAGGTCATTTGTGAGGGCCACTGGTATTATGGCCGCATTGCACCGGCATTGGCCAAAGAGCAACCTTTCATACCGGAACTGCAAAACATACACGCCCTGCGTGCCAATCTTTGCAATGCGGCAAAATAGGCACCGCGCGGGTTTACTTTTTGCTTTTGTGTTCGGCGTGAATGGCTATGCTTCCCCAAGGATCGGCGCTGCTAGAGGCCACCGGCAGCGTGGTTGTCCGGGGAGATGCGGAATGTCGGTACGGGTGCCAGCAAGCGCGCCGCTGTCGCGGTATGCGATGGCCTATGTTCTGGCAGGAGGCCGCGGCTCCCGCCTGATGGAGCTGACCGACAGGCGCGCCAAGCCGGCGGTCTACTTCGGCGGCAAGTCGCGTATCATTGATTTTGCCCTGTCCAACGCGGTCAATTCCGGCATCCGCCGCATCGCGGTGGCGACACAATACAAGGCGCACAGCCTGATCCGCCATCTCCAGCAGGGTTGGAACTTCTTCCGCACCGAGCGCAACGAGAGCTTTGACATCCTGCCTGCCTCGCAGCGCGTCTCGGAGGACCGCTGGTATATCGGCACGGCCGACGCAGTGTTCCAGAACCTTGATATCGTTCAGGATTACGATCCAAAATTCATCGTCTTGCTGGCTGGCGACCACGTCTACAAGATGGATTACGAGATGATGCTCCAGCAGCATGTGGAGCAGGGTGCGGATGTCACGGTCGGATGCCTGGAAGTTTCGAAGAAGGAAGCGACCGGCTTCGGCGTGATGCAGGTCGACGAAAACGACCGCATCGTCGAGTTCTACGAAAAGCCCAAGAAGCCCCCGACCATGCCCGGCCGGCCGGACCGTTGCCTGGCCAGCATGGGAATCTATGTATTCAACACGTCGCTGCTCGCCGATGAACTCAATCGCGATGCCAATGATCCGAATTCCAGCCATGATTTCGGCAAGGACATCATCCCCTACCTGGTCAAGCACGGCAAGGCGGTTGCCCATCACTTCTCGCGCTCCTGCGTGCGGTCCGAATCGGAAAAGACGGCTTATTGGCGCGATGTCGGAACGGTCGATGCCTATTGGGCTGCCAATATCGATCTGACCGACGTGGTGCCGGAGCTTGACCTCTATGATCGCAGCTGGCCGATCTGGACCTACGGCGAAATCACGCCCCCCGCCAAGTTTGTCCATGACGAGGACGGCCGGCGCGGCCATGCCGTCTCCTCGCTGGTCTCCGGCGGCTGCATCGTCTCCGGCTCGCGTCTCAAGCGCTCGCTGCTGTTCACCGGTGTCCGGGTCAATTCCTACTCCAGCATCGAGAATGCCGTCATTCTGCCCTATGTTGATGTCGGCCGGCATGCCCGCCTGCGAAATGTGGTGGTGGACCGCGGGGTTCGTATTCCCGAAGGGCTTGTTGTGGGTGATGACCCGGTGCTCGATGCCCACCGGTTCCGCCGCTCCGACCATGGCGTCTGCCTGATCACCGAACGCATGATCGCCCAGCTCGGGAAATAGGTGATGGCCAAAATCAAGGTCCTGTCGGTCACCTCGGAGATTTTCCCGCTGATCAAGACCGGCGGCCTCGCCGATGTAGCTGGCGCGCTGCCGCTGGCGCTCGGCCGGCTGGATGTCGAGATGCGAACGCTGGTGCCCTGCTATCCGGCGATCCGCGAGAAGCTCAAGAAGGCGGTTCTGGAACACGAATTTGCTGATTTCTATGGTGGCAAGGCGCGCCTGCTCAGCGCCACCTTCAACGACCTGCCGCTGCTGCTGCTCGAAGCCCCCCACCTCTATGACCGGCCCGGCAATCCCTATGTCATGGCGGATGGGCAGAACTGGCCGGACAATGCGGCGCGGTTTGCCGCTTTGGCCCGGGCCGGCGCCAGCATCGGTCAGGGCCTGCTGGCTGGTTTCAAGCCCGACATTGTTCATGCCCATGACTGGCAGGCCGGTCTGGTTCCGGCTTTCCTGCATTATGATGCCCGCCCGGCGCCGAAAACGGTCATGACCGTGCACAATCTGGCGTTTCAGGGCCAGTTCGGACCGGAATGGCTGGC
This sequence comes from Beijerinckiaceae bacterium, assembly GCA_035436995.1. Lineage (GTDB taxonomy): Bacteria > Pseudomonadota > Alphaproteobacteria > Rhizobiales > Beijerinckiaceae > JAIUNP01. The sequence goes on from DAOMXG010000018.1 coordinate 14,091, forward strand.
AAGGATCGGCCTGCCGCCGCAAGCCTGGCACACCGACGGCGTCGAGTATTACGGCACGATCGGCTATCTGAAGGCCGGCCTGCGCTTTGCCGACAAAATAACAACCGTTTCGCCGACCTACGCGGTGGAAATCCGTTCTCCGGCAGCCGGAATGGGCCTTGACGGGCTGATCAACGCCCGCGCCGGCGATCTTGTCGGCATCATCAACGGCATCGACACCCGGGTCTGGGATCCCGGCAGCGACGATGCGCTCGAATCCACGTTCGATTCAGACCATTTCGGCGCCCGCTGGGCCAATCGCAAGGCGTTGCAGGAACGTATGGGGCTCGATCAGGACCCCGACGCTCTGCTCTGCGGCATTGTCACCCGCCTGTCCTGGCAGAAAGGGCTCGACCTGTTGCTGGAGGCAATCCCGGCGCTGATGAGGCTCGGCGGCCAATTGGTGCTGCTCGGCGCCGGCGATGCCAATCTGGAATCCGGGTTCCGCGCGGCGGCGGCAACCTATCCTGGCCGCATCGCCTGCGAATTCGGCTATGACGAGCGTCTCGCCCATCAGATCCAGGCCGGCAGCGACTCCATTCTCGTACCCTCGCGTTTTGAGCCTTGCGGCCTCACCCAGCTGTGCGCCCTGCGTTACGGCGCGGTGCCGATTGTCGCGCGTGTCGGCGGCCTCGCCGATACCGTGATCGACGCCAACGAGATGGCGCTCGCCAACGGCGTTGCCACCGGCATCCAGTTCTTCCCCGTGGCGCGCGAGCCGCTGATCGAGGCCCTGACCCGTGCCGCCCGCCTGTTTGCCGTGCCGGACGATTGGCAATTGATGCAGACCAACGGCATGAACACCGATGTATCCTGGTCCGGTCCGGCCCGGCGCTATGCGGATCTTTACCGTTCGCTGTTAGGCCGGGCAGCGTGAAGCCGGAGAGACCCCTCGCATGATCAAGACTGTCGCCACCACGCCGTTTTCCGACCAGAAGCCGGGCACCTCGGGCCTGCGCAAGAAGGTCACGGTGTTTGAGACCCCGCATTATGTCGAGAACTTCATCCAGTCGATCTTCGACAGTCTCGAAGGCTTTGCCGGCAAGACGCTGGTGGTGGGCGGTGATGGCCGTTACTTCAATCGCCAGACCATCCAGACGGTGATCAGAATGGCCGCCGCCAACGGGTTCGGCGGCGTGCTGGTCGGTCGCGCTGGCATACTTTCGACGCCGGCCGCCTCCCATCTCATCCGCAAATCCGGCGCCTTTGGTGGCATCATCCTGTCTGCCAGCCACAATCCCGGCGGCCCGGACGGCGATTTCGGCATCAAATACAACGCCGGCAACGGCGGCCCCGCACCGGAGAAGATCACCGATGCGGTGTTTGCCCGCTCGAAATCCATCTCTGCCTATCGCACCGTCGAGGCGGCGGATGTCGATCTCGACCGGATCGGCGCGACCCGCATTGCCGGCATGAGCGTCGAAATCGTCGATCCGGTCGCCGATTACGCCGCGCTGATGCAGACCCTGTTCGATTTCGACCGCATCCGCGCCATGCTGAACGGCGGCTTCCGCCTCACCTTCGACGCGATGAGCGCGGTGACCGGCCCCTACGGCCATGCCATCTTCGAAACACTCCTCGGAGCACCGAAGGGCAGCGTGCTCAACGGCGTGTCGCTGCCGGATTTTGGCCACCACCACCCCGATCCCAACCTCGTCCATTGCAAGCATCTCTACGACCTCGCCCATGGGCCGAATGCCCCCGATTTCTGCGCCGCTTCGGACGGGGACGGCGATCGCAACCTGATCATCGGGCGGGGGCAGTTCGTCACCCCGTCCGACAGTCTGGCGATGATCGCAGCCAATGCGCATCTGGCGCCGGGCTATGCCAAGGGCCTCGCCGGCGTGGCCCGTTCCATGCCCACCTCCGGCGCCTCCGACCGGGTGGCTGAGAAGCTTGGGATCAATTCCTACGAGACGCCGACCGGCTGGAAATTCTTCGGCAATCTGCTTGATGCCGGGCTCGTCACCATCTGCGGCGAGGAGAGCGCCGGCACCGGTTCGAACCATGTGCGCGAGAAGGATGGCGTCTGGGCCATCCTGATGTGGCTGAACATCCTCGCCGCGCGTCGCCAGAGCGTTCAGGCCATCGTCCGCGAGCATTGGGCCACGTACGGTCGCAACTACTACGCCCGCCATGATTTCGAGGAAGTCGCCAGCGACGGCGCCAATGCGCTGATGCAGCATCTGCGCACCAGCCTCGGCACTTTGAAGGGCCAGCGCTTCGGCGGACTTGATGTCGCGGCAGCGGATGACTTTGCCTATCACGATCCGGTCGATGGTTCCGATACGAGCCAGCAGGGCGTGCGCGTGCTGTTCGCCGACGGCTCGCGCATCGTCTACCGCCTGTCCGGCACCGGCACGGTGGGCGCGACCTTGCGCGTCTATATCGAACGCTACGAACCGGCCAGCGGAACTCTCGGTCTCGACACCGGCATTGCATTGAAGGAGCTGATCGCGCTGTCGCGATCCCTGGCCCGCATCACCCATTTCACCGACCGCACCGAGCCGGATGTGATCACCTGATGGACCATCGCCGCACCGCCGGATCGCCGGAGCCGCTGGGCGTCACGTCCACGGCCACCGGGATCAATGTGGCGGTGTTCTCGGCCCATGCCACCCGCATCGACCTCTGCCTGTTCGATGCCGCCGGCACCCGCGAGATCGCGCGCATTCCGCTGCCCGAACGCACCGGCGATGTCTGGCATGGCCATATCGAGGGCGTGAGCATCGGCGCGCGTTACGGCCTGCGCGCCCATGGTCCCTACGATCCTGTCGTCGGCCACCGGTTCAACCCGTTCAAGCTGCTGGTCGATCCCTACGCGGTCGCGCTCGACCGCCGCCTCGTCCTGCACCCGGACATGTTCGGCTACCGGCCGGGCGAATGGGATCTGTCGTTTTCCGACATCGACAGCGCGCCGGTCATGCCGAAAGCGATTGTCACGCCCCCGGTGGCGCCGGCTCCGCGCGCACCTTTGCATGGCTGGCCCGAAACCATTCTCTACGAACTCAACGTGCGCGGATTTTCACGCGCCAACAGCGCCGTTCCGGAGGCGATGCGCGGCACCTTCCGTGGTCTTGGCCATCCGGCCTCCATCGCCCATCTTGCATCGCTCGGCATTACCACGGTCGAGATCATGCCCGCCGCCGCCTGGATCGACGAGCGGCACCTGCCACCGCTCGGTCTGACCAATGCCTGGGGTTACAACCCAGTCGCCTTCATGGCACCGGAGCCTAAGCTTGCTCCCGGCGGCTGGGCTGACATCCGCACTGCGGTTGACGCCCTGCATCAGGCCGGCATCGAGGTCATCGTCGATGTCGTGCTCAACCATTGCGGCGAGAGCGACGAACTCGGCCCGACGGTCTCGCTGCGCGGCCTCGACAACGCCAGTTACTACCGCCTCAATCCGCACAATCTCGCCCGTTACATTGACGACATGGGCTGCGGCAACGTGCTGGCGCTCGACCGGCCACCGGTAGTGCGCATGGCGATGGATGCCTTGCGGACCTGGGTGCGCCGCGCCGGCATCGACGGGTTCCGCTTTGATCTTGCCACTGCTCTCGGCCGCCGCGCCGATGGCTTCGACCCCGCCGCTCCGCTGATTGCCGCCCTGCGGCAGGACCCCGAACTCTGCGGTCTCAAGCTGATCGCCGAACCCTGGGATATCGGTCCCGGCGGCTACCAGGCTGGCCGGTTCCCCGCCGGCTGGGGCGAATGGAACGACCGCTACCGCGACGATGTCCGCCGTTTCTGGCGCGGCGAGAGCTTCATGCTCGGCGCTCTGGCCACCCGCATCGCCGGCTCATCCGATCTGTTCCACACCAAACGTCCGGCGCGCAGCATCAACTTTGTCACCGCCCATGACGGTTTTGCGCTCGCCGATCTCGTCAGCTTCAGCGTCAAGCACAACGACGCGAATGGCGAGAACAATCGCGACGGCACGGACGCCAACTATTCCTGGAACCATGGCATCGAGGGGCCGACCGCAGATCCTGCGATCACCGAAGCCCGCCGCCGCGACCAGATCAACCTCCTGGCGACGCTGCTGCTGTCGCGCGGCACGCCGATGCTGCAGATGGGCACCGAACTCGGCCATAGCCAGGCCGGCAACAACAATGCCTACGCACAGGACAATGCGCTGACCTGGCTCGACTGGAGCGCACCGGACAGCCAGTTGCTGGAGGCAGCCCGCGCGCTGATCGCCGCGCGGCGGCGGTTCGGCCTCATTGCCGAGGACCGGTTCCTGACCGGCGAGCCGCGCGAGCTTGACGGCAATCCCGATGCCCAGTGGATGACGCCCGCCGGCCAGCCCCTGGCGCCGGAGGATTGGGGCAGCCCGGACGCTGCAACCCTCGCCCTGCACCTGACCGGAGCGGGCGCCGATCCGGCCCGGCTGCTGATGATCCTCCATCGTGGTGGTGAGCCGGTGGCCCATGCCGTCCCGGCAACCGAACCGGGGCGGCTGTGGGAGGTTGCGGTCGACACCGCCCGTCCGGCAACAGAGTGGCGCAAGCCCCTGCCATCGGGCACAAACCGCATCGACATTGCGCCGCGCTCGGTTGTACTGCTGGCAGAAGCGCCCGACCCAGCCGCCGGTCGCAAAGGCCCGCCTGCGGCCCGCCCGGCCACTGTCGACCGGCTTGCCTCCGCCGTCGGCATCACCGCCGATTGGTGGGATCTTGGCGGCACCTGCCATGTCGTGCCGGAAGCAACAAGGCGAGCCCTGCTCACGGCGATGGGCCTCGACGTGACCTCGCAGGGAGGAGCCCGCGATGCACTCGAGCAGCTTGCCGAAACCCGTGACCGCCGCCGCCTGCCCGCGACGCTGCATGGCCGCGCCGGCCGGCCCATCGCGGTGCCGGTTGTTTGCGGAGCGGCACCCGACAAGCCACCCCGAATGCTGTCGCTGACCGATGAGGCTGGCGCCCGCATCGAAATCGAATGGGACGCCGATCACAGCCGCCGCGTGTCTTGCCTTGCCGCGGACGGCCGTCCGTTCGAGCGCATATGGTCCGATCTTCCGCCGCTTGCTGCCGGGCGCTACCGGCTGCTCGACGAGACGACCGGGCTGGACTGCCAACTGACCGTGGCCCCCGAACGTGCACAGGCGCCTATGGCACCCGGATTCGGCCTTTCCGCCCAGCTTTATACCCTGCGCTCTGGTGCCGATCAGGGAATTGGCGACTTTTCAACCCTTGCCGAGGCGGTCCGCCATGCCGCAAACGCCGGGGCGGCCACGTTCGGCATCAATCCCCTGCATGCGCTGAACGGCAGCGATCGTAGCCGGGTCAGCCCCTATCACCCCTCCGACCGTCGCTTTCTCGACCCGATCTATATCGATGTCACGGCGCTTGACGATCTGCCCAGTTCGCCGCTGGCCGAGGCAATGCTGGCCGCCGCAGCGCCCGAGTTCGAAGGATTGCGGGCAGCCAGATCGATTGATTACGCGCGCGTCTCCGCGCTGAAACTCGCCATTCTGAAAGCCCGGTTTGAAGCTTTCCGCACCGCCGATTTTGGCGGCGAACCCTTGCGGTCCGCGTTTTTCGCCTTTGTCGAGACCGGCGGCGCGGCGCTGGAACGGTTCGCGACATTCCGCCTGATCGAGGAGCGACAGGCGGGCAAGCCCTGGGCCACCTGGGAGGGCGGGCTGGCCGATGCCAATTCCCGCGCCGTGCGCAACTTTGCCGAACAGCACCGCTTCGCCCTCGCGTTCGAGATGTATCTGCAATGGCTGGCCGACCGCCAGCTGGCCGCCGCCGCACAGGCCGCCCGTGACGCCGGTCTCAGCCTCGGCCTCTATCGTGACCTTGCGGTCGGTTGTGCACCCGACGGCGCCGAGGTCTGGGCACAGGCCCGGCACTGGGCCTGTGGTGCCTCGGTAGGGGCGCCGCCTGATCCTTTTTCCGCCACCGGCCAGATCTGGAACCTGCCGCCTCCCAATCCATTGACTCTGCACGAGGGGGGCTTTTCCGCCTGGCGGTCGCTGCTCGCTGCCAACATGCGCCATGCCGGCATGCTGCGCATCGACCATGTGATGGGCCTGACGCGATTGTTCTGCGTACCCGATGGCGCCCTGGCCGCCGAAGGAGCCTATGTCGCCTATCCGCGCGACGCGCTGCTGGCCGAGTTGCAGCTTGAGAGCCATCGCCGTGGTTGCCGGGTGGTCGGTGAGGATCTCGGCACGGTGCCCGATGGGTTCCGTCAAGCGATGGCGGACGCGGACATCCTGAGCTATCGGGTGTTGTGGTTCGAACGCGAGGGTGAGGATTTCCGCGATCCTGCGACCTATCCCGCCGATGCGGTCGCCTGCCTTGCCACCCACGATCTGCCGACGCTCGCCGGCTGGTGGAACGGCTCCGATCTTGCCGAGGCGGCCGGCCTTGGCCGGATTGATGATCCGGCTGCGGCCGCCGCAGCCCGCGCCGCGGAAAGGCAGCGGCTGATCGACGCCCTTATCGGCAAGGGGTTGATCCCCGCCGCCCCGGCCAAGGACGCCCCGCTCGATGCTGCGACAGCCGCAGCGCTGCATGCCTATGTCGCGGCGAGTCCCTGCCGCATCGCCTTTGCCCAGATGGACGATCTCGCCGGCGAGACCGAGGCCGTCAACCTGCCCGGCACCGACCGCGAGCGCCCCAACTGGCGGCGGCGGCTCGAAACCGGACTGGACTCACTCTTTGCCGACCAGGCGGCCCGCTCCATCCTTGCGGCGATGGCCATCGGTCGATCCGATACAATTTCCTTGCGCCGGGCCGGCGAGTTGGCGAAGGAACAGGACCATGGCTCTGACCCGAACGCGCCTGATGACCCTGCTCGTCCCGCTGACGGCAAGTCTGGCGCTCGCCGCGCTGGCGCTCGGTCCCGTGCGGCTGACGCCGGCTGAGGTGGCAGCGGCGCTGTTCGGTCAGCCTGACGACCCGGTTCATGCGATCATTGTCCACGACATTCGCCTGCCACGCATGGTGCTTGCCGGATTGATCGGGGCGGTTCTTGGCCTTTCCGGCGCGGCCTTGCAGGGATTGACCCGCAATCCTCTCGCCGACCCGTCCCTGTTCGGAGCACCTCAGTCCGCAGCCTTCGCTGCCGTAGCCATGGTTGGTTTTGGCGGGGTCGACATTCTGTCGGCCTGGATGCCGGTAGCCGGCATCATCGGCGCTCTGGCTTCAGTTGGCCTGCTGCTGCTGGTGACAGGAAGAGGCGCCCCGATGCTGGTTGTGGTGCTGGCCGGGTTGGCGATTGCCAGTCTCGCCGGCGCGGCAACGGCCCTGACCATGAATCTGGCCCCCAATTTCTACGCAGCCCTGGAGATCGCCTTCTGGCTGATGGGGTCGCTGGAGGATCGCAGCCTGCGCCATCTGTGGCTCGCTGCTCCATTCATTCTGGCTGGCAGCGCATTGCTGCTGGCACAGGGGCGGGCCTTGCGCGCGCTCACCCTTGGCGAAGATGTTGCCGCCAGCCTTGGTGTTGCCGTTTCCCGCACCCGGGTCGCGGTGATTGTCGGCGTCGCGCTCGGCGTCGGCGCCGCCGTTGCGGTTTCGGGCGCCATCGGTTTCATCGGGCTGGTGGCGCCGCATCTTGTCCGTCCACTGGTCGGCCACGATCCCGGACGCCTGCTTGGCGCCAGTGCCTGGGCCGGAGCGGCATTGCTGCTCGCGGCCGATTGTCTGGTCAAATTGGCCCCGGCATCGACCGATCTCAAGGTCGGTGTCATTACCGCCCTGGTCGGTGCCCCGTTCTTCCTCAGCCTGATCCTCAACCAGCGACGCCTGTTTGCCGGAGACGCGCAATGACCGGCTGGCTGGCGCTGCAATCGGTCAGCGTGGTCCTTGGCAACCGGACCGTTGTGGCCGATGTCAACGCCACCTTCGCACCGGGCCAGTTTGTCGCCATCGTCGGCCCCAATGGTGCCGGCAAGACAAGCCTGCTGCGTGCTGTTGCCGGCCGCCTGCCCTGTTCCGGCAGCATCATGCTGGCGGGCCAGCCGCTCGCCGCGATAACCCTGTCCGAACGCGCCCGGCTGATCGGCTATCTGCCTCAGGGCCATCAGACACATTGGCCGCTGCCCGTTCGCGATATCGTTGGCCTCGGCCGGCTGGCGCATGGCGCCGGCGATCCGCGCCGACTGACCGGCGCTGATGCCGCAGCTGTCGCCGATGCCATCACCCGGACCGGCATTGGCGCCATTCTCGACCAGCCGGCGACCGATCTTTCGGGCGGCGAGCGGGCCCGTGTCGCGCTCGCCCGCGTGTTGGCCCAGCAGACGCCGCTGGTTCTCGCCGACGAACCGACCGCCTCGCTCGATCCGCGCTATCAGTTGCAGATCGCCAATCTGCTGCGCGATCTGGCCCGGGAGGGGGTCTTGGTGCTGGCCGTAACCCACGATCTCAGCCATGCGGCCCATTTCGCTGACCGTGTCCTGGTGATGAACCGGAGCCAGGTTGTCCGCGACGCCGCGCCATCGGCCGCTCTGGACGATGCGACCCTGGCCGAAGTGTTCGGGGTTCGCGCGGCCAGCGATGCGTCAGCCGCGCGCGTGCCCTGGGAAGTGCTGCCGTGAGGAGGCTGCTGGCCACGTTGGCGCTGACCGTCATCGCCCTGCTGCCGGCGGCTGCCAGGCCACGCGTTGTCTCCATCAACATGTGCACCGATCAGCTGCTGCTTGCGCTGGCCGATCCCGATCAGATCCTTGGCCTGAGCTATCTGGCGCGAGAACCCAGTCTATCCTGGTACTGGCGCGAGGCTGTTGGCTTTCGCAGCCTGTCCGGCACCGCGGAGGATGTTCTGCCGCTCCGGCCTGATCTGGTTTTTTCCGCAACCATCCTCAAGGCACCGACCCGCACCATGCTGCGCGCCACCGGATTGCGGGTGGAGGAGTTCGCATCTCCGCGCACCATTGCCGAGGCCATCACCCAGATCGAACGGGCCGGTGCTTTACTGGATCAGCCAGCGCGGGCCGCAGCCGCCATTGCCCGCATCGAGGCT
>DAOMXG010000019.1:0-22639 GCA_035436995.1 Beijerinckiaceae bacterium
GGGACCGCGCGCGACTTCCGTGCTGCCAGGAGTACGGCCAAGTGTCACTTCGATGGGAATGAGATCAGCCCGCGGCCCCAGCGAGGGGCGCCCGCCGCTGCCGATGCTGCCGACCGACCGCGCCGCTGTTGCCTGTGGCATCATCACCGCAAAGACCGAACCAGAATCCATCGTCGGCATCATGATGGCGCCGCCGCTGTCCTCTTCCTCACCGAGGAATATCTGGCGCCCGCGCCGGCAGATCTCCTGGCGCATGTTGGGCGCCGAACCATAACCGGACTCGGCCAGGCCAGTCAGCGCACCATAGCCGCCGCCCCAGCTGGAAAAGCCCTTGTCGAGCAACTGTGCCGTGCGGATTGTCCGTTCGGCACCGGACCCCGAGCCGAGCACGACCGCCAGCATCGTGCGCCCGCCGCGATTGGCCAGCGCCACCACATTGAAACCGGAGGCGCAGACAAAGCCGGTCTTCATGCCCTCCGCGCCTGGGTAACGGCCGATCAGCCCGTTGGTGTTGCGCATCACCCGCGCGCCAAGCTTGACCGCGCCGATTCCCCAATAATCGCGGAACTGCGGAAACTCGACCAGCAATGCGCGGCCCAGAATGGCGAGATCGCGCGCCGACGAGACATGCGAGGCGCTGTGCAAGCCATGCGGATTGACGAAATGGCTGTGGCGCATGCCAAGGCGCGCGGCCTCTTCGTTCATCAGCCTGGAAAAGCCATCGAGCGAACCGGCAACACCCTCGGCGATCACCACCGCCACATCATTGGCCGATTTGACCATCAACACCTTGAGCGCGTTGTCGAGGGTAATCTCCTGGCCCGGACGCAGGCCGATCTTGCTCGGTGGCTGGCCGGCGGCCCGCGCCGAGGCGATCAGCGGGGTATCGAGACTGATCTGGCCGGCCTTCATCGCCCTGAGCGCCACATAGGCCGTCATCATCTTGGTGGTCGAAGCGGGGAACCACGGCCGCGTCGCCTCCTCGGCATGGATCACCTGGCCGGACGATACATCGACAACCAGCTCCGGCGCTGCGCGAAGCGCGGCCGGCATCACCATCGCGGCGGCCAGAACGGCCAGACCAAGAATGCGTCCCATCATGCTCTTTCGCATCCGGTGGTAGGGGATCGCGCCCGCATCCACACGCTTCTCGAGTTGCTGTAACTGCGTCGCGCCATCCTGAAAAGCCGGACGACGCACCGCTGCGCATTTTCCTTGTCCTTGTGGCCCGGCTCGATCAAATTCGCTTTGCGCGAAAGGTGACGCTGGCCAGGCTGCGACGGGCGCTTTACATTCGGACAACACGGCCAATTCAAGGCACAACATTACGGAGACAATCATGACGGCCTGCATCGTTGGATGGTCGCATACCCCGTTCGGCAAGATGGATGCGGAGACGGTCGAAAGCCTGATCGTCCGCGCGACGCGCGAGGCATTGACCCATGCCGGAATCAGCGCCGGCGATGTCGACGAGATTGTCCTCGGCCATTTCAACGCCGGCTTCTCGCAGCAGGATTTCACCGCGCCGCTGGTGTTGCAGGCCGATCCCGCTTTTCGCTTCAAGCCGGCACTCAGGACGGAGAATGCCTGTGCGACCGGTTCGGCGGCGATCCATCAGGCGATCAAGTCGATCGAGGCAAAGGCGGCGCGCATCGTGCTCGTGGTCGGTGTCGAGCAGATGACCAGAACGCCGGGGCCGGAGATCGGCAAGAATCTGCTCAGGGCCTCCTACCTTCCTGAAGATGGCGAGACCCCCAATGGCTTTGCCGGCGTGTTCGGCAACATCGCCGGCGCCTATTTCCAGAAATACGGCGATAATTCCGATGCGCTGGCGGCCATTGCCGCCAAGAACCACAGGAACGGCGTTGCCAACCCCTATGCGCAGATGCGCAAGGACGTCGGCTTCGATTTCTGCCGCAACGAAAGCGACAAGAACCCCTACGTCGCCGGTCCGCTCAAGCGAACGGATTGCTCGCTGGTCTCGGACGGGGCTGCGGCGGTTATCCTGGCCGATGTCGAGACGGCCCTGGCGATGCGCCGGGCCGTGGCCTTCCGCTCGCGCGCCCATGCGCAGGATTTCATGCCGATGTCCAAGCGCGACATTCTCGATTTCGACGGCTGTCGCGTCGCCTGGGGCAAGGCGCTCGAGCGCGCCCGGCTCAGGCTCGAGGACCTGTCCTTTGTCGAGACCCACGATTGCTTCACCATCGCCGAACTGATCGAATACGAAGCGATGGGGCTGACCGGCAAGGGCGAGGGCAAACGCGCCATTCTCGAGGGCTGGACCGAAAAGACCGGCCGGTTGCCGGTGAATGTTTCCGGCGGCCTCAAGGCCAAGGGCCACCCGATCGGCGCAACCGGCGTCTCGATGCATGCGATCACCGCCATGCAGCTTTGTGGTGATGCCGGCGACATGCAACTGACCAATCCGCGCCTCGGCGGCATCTTCAACATGGGTGGCGCGGCTGTAGCCAATTACGTGTCGATCCTCGAACGCATCCGGTGATGGCCTTTAGACGATTAGAGGGATAAGGTTGGCGGCATGCTGGTTCTTGTCGTCTTTCTGATCGCCTATATATTCTCGCAGTTCTATCGCTCGTGCCTGGCGGTGATCGCGGCCGATCTTGCCCGCGATCTCGGTCTTGGCCCGGCCGAGCTCGGCCATCTGACCGCGATCTGGTTCATCACCTTCTCGCTGGCACAGTTTCCGATCGGCTACCTGCTGGATCGTCATGGCCCGCGCCGCACGGCAGCGCTGATCATGCTGGTGGCGGTGGCCGGAGCGGCGCTGTTCTCACAGGCGACCAGCTTTGCCATGGCGCTTGTCGGCATGGGTCTTGTCGGCATCGGTTGCGCGCCGATCCTGATGGCCGCCCTTTACTATTTTGGCCGCACGACCCCGCCCGAGCGCTTTCCCTTCTATGTTTCGATCCTCGTCGGAGTGGGCAATCTCGGCAATATTCTCGGTGCCCGGCCGCTGGCCCAATCTGTTGCTCTGATCGGCTGGCGCTCAAGCCTCTTGCTGATCGCTGTGGCAACGCTGGCTGCAGCCTGTGCGGTGTTTTTCACCGTGCGCGACCCCGAACGGGTTGCCGCTCCCAACCCTGGCGGCAATGCCTTGAGCGAACTCTGGCAGGTCATCTCGTTCCGCACCATCTGGCCGCTGTATCTTTTGACCTTCGTTTCCTATGCCACAATCGCCGCCGAACGCGGGCTGTGGATCGGTCCGTTTCTTGAAAAGGTGCATGGGCTTGATGCGCTGGCGCGGGGAGATGCGGCCTTTTTCATGGCGCTCGGCATGGCGATGGGAGCGCTCACTGCCGGCCCGCTGGTCAATGTGCTCGGCACGATGAAGCGGGTTGCCATCATGGGCACGTCCGGAGCGATTCTCGGATTCGGCACGTTGGCGCTGGTTCCCGGCCTCGGCGCAACGCTGACCGTCGCCATCCTGTTTCTCACCGGGCTGTTCGGTATGTGCTACGGCATCATCCTCAGCCATGCCCGATTGTTTTTCCCGGCCCATCTGCTCGGGCGCGGCGTGACCTTCGTCAATTTCCTGTCGATTGGCGGGGCGGGGGTCGCGCTATCGCTGTCCGGCCTGTTCGTTCGGGCCGCAGAGCTGCGCGGCGAAGGCCATGCCGCGATCTTCTCAAGCCTCCATATGATCTTCGCCAGCGCGCTGGTGATCGCCCTTGCCTATTACCTGACGGCACCGGCGACACCCCGCGATACCCACAAGACGATGTAGCCCGGCACCAAGGGCATGCGGCGATTAGAGCATGTCGCGACTAAGTGGATGCCGGCCAATCGCAAAATCAATGTTATAAGTCATTGATAAATATCATTGTTCTATTGTTTTGGTGAGTCCATCAAAACAACAGCGTGATCCAGGCGACCACCCCGGTTGGTGCACTCGGCAAGGGGGTTTTTCGACCGCTTCGGCCGGAACAGGATCGTCGATCAAGGAAATGGCGATGAATGCGACCGCCCACAGCAAATGTTGCCGGTCATCGTTTGGCCGTGATTGTGCCGGAGAGCGCATTCGTCTAGGTTGCGCGCGGGTTTAGGCGCCGCCCGCAGACGAATCGGTGCCTGATGCCGCCGCCGCCGGCGCTTCAGAAACAGGAGCCACGGCCCTCAATGGATTTTCTGAAACCACGGTATACGCCGATGAACCGTCGCCGCCGCATCTACGAAGGCAAGGCCAAGGTCCTCTATGAAGGGCCAGAACCTGGAACGCTGATCCAGCATTTCAAGGACGATGCCACCGCGTTCAATGCCAAGAAGCATGAAGTGATCGATGGCAAGGGCGTGCTCAACAACCGCATTTCGGAGTTCGTGTTCCAGCATCTCAACGCCATCGGCGTGCCCACCCATTTCATCCGGCGGCTCAACATGCGCGAGCAATTGATCCGCGAGGTCGAGATCATTCCGCTGGAAGTGGTGGTGCGCAATGTCGCCGCTGGCTCGCTGTCGCAGCGTCTCGGCATCGAGGAAGGCACCAACCTGCCTCGGTCTATCATCGAGTTCTATTACAAGAACGACGCGCTCAACGACCCGATGGTCTCCGAAGAGCACATCACCGCCTTCGGCTGGGCGACGCCGCAGGAGATCGACGACATCATGGCGCTGGCCATCCGCGTCAATGACTTCCTGTCCGGTCTGTTCCTCGGGGTCGGCATCCGCCTGGTTGATTTCAAGATGGAATGCGGTCGCCTGTGGGAAGGCGACATGATGCGCATCGTCGTTGCCGACGAGATCAGCCCGGATTCCTGCCGGCTTTGGGATATCAAGTCAAACGACAAGATGGACAAGGACCGCTTCCGCCGCGACATGGGCGGGCTGGTCGAGGCCTATACGGAAGTTGCCCGCCGCCTCGGCATCATCGCCGAGAATGAGCGGATCAATGGCACAGGCCCGAAGCTGGTTCAGTAGGGTCAAGGTCGAGAGCATTTTCGAGCGAAGTGGAGTCCGGTTCGCGTTAAGAAAATGCGGAAAAAAGCAAAAAGATCGAGCATTTTCCGTGAGTTGGAATTCACTGAAATTGCTCCAGACAGATACCAACGGCGGCCTCCTGGGCCGCCGTTGGCGTTTGGCGGATGCGCGCTATCTCAGAACAGGCCGACCACCTCGCCGGCCGCATTGAGGCCGATCTGTTCGGCCGACGGGCTTTTCGGCAAACCGGGCATGCGCATGATGTCGCCACAGATCGCCACGACGAATCCGGCGCCGGCTGAGAGCGACACCTCGCGAACCGGCACAACATGATCAACCGGCGCACCGCGCAGGCTCGGGTCCGTCGAGAAGGAATATTGCGTCTTGGCGACACAGATGGGCAGGTCGCCATAGCCGGCCGCCTGCAACCGCTTGAACTCGGAACGCACCTTCTGATCTGCGATGATGTCGGACGCGCCGTACAGCCTGGTGGCGATGGTCCTCATCTTGTCCCATAACGGCATTTCAGCCGGATAGAGCGGCCGGAAACGCCGCCCGTCGAGCGCCTGCGGAGCTTCGGCTAGCTGGGCGACCTTGATCGCAAGCTCCTCGGTCCCAGCCGATCCTTCCGCCCAGTGACGGCAAACGACCGCCTCGACCCCGAGTTCATTGCGGCAATAGGACTGGATTGCCTGATGTTCGGCCTGGCTGTCGCTGCCAAAGGCATTGATCGCCACCACCGAGGGAACGCCGAAACTGCGGATGTTCTCGACGTGCCGGCGCAGATTGGCAAGGCCGGTAGCCAGAGCGGCGAGATCTTCGCGACCAAGTTCGTCCCTGGCGAGCCCGCCATGCATCTTGAGCGCGCGCACAGTGGCGACAAGCACCGCAGCCGACGGGACCAGCCCTGCCTTGCGGCACTTGATGTTGAAGAACTTCTCGGCGCCGAGATCGGCTCCGAAACCGGCTTCTGTCACCACATAGTCGCCGAGCTTCAGCCCCGCGCGTGTGGCGATCACCGAATTGCAGCCATGTGCGATATTGGCGAACGGGCCACCATGCACGAAGGCCGGGTTGCCTTCCAGCGTCTGCACCAGATTGGGGGCCAGCGCGTCCTTCAGCAGCACGGTCATGGCACCGGCCGCCTTCAGGTCGCGCGCCAGGATCGGCCGCTTGTCGCGGCTGTAGCCGACGATCATCGCCCCCAGCCGTTGCTCAAGGTCTTCAAGATCGCGTGCAAGGCAGAACACCGCCATGACTTCCGATGCGACCGTGATGTCGAACCCATCTTCGCGCGGATAGCCGTTGGCCGCCCCGCCCAAAGAGGAAACGATGGCCCGCAACGACCGGTCGTTCATGTCGATAGCCCGCCGCCAGGCGATCCGGCGCGTGTCGAACCCAAGCCCGTTGCCCCAGTAGATGTGGTTGTCGACCATCGCGGCGAGCAGGTTATGGGCTGCCGAGATCGCGTGGAAATCGCCGGTGAAATGCAGGTTGATCTGCTCCATCGGCATGACCTGGGCATGGCCGCCCCCCGCCGCCCCGCCCTTGACGCCGAAACAGGGCCCGAGCGAGGGCTCGCGCAGGCAGATGATGGCTTTCTTGCCGATACGGTTGAAGGCATCGCCGAGGCCGACAGTGGTGGTGGTCTTGCCCTCACCTGCCGGGGTCGGGCTGATGGCAGTGACCAGGATAAGCCTTCCGTCAGGACGCTCGGAAAGGCCCGCCAGATGGGACAGCGCCACCTTGCCGACATGGTGCCCATACGGGGACAAGGCGTCGGCCGGAATGCCGAGGCCGGCAGCGACAGCGTGGATCGGCTTGAGGCTGGCAGCGCGGGCAATTTCGATGTCGGTGGTCATGGCTCAACGCCCCGCAGAAAGTTCGGATCATTTATTTCAGCTTTTTTCCGGTTGTTGCCAAGTCCGCGCGCTTGCCGATCCTCCTTTTGATCGAACGTATTGCGTCCTCAGGATGGCCAAAGCTATGGTCTGGCCGGTGAAGCGTTCTGCCAACGCGTAGCGAGGTATCCCGGGAGCCAGCGGCACACGATGGACGACAGCACTTTGGAACGACCGAAGGCCGGTAAAGGCCGGCGCTGGCAGACCCGGGGCCGCATCGCCGATCCCGCAGCAGCGCGCGACATCGACCTTGTTCTGGGCCATGAACCCGTCCGCCGTGATCACCTGATCGAATATCTCCATCGCATCCAGGATCGTTTCGGCGCTCTCATGCCGCGTCACCTCAAGGCGCTTGCCGACCGGATGCGGCTTTCGGAGGTCGAGGTTTTCGAGGTTGCCAGCTTCTACCACCATTTCGATATCCGTCGCGACGATGACGCCGGCCCTGCCGCGATCACCATCCGTGTCTGCGATTCCGTCTCCTGCATGCTGGCGGGCGGCGAAGCGCTGGTCGAGCGCCTGACCGATCTGGTTGACCCCGCACATGTGCGCATCATGCGCGCTCCCTGCATCGGCCGCTGTGCCGAAGCTCCGGCCGCGCTGATCGGTAAACGCGCGGTTGGTCATGCCACGGCTGAACGGCTCCGCGATCTTGCCGCAGCAGGAACCGTGACGCCGGAGCCGGTTGCAGCTACCCGCCTGGCGGAGTATCAGGCCGCCGGCGGCTACCGGCTTCTTGCCAGCATGCGGTCCGGCGCATTGACGCCGGCAGCGATCACTGAAGCGCTCTCAGACGCCGGATTGCGCGGCCTCGGCGGGGCCGGCTTCCCGGCCGGGCGCAAATGGTCGATCGTGCGGTCCTTTCCCGCCCCCCGGCTGATGACGATCAATGCCGACGAGGGCGAACCGGGGACGTTCAAGGATCGCTGCCTCCTGGAAGCCGATCCGCATCGTGTGCTCGAGGGAGCCCTGATCGCCGCCCAGGCGGTCGAGGCCGAGCGCATCTATCTCTATTTGCGCGATGAATATGCGCATCTGCATCAATTGCTTGGGGCAGAAATCGATGCACTGGCCCGGGCCGAGTTGATCAAGCCGGGCTTCATCGAATTGCGGCGCGGCGCAGGCGCCTATGTCTGCGGCGAGGAAAGCGCGATGCTGGCCTCGATCGAAGGACGTCGTGGCCTGCCGCGCCACCGCCCGCCCTATATTGCCGAAGCCGGGCTGTTTGGCCGCCCCACGCTCAACCACAATGTGGAAACACTCTACTGGATCCGCGACATTCTCGACCATGGCGCGGAATGGTTTGCCGGTCAGGGGCTGAATGGCGCCAGGGGCCTGCGGTCTTTCTCTGTCTCGGGCCGCGTCCGTTTCCCGGGGCTCAAGCGCGCCCCCGCCGGCATCACCTTGCGCGAACTTGTCGATCAGCACTGCGGCGGCATGGCGGAAGGCCACAGGCTGGCCGGCTATCTGCCCGGCGGCGCATCAGGCGGCATGCTGCCGGCCTCCCGCGCCGATCTGCCGCTCGAATTCGGCCGGCTGGAACCGCATGGCTGTTTCATCGGATCGCACGCCATCGTTGTCTTTTCCGATCAGGACGATCCGGCAGCGATTGCTCTCAACCTGATGCAGTTTTTCCGGCATGAAAGCTGCGGCCAGTGCACGCCTTGCCGGCTGGGCACGGAAAAGCTGGTGGCGCTGATGGAGCAGGGCGCCCTTGATCGCGCACTCGTTGCCGATATCGATCATGCGATGCGAGAAGGGTCCATCTGCGGGCTCGGGCAGGCGGCGCCCAATCCGCTCGCCTGTCTCATCCGCTATTTTCCGGAGGCCCTACGATGAGCGATCCGATCCGGTTTTCCATCGACGGTCGCCCGGTAGACGCCGAACCCGGCGAGACGCTGTGGCAGGTCGCCAAACGCCTGGGGATCGCGATTCCGCATCTCTGCCATCTCGACCAGCCAGGGTACCGGCCGGATGGCAATTGTCGTGCCTGCCTGTGCGAGATCGAAGGCGAAAGGACCCTGGCCGCATCCTGCATCCGCAAGCCGGCCCCGGGCATGGTGGTCCACACCGCAAGCGAACGCGTCAGTCGGGCGCAGCGCACGGTCTTCGAACTGATCGAGGCCGGTCTTCCGGCGCGCGCCGGGGCACCGGACCCGGATGCACCGTTCTGGCACTGGTCGGAGCAGGTGGCGGCTCCGCAGGGGCGATTGCCCGGCCGCCATGGAGTGGTTTCGCCCGAGGCCGCCGGACTTTCTCTGCACGATTCCTCCCATGCGGCGATTGCGGTGGATCTGACCGCCTGCATTGCCTGCGGCCTCTGCGAAAGGGCGTGCCGCGAAGTGCAGGTCAACGACGTCATCGGCATGGCCTATCGTGGCATCCAGACCCGACCGGTCTTTGATGCGGATGATCCGATGGGGGCCTCCACATGCGTGGGCTGCGGCGAATGTGTGCAGGTGTGCCCGACCGGTGCCCTCCTCGAAAAGACCGTGCAGACCAGCATCAAGCAATCGGGACGCCTCCCGATCGACCGCGAAGTCGATACGCTCTGTCCCTACTGTGGCGTTGGTTGCCTGACCCGCGTGGCCGTGGCCAATGACCGTATCGTCCGTGTTGACGGGCGGCCCGGCAGGGCCAACGACAGCCGGCTGTGCATCAAGGGGCGCTTCGGGTTTGATTATGTCCACCATCCCCACCGGCTGATCCGTCCGCTGATCCGCCGCGACGATGCACCGAAGCGCGGCGATGCCAGCCTTGATCCGTCCAACCCCTGGCCCACCTTCCGCGAGGCGAGTTGGGAGGAGGCGCTGGAGCGGGCAGCGGCCGGCTTCCGCCGCATTCTTGACCGGCATGGCGGTGCTGCGCTTGCCGGCTTCGGTTCGGCCAAATGCTCGAACGAAGAAGCTTATCTGTTCCAGAAGTTGATCCGACAGGGTTTCGGCACCAACAATGTCGACCATTGCACCCGGCTCTGTCATGCCTCCTCGGTCACGGCGCTGATGGAAGGCATCGGTTCGGGCGCGGTCTCGGCGCCCTTCAATGCAGCGCTCGATGCCGATTTCATCATGATCATCGGCGCCCGCCCGACCGAGAACCACCCGGTCGCGGCCACCTATGTCAAGGAAGCCGTGCGCACCGGCAAGACCCTGGTCGTCGCCGATCCGCGCGGTTCGGCACTGATGCGTCACGCCACGCATGCCTTGCGCTTCAGGCCGGGCACCGATGTGGCGCTGCTCAATGCCATGCTGCACGTCATCGTTGCAGAGAACCTGTATGATCCCGACTACATTGCCGCTCATGTCGACAATTTCGACGCGTTGAAAGCCAATGTTGCCGAATGTTCCCCCGAGGTAATGGCGCCGCTTTGCGGCATTGACCCGGGCATGATCCGGACCGTCGCGCGCCTCTATGCCCGCTCGCGCGCCTCGCTCATTTTCTGGGGCATGGGCGTCTCCCAGCATGTGCATGGAACCGACAACGCCCGCTGTCTCATCGCGCTTGCGCTGATTACCGGCCAGATCGGCCGGCCAGGCACGGGGCTTCATCCGTTGCGCGGGCAGAACAACGTGCAGGGCGCCTCCGATGCCGGCCTCATCCCGATGTTCTACCCGAACTATGGGCCTGTCGATTCTCCCGATCTCACCGCCCGTTTCCAGCAGGCCTGGGGCCGCCCGCTCGATCCGGCGCGCGGCCTGACCGTCGTCGAAATCCTGCACGCCATCCTGGCCGATCGCATCAAGGGCATGCTGATCATGGGAGAGAATCCGGCGATGTCCGACCCCGACCAGATCCATGCCCGCGCAGCCCTGGCCCGGCTCGAGCATCTGGTTGTGCAGGATATCTTCCTCACCGAGACGGCCTGGCACGCCGATGTGGTGCTGCCAGCCTCCGCCCATGCCGAAAAGCTCGGCACCTTCACCAATACCAACCGGCAGGTGCAATTGGGCCGGCCGGTCCTGCCTCTGCCGGGCGAGGCACGCCTTGATATCGACCTTCTGGTCAGCCTTGCCAACCGGTTGGGCCTTGGCTGGTCCTATGGCCAGCAGCCCCATCCCGAAGGGGGTGAGACCGGTGTCGAGGTCAGCGCCGTCTATGAGGAGATGCGTGGGCATATGGTGTCGCTCAAGGGCCTGCCATGGTCGCGCATTGCCGCCGAAGGCAGCGTCACCTATCCCGCCGCCGATGCGACATCGGCAGGCCGAGAGGTCCTGTTCGGCGACGGCTTCCCCCGCGCCGGCGGTCGTGCCCGGCTTGTTCCTGCCCGCGTTTCGCCGCCGAACGAGGCGCCGGATGAGCGCTATCCGCTGGTATTGACAACAGGTCGCCTGCTTGAGCACTGGCACACCGGTTCGATGAGCCGCCGGGCGTCAGTCCTGGCCGGGCTGGAGCCGGAAGGTCTGGCCGCAATGCATCCGGACGAGATCAGCCGACGCGGGCTCATTGCCGGCGATCGCGTGCGCATCGCAACCCGTCGCGGGGCGATCGAGGCCCGGCTGCGGGCGGATCGCGATGTTGCGCCGGGCATGGTGTTCGTGCCCTTCGCCTTCAACGAAGCGGCAGCGAATGTGCTGACCAATCCGGCGCTTGATCCTTTCGGCAAGATCCCCGAACTCAAGTTCGCCGCCGCGCAGGTGACCGCCCTTGGCTGAGACTGCACCAAAGGAAGCGTCCAGCCCCTGCATCAAGCTGTGCACCATCGATCCGGGCACTGGGCTCTGCGCCGGATGCGGACGCACGCTTGAGGAGATTGCCGCCTGGTCGATGATGACGGATGCCGAGCGCATCGCGCTGAACGCCGCACTGCCGGATCGTTTGGCGAGGCGTCGTCGGCCAGTGGCCTGCCGGCTGCCAACCTCGCCCTCGCGGACTTGACTTGGGCGCCGCCGCCGGTCACGGCTCTTGGCTCATTCGTCATCCATTCCCAGGCCGACATGCTGCCGCAGGACAAACTCGACGCCATTCTCGCCCGCTACGACGAGATCAACGCGCATCTGGCCGAGACCCAGGACTCGCAGCTGATCATCCGGCTGTCGAAGGAGCTTGCCGAAATCGAAGCGCTGGTTGGCAAGATTCGCGCCTGGCGCGGCTTTGCGGCAGCGGAGGCCGAACTGCTCCAGCTGGCCGAGGACCCCGAGATGCGGGCGCTTGCCGAGGACGACCTCGCCCGGTTGCGCGCCAGTCACATCGAGGCAGAACGCGATCTGCGGCTTGCCCTCATCCCCCGGGACGCGGCCGACGAAAAGGGCGCCATTCTCGAAGTGCGGGCGGGAACCGGCGGCGACGAGGCGGCTCTGTTCGCCGGTGACCTGTTCCGGATGTATCAGCGCTACGCCGACTTCAAGGGCTGGCGGGTCGAGGTCATTTCGCTCAGCGAAGGAACGATGGGCGGCTATAAGGAAATCATCGCCGAGATTCAGGGCGTCGGCGTCTATGCGCATCTGAAATTCGAATCCGGGGTTCATCGCGTCCAGCGTATCCCGGTCACCGAGGCAGGCGGACGCATCCATACATCGGCCGCGACCGTCGCGGTCCTGCCCGAGGCGGCCGATGTGGACATGGATATTGACGACAGCGACCTCAAGATCGACACCATGCGGTCGGGGGGAGCCGGCGGCCAGCATGTCAACAAGACCGAATCGGCGGTGCGCATCACCCACATTCCCACTGGCCTTGCCGTTGTGGTCCAGGAGGAGCGCTCCCAGCACAAGAACAAGGCCAAGGCGCTCGCCATCCTGCGCGCCAGGCTTTACGACCGCGAGCGCGAACGGCTGGCCAGCGAGCGCGCCGCCGATCGCAGGGCACAGGTCGGATCGGGCGATCGCTCGGAGCGCATCCGGACCTACAATTTCCCGCAAGGCCGCCTGACGGATCATCGCATCGGCCTGACCCTCTACAAACTCGAGCAGATCATGGAGGGCAGCGCGTTCGACGAGGTTGCCCAGGCGCTGATCACCGAGCATCAGGCCGCCCTGCTGGCAGGCGAAGACCGTGGTCATGGCTGAAGCGCTTCTGACAGCGACCACGCCCTATTCCGAAGCGCTTGGCCAGATGACCACCGTGCTTGAGGCCGCTGGGCTGGCCGAAGCACGACGCGAGGCACGCATTCTGCTCTGTGCGGTCCTTGGTGTCGGAGCCGAAATCCTGATCCTGGCCCCCGATGCCCCGCTCGGTTCGGCCGCCCCAGCCGTTCAGGATGCGTTGCGCCGCCGATCCGCCCGCGAGCCGCTGGCACGGATCACCGGACATCGCGAGTTCTTCGGCCTTGATATGGAACTGGCCCGATCGGCCCTGATCCCCCGCCCCGATACCGAAACACTCGTCGAAGCCGTGCTGGATGAACTGGGGCAGAGCGGCCGCGATCAGGATGCCCTGTCGTTGCTGGATCTCGGAACCGGGTCCGGCGCAATCCTGACGGCCCTTCTCAGCCGGCTGCCGCAGGCAGGCGGGGTCGGGGTCGACCGCACCATCGACATCCTGCCGCACGCCGCCCGGAACTGCGCCCGCCATTGCGGAACCGGCAGGGCCTTGTTCATCGCCGGGAACTGGACCGACGCCCTTGGCGGAACCTTTGACGTGATCGTCTCCAACCCGCCCTATATCGCCACGGCCGATATCGCCGGCCTCGACCCGGAGGTGCGCGACCATGATCCCCGGCTGGCACTCGATGGCGGCAGCGACGGCTATGCCGCCTACCGTGCGCTGGCCCGGGCTATCCCGCCCCGGCTAGCGCCGGGCGGCCTTGTCGGCCTTGAACTTGGTGCAGGTCAGGCGTCCACGGTCCGTGCAATCTTCGCCGCGGCAGGCTTGGGCAGCCTCTCCTGCAAACGCGACCTTGGCGGTCACGAACGGGCCTTGCTGCTCCGCCGGGCGTAATACCAGCGGCCCTGACAATTGACCGTTAGATCACGCCGCATTTTGATGGAATCATCAAAATGCGGATAACGTGATCGGTATCAATAAGTTAGGGCATGTCTTCTGCAATTAACCGGTATCCACTTAATCGCGACATGCTCTAGGGGCAATTGTCAGGCGGCTGGTTAGGAGCGAATGCGACGCCGAGCAGGACCGAAGGCCCGGTTGCAAGGGACGGCCTGGAAAATGACCGGCAGGTCATTTGTGAGGGCCACTGGTATAACGCAGCGCTCGCCCGCTGCTCAGATCGCCGACAGGGTCCAGGCATGCGGGAAGGTGCCATAATCGGAGGTCGTGACCCCGTTGCGCGTGGTGCCGAGATAGGAGTCGGGCGGCGGCACGACCTTGACCCGCAGAACAGCCGTTTCACCCACCTTAAGCAGGCCCGAATGCACCGCAGCCGCCCCGAGGATCGAATCGCGCGTGTAGGTATCGGTGCCCCAGACCTGTCCTTCTGCGACACCGGTGATGCGGAAATAGAACGTGGCTCCCACCGTTTCGCACAATCCATGCATGTTGGTCGGCCCGTCGGCGGCAATCCGGCTTTTGTCGAGCAAGGTCCTGAGCCGGCGCTTGCTCAGCTGGCCGCGCGTGTCGAAATAGGCAACAAGCTCCTGCACGACCCTCATGATGACCCCCGTGACATGGTGATGACGCGCCCGTAGGTCGGCGCAAAACTGGTGGAATCCCCCGGCACCGCCCATAGCACCGCATAGGGCATCGGCTCGCGCGGGTAGGTGATGTCGCCGTCGGTGATGACGATCGCGGCGGTGACGCGCGGGTCCTCCGCAAGCTGGTGCAGCGCCGGCGAAAGATCGCTGCCGCCGTAGCCACGCACCTCGTATTCGGCCAGTTCGGTCGCCGACAGCATTGCATCGCCGGTCACCACCGTATCGCACTGGATGACGCGGATTTCATCGACGCCGGTTGCCTCGCAGAAATCGGCAATCGCGCCGAGTGCGTAGGGGATCTCGTCACTCATCGAACCCGATGTATCGAGCACGACATGCAGCATCATCGAATAACGCTGACGCCCCGGCAGCACCAGATCAGCCCGGTCAGCGCCCCGCCGCGAGGCGCGTGTGAAGGTGCGCTCGCCGGGTGATACGCCTTCCAGCCAGCGTTGCAGCGCCACCTGCCAAGGGGTGCGGTAGATGCCGCGCAGCGCCCTGACCTGCCGCTGCGATCCGCCCGCCTCGGTGCCGCGCCCCTTCATCAGCCCGAGCGCCTTGCCGAGCGCCATGCCCTTTGCCGCCAGATCGCGGATGGCGCGTGCGCGCTCCATCTGGTCGGCCACATCGTCAGGAAACATGGCCCGCTCGCGGTCGGCATCGAGCACATCGCCCATATCCCCTGCCTGTCCCTGACGAGCCGAATTCAGCACCTGTTCGATGCTGACGATCTGCCCTTCCCAGACGCGCGACCGCGAGGAATTGGACTGGTTGCGTCGCATCTCCAGAACGATCTCTTCGGCCGAACGTTCGCGCGCTCCGGCCATGTCAAGACCGCCGGCGGGGATCACCCCGAGCCCCAGCGCATGCCGCAGCATGTCGTTGATGATGTAATCATGGGCATAGTTGAACTCGAGCCGGCCGGAACCGACCGCCCGGTCATGGGTCCGCAGCGCCAGATGCAGCAGTTCATGGGCCAGCACGAAGACCAGATCGTCATTGGATAACCGGGCCGTGAAGCGGGAATTGGCAACCAGACGGCCCGAGGCGAACACGCCCATCGTCGGCACGCTGTCATCAACAGCCACCCGCACTGCCGCCGCAAGCCCGGTCAGGTGCGGAAACGGCACCGTGACCATGCGCAGGCCCCGGGTCAGCCGTTGCAGGCTCGCCCGTTCAACATCCGCTGTTTGAGCCGGCCGGCTCATGCGGCAGCGACCTTACGCAACAACGCCAGCATCGCCTTTTCGGCGCCGAGCGCGCCCCATTTCTCCACCATGTCGGTCAGCACGATCAGCTGATGTTCTGTCGACAGACTGCCGAGGAAGCGGTTGATGACGCGCGGCGCAAAACCGTCGGCCCGCCCGTCTCGGACGAACTGGCGGAGGCAGTCGAGGATGAACCAGCGGGCGGAATCGCCGCGCGGCAGCAGGTCCGGTTCGTGGATGTAGCGCGCCAGCGGCTGCACCGGACCGATATTGTCCTCGGCGAGCGAGCAGAACACCGCCGCATCCTCCGGCGACAGCCGGCCAAAGGCCAGCGCCCGCCGCGTGTCATTGGTCAGCAAGCCGGCCTTTTCCGCCAGATCGAGCGCCCGCGACAGCAGCGACCAGGCGCGTGGCGTCGAGAACGGCACCGGATCGGCCGGCACCGCCCGCATCAGCGCATCAGGAACGGTGGTGATAAACGAACGGATGTCCTGCCTTATGCCGCTGCGCTGTGCCCAGGCCAGCCACTCGTCGGTATCGCAGCGGATCTGCAGGATCGTGACACGATTGACCAGCGCCGAACTCATCGCCCGGACCAGTGCCCGGTCCTGCAACCGGTTGCCGGCGGCGACAACCCAGGTGCCCGGCGGCAGGGCATGTTCCCCCAGCCGCCGTTCCAGCAGCAGCGAATAGAACGCCTTCTGCACATCCGGCGCGCAGGCCGGCAATTCATCAAGAAACAGGCAGAAGGGCTCGGGCCGCTCCGGCAGGAGAATGCGCGGCGGGCAGAACACGCTGCGCTCACCGACAATGCGCGGCACACCGCTGACGTCTTCGGGCGCGATCTGTGTTCCAAGCAGGGAACGGCAGGGCAGCCCGGCTTCGCGAGCCGCCTCATAGACCATGTCCGACTTGCCGATGCCCGGCGCCGACAGCAGCAGAAAACTCTGCTCATGCGCCATGCAGCGGATGAGCGTCTTGGCCTGCCGGAGCGTGACCACCTCATTGAACGCAGCCTGACCCGTGGTCATGCGCTATCCTCCCGATCTGGCATCGCACTTATGCTTTACATGAGACTAAGTATCGTCCGAATGGCGGACAAGGCCAAGAACTATATTTTTCTCTATGTGAGCAAAAATTGGGATGCGGTTCATACTTGCCGCTTCAGTGCCGACAGCGGCGATCCGGCCAAAAAAACCGGCGGTTTGATCTAAGTCTCTTGCCTCTCGCTGCAAGCGGTGGAAGCATCCGGGGTGAAGGACGCTGGTCAGCGTCGCATCGAACAGACTGTTTTTGGGAGAATACGATGCCGGAGAATACCAACGCAGGACGAATTGCGGGACCGCGGCTGATTGCGCTCGTCGGTCCCTTTCAGAGTGGCAAGACCACCCTGCTCGAGAACCTGCTGGTGCGCTCGGGAGCACTGGCCCGCGAAGGATCGATCAAGGATGGCTCCAGCGTCGGCGATTCCAGCCCCGAGGCACGCGCCCATTCGATGAGCGTCGAGCCCAACATTGCCTCGGCCGACTATCTGGGTGACCGCTTCACCTTCGTTGACTGCCCCGGCTCGATCGAATTCCTGCATGACATGCGCAATGTGCTGCCGCTCTGCGATGCGGCCATCGTTGTCTGCGAGGCCAACCCGAGCAAGGTCCCGGCCCTTCAGCTGATCCTGCGAGAGCTTGAAGACCTCGGTATCCCGCGCCTTCTGTTTCTCAACAAGATCGACACGGCAACCCAGCGCGTGCGCGAAACCCTGCAAATGTTGCAGCCAGCTTCGCGTGTGCCGCTGCTGCTCCGCCAGATTCCGATCTGGCACAACGGCATTGCCACCGGCTTCATCGACCTGGCGCTCGAACGCGCCTTCCTCTACCGCGAACACGCGCCTTCGGTGGTTATCGACGTGCCGGCCGGAGAGGTTCCGCGCGAGAAGGAGGCCCGCTATTCGATGCTCGAGCGGCTTGCCGACTACGACGACAGCCTGATGGAGGAACTGCTCACCGACATCGAGCCGCCGCGCGATCAGGTGTTCGACGACCTGGCCCGCGAGCTGCGCGAGGGGCTGGTGGTGCCGGTATTCATCGGCTCGGCCGAGCGCGGCAATGGTGTCACGCGCCTGCTCAAAGCGTTGCGACACGAAAGCGCCAGCATCGCCGCCACGCGTGCGCGGCTCGGCATCGGTGACAGCGGGCCGGCGCTGGCTAATTCAATTCGCTCGGTGCATACCGCTCACGGCGGCAAGCTGACCCTGGCGCGCGTTCTGCGCGGCTCGTTTGTCGAGAACACCAAGGTTTTGAGCGCCGGCGGCCATGAGGACCGCATCGGTTCTGTCTCCCGCATGATTGGCACGGCCGCAACAAGGCTGCCTGCGGCCCAGGAAGGCGACACCCTCGCCTTCGGCCGCCTTGATCATGTGGCGACCGGCGAAACCTTCGGCGATGTCAAAGGCCCGGCGCCGCGCCCTGCGGTGGCCCGCGCCGAGCCCCCGCAGCCGGTGCACGGCATGGTGCTGACGATCCGTGACCACAAGGACGAGGTCAAGCTTGCCGCCGCCATGACCAAACTCACCGATGAGGATCCTGCCCTGCACTTCGTCCAGGACCAGACCTCCGGCGAAACGCGGCTGATGGGCCAGGGCGAGATGCACCTGCGCGTCGCGCTGGAACGGCTGACCAAGCGGTTTGGCGTCGCGGTGGATACACGGCGCGCCTCGGTCGCCTATCGCGAGACGATCCGCCATCAGGTGAGCGTGCGCGGCCGGCATAAGAAGCAGTCGGGTGGCCATGGTCAGTTTGGTGATGTCGCCCTGACGGTGCGGCCGCTGGAACGCGGCGCCGGCTTCCAGTTTGCCGAAACCGTGCATGGCGGCACCGTCCCACGCCAGTATTTCTCGGCCATCGAGGCTGGGTGCCGCGACGTCTGCGAGGAAGGCCCGCTGGGCTTTCCGGTTGTCGATGTGCATGTCACCTTGACCGAAGGATCGTATCACACGGTCGATTCCTCCGACATGGCCTTCCGCATGGCGGCGCGGCTGGGCATGCATGAAGCACTCAAGACCGCAGGCCCTGTGCTGCTTGAGCCGATCCT
The DNA here is from genome assembly GCA_035436995.1 of Beijerinckiaceae bacterium. Lineage (GTDB taxonomy): Bacteria > Pseudomonadota > Alphaproteobacteria > Rhizobiales > Beijerinckiaceae > JAIUNP01. Next base: position 18,718 of record DAOMXG010000019.1, read on the forward strand.
GTCCGTGAAGATCCACGTTCCGAGCGAGGCCCTTTCGCGCGCGACCGGCATTGTGACCGGACGGCGGGGACAGATTCTCGGCTATGATGCCCGCGCCGGCTGGGCTGGATGGGACGAACTCAACGCGCTGATGCCGGAAGCGGAAATGACCAACCTGATCGTCGACCTGCGCTCGGCCTCGGCCGGCGTGGCGGGCTATACATCCAGCTTCGACCATCTGGCCGAGATCAGCGGCAAGGCGGCGGAGACCATCATCGCCGCACGCGCGCATGCCAAGGCCGCCTCCGGCCATGGACATGGTGCCTGACCGTTCGGCGGGCGCCGGCCTGGTTCCGGCGCCTGCACAACCCTATTTCACCACGCGCACCGCGCCGCGCGCTGCGCTGGTGGTCAGCGCTGCATAGGCCTTGAGCGCCGTCGAGACCTTGCGCTTGCGTGGCGCCGCCGGTTTCCATGCGTCCTTGCCGCGTGCTTCCATCGCGGCGCGGCGCTTTGCCAGGTCCTGTTGCGGCACGACAAGCTCGATCCGTCGCCCCGGTATGTCGATCTCGATGCGATCCCCTTCCTCGACGAGGCCGATCAATCCACCCTCTGCCGCTTCCGGCGAGATATGGCCGATCGACAGTCCGGACGATCCGCCCGAGAAACGCCCGTCGGTGATCAGCGCGCAGACCTTCCCGAGGCCTTTGGACTTCAGATAGCTCGTCGGATAAAGCATTTCCTGCATGCCCGGCCCGCCGCGCGGCCCCTCGTAGCGGACCAGGACGACATCGCCAGCCTTGACCTTGCCACTGAGAATGCCATCCACCGCAGCATCCTGGCTTTCGAAGATGCGCGCCGGACCGGCAAAGCTGAGGATCGATTCATCGACCCCTGCCGTTTTGACGATGCAGCCTTCCAGCGCCAGATTGCCGGTCAGCACCGCCAGCCCGCCATCCTTCGAATAGGCATGGCTCAGTTCGCGGATGACGCCTTTTGCCCGGTCGAGATCGAGACTGTCGTAGCGCCGCTCCTGGCTGAACGCTGTCTGTGTCGGAACCCCGCCTGGTGCCGCCGAAAAGAACCGGTGCACGGCTTCGGAATTGCTGCGCTTGACATCCCAGCGATCCAGCGCCTCGGCCAGACTGCGGCTGTGCACGGTCGGAAGGTCGCTGTGGATCAGCCCGGCACGATCCAGTTCCCCCAGAATTGCCATGATGCCGCCGGCGCGATGCACATCTTCCATGTGCACATTGGCGACCGAAGGCGCCACCTTGCACAGCACCGGAACCTTGCGCGACAGCCGGTCGATGTCGGCCATCGAGAACGGGTTCTCCGCCTCATGCGCGGCCGCAAGCAGATGCAGGACCGTATTGGTCGATCCGCCCATCGAAATATCCAGCGTCATCGCATTCTCGAACGCCTTGAACGATGCCACCGAACGCGGCAGCACGGTATCGTCGTTCTGCTCGTAATGCCGGCGGGTGATGTCGACGATCAGGTGCCCCGCCTCGACGAACAGGCGCTTGCGATCGGCATGGGTGGCGAGCACCGAACCATTGCCGGGCAGCGCCAGCCCCAGAGCCTCGACCAGGCAGTTCATCGAATTGGCGGTAAACATGCCCGAGCAGGAACCGCAGGTGGGACAGGCGGAACGCTCATAGGCGGAGACGGCCGCATCCGACACGCTGCTGTCCGCTGCTGCGATCATCGCATCGATGAGATCGACCTTCTTGGTCACGCCTTCGGCGACAAACTTGCCCGCCTCCATCGGCCCGCCGGAGACGAACACAGTAGGAATGTTCAGCCTGAGCGCCGCCATCAGCATGCCAGGCGTGATCTTGTCGCAATTTGAGATGCAGACCAGAGCATCGGCACAATGGGCATTGACCATGTACTCGACCGAATCGGCGATGATCTCGCGCGAAGGCAGCGAATAGAGCATGCCGTCATGGCCCATCGCGATGCCGTCATCGACCGCAATGGTGTTGAACTCCTTGGCGACGCCGCCCGCCTTTTCGACCTCGCGGGCGACCAGCTGGCCAAGATCGTGCAGATGCACATGGCCCGGCACGAACTGGGTGAAGGAATTGGCAATGGCGATGATCGGCTTGCCGAAATCGCCGTCCTTCATGCCGGTGGCCCGCCACAGGCCGCGGGCTCCGGCCATATTGCGGCCATGCGTTGAGGTTCTTGAACGATACGCGGGCATGGAAACGTTCCTGACAGACAGATGGATCAGGGCTTGCCTAACACCACCCGCCGGCCGGAGGCAATTGTCCTGTAGCTATTGGCGAAGTGCGTTGTCCCTCAGCGCCTTGACCGGGCGGATCAGCGTTTCCATGATCGTCCGCCGGCCCGAAAGAATATCGACATCGGCGATCATGCCCGGGACGACCGGTCGGTCCGGACCGAAATTCGAGCCTTCCGCTTCCAGCCGGATGCGGAAATAGGGTTGTCCCTTTTCATCCTGCAGGGCGTCGGGCGAAACCTCGACGACCTTGCCCTTGAGCCCGCCATAGAGCGAGAAATCGTAGGCCGAGATCTTCACCACAGCCACCTGTCCAGGCCAGACCTCGGCACGATCCTTGGGCTGGATACGGGCCTCGACCGCGATCGACGTGTCGATGGGCACGATCTGTCCAAGCTGATCACCGGATTTGACGACGCCGCCGATGGTCGAGACATTGAGCTTGTTGACCGTCCCGGAAATCGGCGCCACCACCTCCGTGCGCTCCGAGCGATCGCGCATCGCGGTCACCGTCTCGTTGAGCTTGGCAATCTGCAATTCGATATCGGCGCGTTCCTTCTCGGCCTCGGCCTGGAATCTCAGACGCGCCTCCGAGCGGCGGCGGGAGATTTCGCTCATCGCCGCCTCGGCCTTGGGGATGTCATGCGTGAGGTCGGAAATCCGTCCCTCGATCTGTTGAAGGGTACGCTCGTTCTCGATGAGCTCATTGGACGAGACCGCCCCGACATTGACCAGCCGCCTGAGGCTGGTGACACGCTGCAGGACCAGTTCCCGCTCGCGTCCGGTATTCTTCCAGCGCGACTTGAACTCGGAAATCTCGATTTCCTTCTGTTTGAACTGGTCATCCAGGATGGCGATCTGCTCGGTCAGGGTTTTCCTGCGCGTTTCGTAAAGGCCGAGCTCGGTCTCGACCAGGCGCGGAAAATCTTTGCGAAGCTCGGCATCCGCCTCGAATTCCTTGCCGCGGATTTCGGCATCCAGCCGTTTGAGCCGGAACGATTTCACCCGGATCTCCAGCTGGGCCTGAAGCAGTTCCGCCCGCTGGAACGAGTTCTCGATGCGGATGAGTGGGGCGCCCTTCTCGACCCTGTCGCCTTCCTTGACCAGAATCTCCCGGACAATGCCTCCCTCGAAATGCTGGATGATCTGGTTCTGCACCTGCGGAATGACGCGGCCATTGCCACGTGTCACCTTTTCCAGCTCGGTGAAATTGGCCCAAAGGAGGAATGCGCTGACCCCTGCGAAGGCCGTCGAGACGAACATCCGCTGGGAGCGCGTTGCGATACGGTCGCATTGCCTGGGATAGGGCAAGTCGAACGGCGGCGACGGAGCATGGTCTGCAGCAGGCTTTTGTGTCTCGGAAGCGGTCATGGCCGCATCTGAGCAGAGGAAAGTTTACGGCTTGTTAAGCTTGGCGCCCCACCATGCACTATCCATTTGTTAACGCTTGAGCCGGCCGCACGCGCCCTGGTGCATGTGCCTCCGGGAGGGCCAACCCCCGCCATGTCTGACGCCGGAAAGCCCGATTCTGCCAAGCCCGAGTCAAAGTCCAGCGATACAAAGACGCTGCTGGACGAATTCCGTGCCAGGATGGCTCCCAAGGCCTATCGCTGGAGGCGGCCCGAGCCTTCAGCCACCGGGGCCTCACCCGCCTTGGCGAATGCGGCCGAGGTGCCGGCACCGGGCCCACAG
>DAOMXG010000020.1:0-22633 GCA_035436995.1 Beijerinckiaceae bacterium
TTAGAGCATGTCTTCTGCGATTGACCGGTATCCACTTAATCGCGACATGCTCTAGGCGATGATGTCCGGCGTCAGCCGGTCCGACAGGCGGGTGATCTCGTCCTTCAGCAGCAGCTTGCGCTTCTTGAGCCGCTGGATCTGCAACTTGTCCGGCGCACCGAGTGCTTCCAGCGCCAGGATTGCATCGTCGAGATCCCGATGTTCCTGCCTATGCTGCTCGAGTTCATGGGTCAGAGCCTGCCGCTCGGCTTCACTCATCGGCTGACGCATCGGGCCTACCCTTCACAAATTCCAAAGTCGCGCGGCGCCGGATGGTCCTGCAACCGCAAACAATGTTCGGCCGGAGCGAGTATGGTCCGGCTTGCGCCGGCCTTCAAGTCGCTGTTGACAGGTTGCTAACACTTAGCCGCCGAACCCCCTTGCGGACGCCTGTGGCTGTGGCATGCTGCTTACGTCGTTCAACGCGCACAGGAGCCACGAATGTCGGTGGAATCACATCTCGCCCAGTTGGAACGCAAACATCAGGCGCTCAAGGATGCGATCGCAGCGGAACTCGCGCATCCCGCGTGTGATGATGCCAAGGTCGCGGCGATGAAGCGCAAGAAATTGCTGCTCAAGGATGAAATCGCCAAGCTCAAGCCGCAGGTTCAGGCGCCCTCCGCGCTGCATTGAGCGATTCCCCCCGCGTCAGCCGGGCGCGATGGCGCCTGGCGTGCCTGCTATCAGGCGTGATGCGTGCCAAGGCGGGCGGTCGGCCCGCCTTTTCCATGACGAAACATGTGCTTTTTGCAGCATTTCAGGTCTGATCCGGCAAAATCCGCTGGTATTTGATCCACATTCGTTGACAGGGCGCCGCGATGGGCTATCGAGGCGCAGCAGGACGAGCGACTGATCGCGGCGTCCCTTCCCAGTCTCCGCGTTTTTCAGGATCTTCGTATGCCGACCCGCGCCCAGCATGATTTGATGGCCAATGCCGTTCGCGCCCTTGCGATGGATGCGGTGGAAGCCGCCAAGTCGGGCCATCCGGGCCTGCCGATGGGGGCAGCCGACGTTGCCACCGTCCTGTTCCGCGACCATCTCAAGTTCGACCCTGCCGATCCGGCCTGGCCGGATCGTGACCGTTTCGTGCTCTCGGCCGGCCATGGGTCGATGCTGATCTATGCTCTGCTGCATCTGATCGGTGTCAAGCAGGCCAGTCTTGATGAGTTGAAGGCGTTTCGCCAGCTTGGCTCAAAGACCGCAGGACATCCCGAATACGGCCATCTTGCCGGCGTCGAGACGACAACCGGGCCGCTGGGGCAGGGCATCGCCAATGCGGTCGGCATGGCCCTGGCCGAGCGGCTGATGGCGGCACGCCATGGCGGCAAGCTCGTCGATCACAATACCTATGTGCTGGCGGGTGACGGCTGCCTGATGGAGGGGATCAGCCAGGAGGCGATCGCGCTCGCCGGGCATCTGAAGCTCAACCGGCTGATCGTCTTGTGGGATGACAACAACATCACCATCGACGGCAAGGTGTCGCTGGCTGATTCGACCGATCAACTGAAGCGGTTCGAGGCGTCGGGCTGGCGCGCTGAACGGGTCGACGGTCATGATCCGGTGGCGATTTCCGCCGCGCTCGACCGGGCCAAGGCAGCGGACAGGCCGTCGCTGATCGCCTGCAAGACGGTGATCGGATACGGTGCGCCGACCAAGGCGGGCAGCGAAAAGGTGCATGGTGCCCCGCTCGGGACCGATGAACTGGCCGCGACCAAGAAGGCGCTCGGCTGGCCGCATGGCGCTTTCGTCGTTCCGCCGGAGGTCTATGCTCTGTGGCAGGCGACGGCCAAGCGCAGCGCTGGCGCCCGCAGGGCCTGGACGCAGCGGCTGGAGGCGACCGGCGCCAAGAAACGCGCCGCCTTCGAACAGGCGCTTGCAGGCACCCAGCCCAAGGAACTGGCGCGTGCGCTCAAGGGCTTGAAGCAGCAGGCGGCTGTGACAACCGCCGAGATCGCGACGCGCAAGACGTCGGAAATGACCATCGACGCCATCGCCGGGGCCATGGATGCGTTCGTCTCCGGTTCGGCCGACCTGACCCATTCCAATTTCACGCAAGGCAAGCTGCTGAAGCCGGTCAAGCCTGGCGATTTTTCCGGCGGCTACATCCATTACGGCATTCGCGAACATGCGATGGCCGCCGCAATGAACGGCATCGCCCTGCACGGCGGGCTGATCCCGGCAGGCGGCACGTTCTTCGTGTTTTCCGACTATTGCCGCCCGTCGATCCGGCTGGCCGCGCTGATGGGCCTGCGCGTGCTGCATGTGATGACGCATGATTCAATCGGCGTCGGCGAGGATGGGCCGACGCATCAGCCGGTCGAGCATCTGGCGTCGCTGCGCGCCATTCCCAATTGCACGGTGCTGCGCCCGTGCGACCTGACCGAGACGGTCGAGGCCTATGAAGTGGCGCTCGTCGCTGCCAGGACGCCGACGGTGTTCGCGCTGTCGCGGCAGAACCTGCCGCAGCTGCGCAAGTCTTACACGCCGAAGAACCTGACAGCGCTCGGCGCCTATGAACTGATGCCGGCGGAAGGCAAGGCGCAGGTGTCCTTGTTCGCTTCGGGGTCGGAGGTGGCGATGGCCATCGAGGCGCGCCGCCTGCTGGCGGAAAAGGGGATTGCCGCGCGGGTGGTGTCGGTTCCCAGCCACGATCTGTTCGCCGCCCAGCCGGAAGCCTATCGCCGCAAGGTGATCGGCCGGGCGAAGGTGAAGGTCGGCATCGAGGCCGGCATCCGGCAAGGGTGGGATTTTATCATTGGCAGCGACGGATTGTTCATCGGCATGAACGGTTTCGGCGCTTCCGGGCCGGCGGCAAAGGTTTATCAGCATTTTGGCATTACCGCGCAGGCGGTGGCTGACGCTGCGGCACAACGCCTGGCGCGTTGAGGTTGGCTTTTATTCAGACCGGGCTGTGCATGAGGCGCGGCATCGAACGTTCAAGAGGAGCACATCATGGCTGTGAAGGTTTTCATCAACGGGTTCGGTCGTATCGGCCGCAACGTCCTGCGCGCGATCATCGAGGGCAAGCGCAAGGACATCGAGGTGGTGGGCATCAACGATCTCGGCCCGGTCGAAACCAATGCCCATCTGCTGCGCTATGATTCGGTGCATGGCCGCTTTCCGGCCGATGTGAAGGTCGAGGGCGAGAGCCTGGTCATCAACGGCCAGAAGATCCGCGTCACCGCGATCAAGGATCCGGCGAGCCTGCCGCACAAGGAACTGGGCGTCGACATCGCGCTCGAGTGCACCGGCATCTTCACCGCCAAGGACAAGGCCAGCGCCCATCTCAAGGCCGGCGCCAAGCGCGTTCTGGTCTCGGCCCCAGCGGACAATGCCGATTACACCGTTGTCTACGGCGTCAATGACGCCGGCCTGACCAAGGATCACCTGGTCGTCTCGAACGGCTCCTGCACCACCAACTGCCTTGCGCCGGTCGCCAAGGTGCTGAACGACTCGTTCGGCATCGTGCATGGCTTCATGACCACGGTGCATGCCTACACCGGCGATCAGCCGACGCTCGACACCATGCACAAGGACCTTTACCGCGCCCGCGCTGCGGCACTGTCGATGATCCCGACCTCGACCGGTGCGGCGAAAGCCATCGGCCTGGTCATCCCGGAACTGAAGGGCAAGCTCGACGGCTCCGCCATCCGCGTTCCGACCCCGAATGTCTCGGTGGTCGATCTGAAGTTTGTCTCGAAGAAGAAGGTCACGGTCGAGAAGATCAACGACGCGATCCTCAAGGCGGCCAAGCGCGGCCCGCTCAAGGGCATCCTCGCGGTGACGGCCGAGCCGAATGTCTCGTCCGACTTCAACCACGCGCCGGCCTCCTCGACCTTCGCGCTCGACCAGACCAAGGTGATGGACGAGAAGTTCGTCCGCATCCTCACCTGGTATGACAACGAATGGGGCTTCTCCAACCGCATGGTGGACAGCGCGGTGGCGATGGGCAAGCTGATCTGAGGCAACAGGGGCCGCTCCGCACCCGGAGCGGCCCCTTCCGCACTGCTCCAACGATGAACCGGCGTTCATTCCCGTTCCTGCTTCCCGCCACCGCCGCCATGCTTGCGATGGTGCTGGCCGGGCCGGCTGTGGCTGTTACCGATGCGGCGACCGGGTTTGGCATCGCACCGCCGGCGCCGTTCACCGCCGAGCGGAGCGCCGCCAATGCCGAGGATGTCGCCTTCTCGATCCGCTCGCCGGACGGACAACCGCCGGCGGCCGGCACCGGTGCGCTCTGCCGCGCCGGTTTCAAGGCCGCAGCCACCTCCAGCGGTGCAGACCAGCCGACGCTCAATGCCAAACTCGACAGGCCGCCGGTGCTTGATGAGATGCGCAAGCCGCTCAAGCCGCGCTACGTGATCGAACGCGAGGATCTGTTCCAGCTCGGCGAGGCGCGCGGCATTGCCTATACCGCTATTCCCCGCGCCGGACCGAATGCCGATACGGTGCGCGTGGTGCTGTCGTTTGTCGAAACGCCCAAGGGGCGGGTGAGCCTCGTCTGCGCCACGCCCGCTCCCCATCTTGAAGCGGCCCGCCCGGTGTTCGAGGCGATCCGCGCCACGCTTATCCTGCCGAAATAGGATTTTGTCATGAGCCAGACTTTCCGCACCCTCGACGCGCTCGCTCCCAAGGGCAAGCGCGTGCTCGTCCGTGTCGATCTCAACGTGCCGACCGAGAACGGCAGGGTGACCGACGCAACCCGTCTTGATCGGATCCTGCCGACCATCAACGATATCGCCGGCAAGGGGGGGCGGGTGATCCTGCTGGCGCATTTCGGCCGGCCGAAGGGCAGGGACGCTTCGCAAAGCCTCAAGCCGGTGGCCGAGGAACTTGCCCGCCGTCTCGGCAAGCCGGTGGCCTTCGCCGAGGATTGCATCGGCGATGTCGCGGCCAGGGCTGTCGCGGCGATGAAGGACGGCGATGTGCTCTGTCTGGAAAACACCCGGTTCTACAAGGAAGAGGAGAAGAACGAGCCGGGCTTTGTTGCCGAACTCGCCAGGCTCGGCGATGCCTATGTCAACGATGCATTCTCTGCCGCCCATCGCGCCCATGCCTCGACCGAGGGGCTGGCGCACAAGCTGCCGGCCTATGCCGGCCGGACGATGGAAGCGGAACTGAAGGCGCTCGATGCGGCGCTCGGCAATCCGAAGAAGCCGGTGGTGGCGATTGTCGGCGGCGCCAAGGTCTCGACCAAGCTCGATCTGCTCGGCAATCTGGTGAAGAAGGTCGATATCCTGATCATCGGCGGTGGCATGGCCAACACATTCCTCGCAGCGCGCGGGGTCAATGTCGGCAAGAGCCTGTGCGAGCACGATCTGGTCGCCACCGCGCGCGAGATCGAGCAGAAGGCCAAGGCGGCGGGCTGCGAGATCGTGCTGCCGGTCGATGCGCTGCTCGCCAAGGAGTTCAAGGCCAATCCGGGCCATCGCGCGGCGGGTGTTGCCGATGTCAAGGCTGATGAGATGATCCTCGATGCCGGGCCGAAGTCGGTCGCGGTAGTCGAGGCCAAGCTGAAATCGGCCAAGACGCTGGTGTGGAACGGCCCGTTCGGCGCGTTCGAACTCGCTCCGTTCGACACGGCGACCGTGGCGGCCGCGAAAACCGCCGCTGCGCTGACGAAAGCCGGAAGCCTTGTCTCCATCGCCGGCGGCGGCGACACCGTGGCGGCGATGAACCACGCCGGCGTCGCCGACGACCTGACCTATATCTCGACCGCTGGCGGCGCCTTCCTCGAATGGATGGAAGGCAAGGCTCTGCCGGGGGTTGAAGCGCTGAAGCGGTAAGAGGTCAGCAATGCATCCGGTCGGCTCTCAGGAAAGACAGATCATGGATTTTCTGCATGAGCGTGTATTCGATCCGATTTTGCAATCCCGCCAGGCCTCTGAAACGTTGAAGCGGGGCGTTCGGTACACGATTATGCGCATGAATGAGCGAAACGCCGCTGGAATGATTCAATATTTCTGGTCAGCAGTTGTCGGGACCGACCCGAGTGTCGCGTTTGCATCAAGGATGAGGGCCGAGGGTTTCGACCGTTTCGAAGAAGTCATCGACGAATTCAGGCAGCGCTTCGCGCCGCGCCCCAAGGTTGGCCGAACATGATCCTCGGCAAGTGCCTCACGTTTTCATGTCACCAGAAACATGTTAGAGTTTGCTCATGAGCGACAAAGTGCACGATCTTACTCTGGACGTTCTCAAGCAGCTGCAACAAGGCTTCGCAGAAATGCGTGAGCGCCTTGACCGGATTGAGGAAGTTGCGCGCAAGCAGCGGCGCGATTCCGCCGGTATGCTTGTCATGATGCGGGCGACCGCCGGGGATTTCGACGAGCGCGTGACGGATGTCGAAGAGCGCGTTCTCGCCCTTGAATCCCGCAAATCCTGACACACCGCTTTAGTTCCAGCCGGCCGCAGGGTCGGCTTTCGCACACCTCAGCCCTACACCCAACGGAGAACGACCCCCATGGCCCGCATCACGATGCGTCAACTTCTCGATCACGCCGCCGAGCAAGGCTATGGCGTGCCCGCCTTCAACATCAACAACATGGAGCAGGCGCTGGCGATCATGGCAGCGGCCAACGAGGTCGATGCGCCGGTGATCATCCAGGCCAGCCGCGGCGCCCGTCAATATGCCAACGACATCATGCTCAAGCACATGATGGATGCGGTCGTTGAAATCTATCCGCACATCCCGGTCTGCGTGCATCTCGACCATGGCAACGAGCCGGGCACCTGCATGACCGCAATCCAGGCCGGCTTCACCTCGGTGATGATGGACGGCTCGCTCAAGGCGGACGGCAAGACCCCGGGCGACTGGGATTACAACGTTGGCGTTACCAAGGCCGTGACCCAGATGGCGCATCTCGGCGGCATCTCGGTGGAAGGCGAGCTGGGCGTGCTCGGCAGCCTGGAGACCGGCGAGGGCGAGAAGGAGGACGGCCACGGCGCCGAGGGCAAGCTCAGCCACGACCAGCTGCTGACCAACCCCGACGAGGCGGTGAAATTCGTCAAGGAGACCAAGGTCGATGCGCTGGCGATCGCCATGGGCACCAGCCACGGCGCCTACAAGTTCTCGCGCAAGCCGGACGGCAAGGTGCTGGCGATGAACGTGATCGAGGAAATCCATCGCAAGATGCCGAACCTGCATCTGGTGATGCACGGCTCCTCGTCGGTTCCGCAGGAACTGCAGGACATCATCAACGCCTACGGCGGCAAGATGAAGCCGACCTGGGGCGTGCCGGTGGAGGAAATCCAGCGCGGCATCAAGAACGGCGTGCGCAAGATCAACATCGACACCGACAACCGCATGGCGATGACCGGCCAGATCCGCAAGGTGTTCGCCGAGTCGCCGTCGGAGTTTGACCCGCGCAAGTATCTCAAGCCGGCGCAGGAGGCGATGACCGCGCTGTGCAGGCAGCGCCTGCAGGAGTTCGGCACCGCCGGCAACGCCTCGAAAATCAAGAAGATCTACACCCTCGCCGATATGGCCAAGCGTTATGCCAAGGGCGAGCTGGATCCGAAGTTCTCGTAAGACCGGGTTCTGATCACCGCAGGATGGCCGGGGTTCGCCCCGGCCATTTCCGTTTTTGCTGCCGGTGTTTTGCCTGCCGATGTTTTTCTTGCCTGCTTGCCGCATGGCAGCGGGGCGCGTAAGAAGCGCGGCCATGTCCGCCTTTCTTTATCTCATCCTGCCGCGGGTCGAGGATGCCGCTGAATTCGCGCGCCGCCTGGCTGTAGTGCTGGCGGCGGCGCCGGTCGCGGCGGTGCTGATCCCGTCGGCCGGTGATGACAAGGCAATGGGCGTGATTGCCCGGGCGCTGGTGCCGGTGATCCAGCAGGCAGGTGCGGCGGCCATCCTCGAACAGCCGCAGGATGCGCGGCTGGTTGCCCGCGCCGGGGCCGATGGTGCGCACTACCCGCATGACGCACCGGGACTGGCCGAGGCGATCGCGACGCTGAAACCGCAGCGGATTGTTGGTATCGGGGGCCTTCGGAGCCGGCATGACGCCATGCAGGCAGGCGAGCGCGATGTCGATTATCTGATGTTCGGCGAACCGCGCGCCGACGGATTTGTTCCACCTTTTGACCAGACGATCGAGCGTGCCGGCTGGTGGGCGGACATTTTCAATACGCCTGCGGTTGCCTGTGCGGCCGATGCCGCTGCTGTCGGGCCGATGGCCGAAACCGGCGCAGAATTCGTCGCACTCGGCCCATGGATTTTCTCGCAACCCGATCCTGCCGGTTCGCTCGGTGAGGCATTCCGCCTGGCCAGCGCGCGGCGAAAGAAGCCAGACTGACATCATGATCAATTCCCCCACTATCAATGTGATGACCGCTGCCGCGCTCAAGGCCGGACGTTCGCTGCGCAACGATTTCGGCCGGCTGCCGTCGCTCGCCGTCGCCCGGAAGGGCCCCGGCGATTTTGTTTCCCAGGCCGACAAGAAAGCCGAGGACATCCTCTACGCCGAGTTGGAGAAGGCGCGGCCGGGCTATTCCTTCCGCATGGAGGAATCGGGCGTGCGCGAGGGGGTGGACAAGACCCATTGCTGGCATGTCGATCCGCTCGACGGGACAACGAATTTCCTGCACGGAATCCCGCAGTTTGCCGTCTCCATCGGGCTGGAACGCGAGGGCGCATTGGTCGCCGGGGTCATCTACAATCCCATCACCGACGATCTCTATGTCGCGGAAAAGGGCCAGGGCGCCTTCCACAACAACCGGCGGATGCGGGTTTCTGCCTGTATCGAGCCGGCGGATGCGCTGATCGCCATCGGCATTCCACACATCGGCAAGGCGGGTGCGCCGCAGTTCCTGAAAGAGCTGGCGGCGACGATGGCCAGATTCGGCGGCCATCGCCGCATGGGGGCGGCGGCGCTGGATCTCGCCGGGGTTGCCGCCGGCCAGTATGAGGCCTTCTACGAGCGCGGCCTCAACAGCTGGGATATCGCCGCCGGCATCGTGCTGGTGCGTGAGGCAGGCGGGTTTGTTTCGGACCTGACAGGCGGGAACAGGTTCCTGGAAACCGGAGGCCTGGTCGCCGGCAATGAAGCGATCCAGCGCGAGTTGGTGTCGGTGCTGACCAGGCTGGGCTGAGCCTGCGGCGCCAGAGCCGCTTGAAATTGCCGCAATGCTGGCCCACTCTGCCGGCCGTCGCGATTGTAAGCGAGGCCGCATGACCGATACGACCGATGCCCTGCGCTTGTCTGCGCCGCGAATTTATCTGGTGCGGATGATCGTCTTTCTCATTCTGGCCGGGTTGATCGGTCTGGTGCTCTACAAACAGATCGCTGTCGCGTTCATGGCCAATCCGGCGCTCAACGGGCTGATTTTCGGCGTGCTGGCCATCGGTGCAGCGCTGGCGATCCGGCAGGTGGCCCGCCTGTTCGGCGAAGTGCGATGGGTCAATTCGATCCGGCGGCAGGAACAGCGGCTGACGCTCAACGAACCGCCGGTGCTGCTGGCGCCGATGGCTGCATTGCTGGGTGAAAAGGCCGGTCGCGAGGTCATATCGACGCTGACATTCCGCTCGGTGCTCGATTCGATCGGTGCGCGCCTCGACGAATCGCGTGACATCACGCGCTATCTGACCGGGCTGCTGGTGTTTCTGGGCCTGCTCGGCACGTTCTGGGGATTGCTGGAAACGGTCGGCTCGATCGGCAAGGTTGTGGCCTCGATGCCGACCGGCGGCGATGCCACCGTGCTGTTTGACGAATTGAAGGCCGGTCTGACGGCGCCACTCGCCGGCATGGGCATCTCGTTCTCGTCCTCGCTGTTCGGTCTCGCCGGCTCGCTTATCCTCGGTTTTCTCGATCTGCAGGCGGGGCAGGCGCAGAACCGGTTTTTCTACGAGTTGGAAGACTGGCTCTCGACGATGACGCAGGATCGCGCAATGCCGGCCGCCGGTGCGCAGACCGCCGACCTCAAGCCGCTGTTCGACCGGCTGACCCATGTGGTGAGCGAGGCCAGCGGCGGGCGTGCATCGGCCACGGCGATGGTGACGCTGGCCGAAGGCATCCAGACGATGATCCAGCATATGCGCTCCGAACAGCAGATGATTCGCAACTGGGTGGAGTTCCAGGCGGACCAGCAGCAGGAGGTCAAACGCCTGCTGGAAAAGTTGGTGCGCGATGAGCCGAAAGGCCACCTCTGATGCCGCTCGGGCGGGCACGCGGGCGCGGGGGGGACCGGTCGATCTCCTATTGGCCCGGCTTTGTCGATGCCCTGTCGACGCTGCTGCTGGTGTTCACCTTCCTTCTGGCCGTGTTCGTGCTGGCGCAATTCTTCCTGTCGCGCGAGGTCAGTGGCAAGGATGAGGTGCTAACCCGGCTTAACCGCCAGCTTCAGCAATTGACCGAATTGCTCAGCCTCGAAAAGGGCGCCAAGACCTCGGCGGAAGGCCAGGTTGCCAGCCTGACGGCCACGCTCGATCTGATGCGAAGCGAGAACGAGAAGCTGAAGGGCGCGGCCGAGGGGGCCGGTGCCGCGGCCCAGCGGGCCGGGGCGTTGCAGGGCCAGATCGACAGCGAGAAGCAATTGGCAGCGCGGGCGCTGGCACAGGTCGAGCAGCTCAACCAGCAGATCGCGGCCTTGCGCAAGCAGTTGCAGGCGCTGGAAGAGGCCCTCAACGCCTCCGAGGCGAAGGACAAGGATGCACAGGCGCGCATTTCCGATCTTGGCAACCGGCTGAATGTTGCGCTCGCCCAGCGGGTGCAGGAGCTGAACCGCTACCGATCCGATTTCTTCGGCCGGCTCAGACAGGTGCTTGGTGCTCGTCCGGATATCCGCATCGTCGGCGATCGTTTCGTTTTCCAGTCGGAGCTGTTCTTCGAGACCGGGGCGTCCGACCTTTCGGTGGCCGGTTCGGCCGAACTCGACAAGATCGCCGCCGCTCTGCAGGATCTCGAGCGTGAGATTCCGCCGGAAATACCGTGGATCGCCCGGATCGACGGTCATACCGACAAGCGGCCATTCCAGTCAGGATCGGCGCGTTCCAACTGGGAACTCTCAGCCAATCGGGCCATTTCCGTCGTCCGCTATCTGGTCAGCAAGGGCGTATCGCCACAGCGGCTGGCAGCCACCGGCTTCGGCGAATTCCAGCCGATCGACCTTGGCGAAAGCCCCGAGGCACTGGCGCGCAACCGGCGGCTCGAACTGAAGGTCACCGAACGGTGATCCTGCGCGATGCCGCGCCGGCCGACCTGCGGGCGCTGATCGATCTGTGGCAGGAGGCCTGGCAGGTCACCATGCCGGAGATCGACTTTGCCGCGCGTCGGCCGGGCTTTACCGGCAAGCTGGCGGATATGTTGGCCGAGGGCGTGCGGTTGCGCATGGCGGAGACAGATGAAGCGATGGCCGCCGGATTCTATACCCTCGACGCTGGCGGCTATCTCGACCAGGTGGCGGTGAAGCGCAGTCTTTGGGGACGCGGGGTGGCCAGCCGGCTGATCGAGGATGCAAAACACCTGTCCGGCGGGCGGCTGTCGCTCACGGTCAATCAGGCCAACCACCGCGCCATCGCCTTCTATGAACGCGAGGGGTTCCAGCGCGGCGAAGCCTCGGTCAATCCGGTGTCCGGTCTGCCGCTCTGGGTGTACCGGTGGGACAGCGGTCAGACCTCGGGCTCCAGGCCGTAGCGGTTCGCCCCCTGATCACCGGCCACACCGCCCAGCAGGACCAGCGTCAGGATCACATTGGCCAGGGCGAGATAGTGCCAGCCTGTTGCCAGCATGCCCAGCCAATCGCCGCGCGCGCCGATCCGGCCAAGTCCGATGACGAGATCCAGCGCAGAAATCGTGACGATCAGCATGGCCCAGGCGCCATCAATGCCGATATCGCGGAAGCGTTTGGCAAAGACGCAATAGCTCGGATAAATCATGGCGACGCCATAGACGGCGTGGGCCAGGCCCATGCGGCGTAGCCCAAGCAGCAGCAGCAGGGCCAATGCCAGGCCGGAGGCCAGTGCGACGAACCACCAGAAACCGCGACGCGACAGACGACCCTGATCGGAGAACAGCAGCGGGCCGAGCGGCGGCATGTCAGGCGCCAGGATCGCCGAATTGCAATGCGGCGAGGCGGGCATAGAGCCCGTCGCGCGCGACCAGCGCGGCATGATCGCCCTCTTCGGCGATCCGGCCCCGATCGAGCACGACGATGCGGTCGGCCGCGCGGATAGTTGCCAGGCGATGGGCGATGACCAGCGAGGTGCGCCCCTGCATGGCATGGTCGAGGGCAGTCTGCACCGCTCGCTCGTTCTCGGCATCGAGGGCGGAGGTTGCCTCGTCGAGCAGGAGGATCGGCGCATCGCGCAGAATGGCGCGGGCAATGGCGATGCGCTGGCGTTCGCCGCCCGAAAGGGTCACGCCGCGTTCGCCGACCAGCGTGTCATAGCCTTGCGGCAGCCGGGCGATGAAATCATCGGCGGCGGCCTGCCGGGCGGCATTGCGGATGGCCTCGTCGCTGGCCGCCGGATTGCCGAGGCGAATGTTGTCGGCCACCGATGTCGCGAAGATGACCGGGTCCTGCGGCACCAACGCGATCAGGCGGCGCAGATCACGCAAGGCCATGTCGCGGATGGGCACGCCGTCGATCCGGATCGCGCCGGCAACGGGATCGTAGTGCCGCATCAGCAGCTGGAACAGGGTCGACTTGCCTGCGCCCGAGGGGCCGACAATCGCCAGCCGCTCGCCGGGACGCACGGCCAGCGAGAGCGATTCGAACACATCGGCTTCGGCGCGCGTCGGATAGGCAAAGCGCACTGCGGAAATGTCGATGGCGCCCCGGGCCGGTGCGGCGGGCAGCTGTGGCGTCGGTGTCTCCTGCACCTGCGGCTGGGTCTCCAGCAATTCAGCGATCGAGGCTGCCGCTCCGGCGGCCTGGCTGATGTCGCCGTAAACATCGGACAACTGGCCCAATGCGCTGGCGGCAAAGACCGCATAGAGCACGAATTGCGACAGCCGGCCCGGTGTCATTTCGCCGGAAATCACCGATTGGGCGCCCGTCCACAGGACTGCGATCACCGAGGCAAAGATCAGGAAAATCCCGATCGAGGTGAGGATCGAACGGGCCAGGGTCGAGCGCCGGGCCGCATCAAAGGCAGCGTTGGCGGCCTCGGCAAAGCTTGCAACAGCGCCAGCCTCGGCATTGAGACCCTGCACAGTGCGGGCCGCGCCGATCCGTTCGGCGGCAAAACCGGAGGCTTCGGCGAGCCTATCCTGCGCCGCGCGTGCGCGGCCGCGCACGGAGCGGCCGGCAAAGACCAGCGGCAGAACGATCAGCGGGATGGCCCCCAGCACCAGGCCCGACAGCCAGGGGCTGGTAATTGCCATCATCGCCACCGCGCCGATGAACAGCAGAATGTTGCGCAGGGCAATCGAGGCAGAGGCCCCGAAGGTCGATTTGATCTGAGTGGTGTCGGCGGTGAGGCGCGAGATGATGTCACCGGCGCGAGTGGCATCGAAAAAAGCGCCGTCGAGGCTCATCACCTTGGCGAAGATCGCGGTGCGGGTGTCGGCAACGATGCGTTCGCCCAGCGTCATCACCAGATAATGGCGCAGGCCGGAGGCGAAGGCGAGCACCCCCACCACCGCGATCAGCATCAGGAAATAGGCATCGACCAGGCCCTGCTGGTCGGCCTTGAAACCGAAATCGACCATGCGGCGGATGGCGAGCGGGATGGCCAGCGTGGCGCCCGACGCCAGAACCAGCGCCGCGAGCGCCGCGAGAATCCGGCCGCGATAGGGACGGACGAAGGGCAGCAGCCCCTTCAGGGCAGAGAGCGGCGCCTTGCGCGGCGCGGCATCGGCGGGGGTGTCGGTGTGAGTTCTGCGCATACAAGGCCCGGTTGTTCGGCTTCTCGCTAGATCATGCGACGAGAAAGTGGAAACGGTTTTTCGCAGGCATCGCGCTCCGGGCCTTGGTCCGGCCGGATGGCGGAGCTGGCCTGCGTGAGGAACATTGCCACAGCTCACATGTCGAGGAACACCGTTTCCTTCTCACCCTGTAGATGGATATCAAAGCGGAACACGATCTGCTGGCCGCGCATTTCCCGCCGCGCCACCAGCGTCTGGCGCAACGGCGCCAGTTCGATCGCGTTCAACAGCGGGTCAGCGGTGTTGGCGTCGCCTTCGTCGTCGAAATACAGCCGGGTGTGCAGGTGGAGGTTGATGCCGCGGGCAAAGACCAGCAGCGACAGATGCGGCGCCTGCATCCGGCCGTCCGGCCAGGGGGTGGCGCCCGGCCGGATCGTCTCGAAAAAGTAGGTGCCGGTAGAAAAATCAGCGCCGGCGCGGCCCCAGCCAAGAAAGCCGGGGGCATTGTAGCGCCCCTTGGAATCGGCCTGCCAGATTTCGATCTGAGCATCGCGCACCGGCACCCCGGCTCCATCATAGACACTGCCTTCGATGCGGATGCGCTCTCCCTCGACGCCAGCGGAGGTCAATACATTGAGCCGTTCCTGACTGCGCAGTTTCAGGCCGGCCTGCGCCGGCAGCATGCCGATGTGCAGATAGGGGCCGGCGGTCTGCGACGGGGTCTCCTTCAACCGTTCCACCGGCATGTCACAGGCCCTCCGTGCGGTTTTCGAAGAAAGCCTGGCGACGGCCGCGCAGCACGATGTCGAATCGGTAGGCGAGGCTGTCAAAGGGGACCATGGCGCCCATATCGAGCTGGGCGATGAGCATGTTGCGCGCGGCCAGCGTGGGGATCGTGTTGACGATCGGGCAGAGCGGAATGAGCGGATCGCCCTCGAAATACATCTGGGTCACCAGGCGCTGGGCAAAGGCCTCGCCGAAGACCGAGACATGGATATGGGCGGGGCGCCAGTCGGAGCCGTTGTTGCGCCAGGGGTAGGGGCCGGGGCGAATTGTGCGGAAATAGTAATGGCCGTCAGCGTCGGTGATGCAGCGGCCGCAGCCGCCGAAATTTGGATCATCCGCTGCCTTGTAGTGATCGTTGACGTGGCGATATTTGCCACCGGCATTGGCCTGCCAGACTTCCAGCAGCGTGCCGGGAACCGGGCGGGCGTTCTCATCGACAACGCGGCCATGGACGATGATGCGCTCGCCTACCGCCTCGCCGCTCACCATATGGTTGCGGATCAGATCGTTGTCGTCATGGGCCAGCATGTCATGGCCGAACTTGGGCCCGGAAAGTTCGCCGAGCGCGGCTTCCAGCGACAGCAGTGCCCGGCGCGGAGAGCGCAACACGGAGGTCTTGTATCCGGGCGCAAATTGCGGCGGGTGCCAAAGGCGGTCCCGGCGGATGAAGGGGGCAGGCGAGGCCATTGGCGCATGTCCATTGCTTGATGTCTGCGCATCGAACCAAGAATGCAGCCGTTTGTCACTATCCTGCTTGGCGGCGCCAACGGGCGTTGCCAGCTTCGGCGCATCAGGTTATAAGGCACCCCTTCCCGTCACATGTGATGTCCTTCTGTTCTGGGCCGGGGCCGAGGATGATGGACTTTGCCGTAAAGGGGCCCGAGGGCTCCTTCATCCGGAGGTAGAAATGGCCACGCTTCTGATGCCCAAGGCGACCGCCGTCTGGCTGGTGGACAACACCCCGCTGACCTTTGACCAGATTGCTGACTTCTGCCGCCTGCATCCCTTGGAAGTGAAGGGCATCGCCGATGGCGAGGTGGCTACCGGCATCAAGGGCTACGATCCGGTCGTTGCCGGCCAGTTGACCCGCGAGGAACTCAACCGCGCCATCGCCGATCCCGAATACCGCATGCATGTCGCCGAGCCGAAGGTGCGGGTGCCGGAAGTCAAGCGCGCCAAGGGGCCGCGCTATACCCCGGTGTCCAAGCGCCAGGATCGACCCAACGCCATCCTGTGGCTGCTCAAGAACCATCCCGAACTCAAGGATGCGCAGATCATGCGGCTGGTCGGCACCACCAAGTCGACCATTCTGTCGGTGAAGGAGCGGACCCACTGGAATGCAACCAATCTTGCGCCGATGGATCCGGTGATGCTGGGCCTGTGCTCGCAGCTCGACCTCGATTTCGAGGTGCAGCGCGCCTCCAAGGAGCGGCCTGTTCCGGTCGAGACCGGCGCAACCCTGCTGCCGGCCGCAGTGACCACTGCGCCGGAAGCCGAGGAACTGGAGCCGCAGCGTTCCGCCGCTGCCGTCAAGAAGGAAGAGGACGACGAGATTGCCTCGGTCTTTGCCAAGCTCAAGGAATTGAAATAACTCTCGGACGTATGGTGGTTCGAACACGAGAAACCCGGCCGCAAGGCCGGGTTTTTCCTGTTTCAGTGGCCGTTCTGGGGTTGCCCTTGCCCGCCGGGGTGATTGCTCATCCGGCAGGCTGTTCCGGCTCGACCAGCTTGCGATAGAGATGCCATGTCGTATGGCCGAGCACCGGCAGGACAACCACAAGGCCGAGGAACATCGGCATCGAGGCGACAAACAGGGTTGCCACGACAATCGCCGCCCAGGTCAGCATCGGCTTTGGATTATTCACCACGGCCCGCACAGACGTGATCATCGCGGTGATGAAATCGATGGTGCGGTCAAGCAGGATCGGGAATGACACGACCGTCAGCGAGAACATCACCGTCGACAGGATCGCGCCGATCACATGGCCGACCCCCAGGAACATCCAGCCCTGCGATGTGGTGGAGACCACGGTGAAAAACTCTCCCATCGAGGTCATGGTCTCGTTGCGCAGGAACAGCGCCAGCAGCAGGCGCACCTGATAGAGCCACATCGTCGTGATGAACAGGACGACAAAGCACATCCAGCCGATTTCCTTGCCGGCCTGGGTCCAGATGGCTGAGAAAATGCTGCCCCAGGTGATCTTCTCGCCGCGCTCCAGCAGGCGGCTGATCTCGTACAGACCAATGGCAACCAGCGGGCCGATCAGCACGAAGCCGATCGCCAGCGGATAGGTGAAATACGGCATGTTGAGGGCTGCGACCGTCGCCACGATCAGGATGCCGCCGAGAGCGTAGAGTGCGCCAAAGGTCAGGCCATAGAACGGCGCAGCGCGAAAATCCCGCATTCCGGCGGCCAAGGCATCAGCAATGTCGGAGAACTGGATGGTGCGCACTACGGGATCAGGCCGCGCAGACGATTCAGATTGCGTCTGCGTCTGGGCCAACAGGTCCTGACCGTCCATCGAATTCTCTCCCTGATCTTTGCTCCGGGCACAGAATGCCGGAGGCTGTCGTTGCCTTATGAAAAGCCAACGTTTGATCTAGGTCAAACGGTTTCCATCGGCCAACATGGGCGGTCGTGGCTGGTTTTGCCCAGGTTTCTGACAGCCTGGCGCGATATTGTGTCGCAGATGTTTTCAATCTGCTGTAATAGTAACGAACGTTACCAAATGGGGTGTGTCATGAAACTTGCTGTTGCCCTTGCAGAAGCCCTGAAGGCGCGGGGCGCTGCCGAAATTTTCGGATTGCCCGGCGATTTTGCGCTGCCGTTGTTCCGTGAGCTCGAGGAGGCAGGAACGCTGCCGATCCACACCTTGTCGCATGAGCCGGGGCTGGGATTTGCGGCGGATGCGGCGGCGCGGTTGCGCGGAACGCTGGCCTGCGCGGTCGTCACCTATGGGGCCGGTGCGCTCAACATCGTCAATGCCGTCGCCCAGGCCTACGCGGAAAAGTCGCCTCTGGTGATCGTTTCCGGTGCGCCGGCCAAGGCACAACGGGCGATGGGGCTGGGGCTGCATCATCAGGTCAAGCATTTCGACAGCCAGTTGGCGATTTTTCGTGAGCTGACGGCTGCCCAGGCCGTGCTCGACAATCCGGAGACGGCTGCGGCGGAAATCGCCCGGGTGCTGGATGTGGCGATCAACCTGTCGCGCCCGGTCTATATCGAGTTTCCGCGCGATATGGTGGCAGCGGAAGTGGCGCCGGTGCCGTTATTCCGGCCGGCAGTGACGGATCCGGCGGCTGCCGCAGCCGCAGCCGATGAAATCATGGCGCGGTTGAAGAGCGCCAAAAGGCCGGCGTTGCTGCTGTGTGTCGAGGTGCGGCGCTATGGTCTGGAGGCCAAGGTTGAGGAACTGGCGCGGCGGCTGGCGATTCCGGCTGCGACCACCTTCATGGCGCGGGGGCTGCTGCCTGGCTCGGAAGCGCCGCTGATCGGCACCTATCTCGGTCTCGCCGGCCGCGCCGAGGTGCGCGAGATCGTCGAGGGGGCCGACTGTCTGCTGATGCTCGGAGTGATCCTGTGCGACACCAATTTCGGCGTGTCGGAGCGGCTGATCGACATGCGGACATCGATCCATGCCTTCGACCGGGAGGTGCGTTTCGGCCACCATGTCTATCCGGAGATCGGGCTGCCGGCACTGGTCGATGCGCTGCTCGAACGGGCCCGGCCGCTCGGCGCTGCCCGTCGCAAGAAGCGCGTCGATTATCCGCACGGGCTGATCGAGGATGCGACGCCGCTGGTGCCGGATGACGTCTCTACCGCGGTCAATGACCTGTTCAAGGCGGTTGGCCATACCATGCCGATTGCATCCGACATGGGCGATTGTCTGTTCGCTGCGATGGAGATCGTTCATACGCCGCTGGTGGCGCCGGCCTATTACGCCACGATGGGGCCGGGCGTACCGATGGGGCTGGGGCTGGAAATCGCCGGGGCCGGGCGGCCGCTGATCATGGTCGGCGATGGCGCCTTTCAGATGACCGGATGGGAACTCGGCAATGCCCGCCGGCTCGGGCTGAAACCGATCGTGCTGCTGTTCAACAATACCTCCTGGGGTATGCTGAAGGCGTTCCAGTCGCAGGCTGCCTACAATGATCTGGACGACTGGCGGTTCGCCGAGATGGCGGCACCGCTCGGCGGCGTCGGGGTACGGGTGACGACGCGTGCGGAACTGGCAAACGCCTTGCGCGAAGCGTATGCCGACAAGGGGCATTGGCGGATGATCGAGATCATGCTGCCGCGCGGCGTATTCTCAAAGACCCTGCGCCGCTTCACCGAGGTGATCGGGGCGCGGGCGGCAGGGACGCCGAATAATGCCAAATAGTGCAAGAATGTGATTGGCAGTGTGGCGCGTCCGTTGCCACAATCTGCCTTGGCCAATTCACATGGCCAGGGGGAAATTGCCATGAAACATGGGATCCTTGCCGCAGGTCTCGTCTGTCTTGCGGGCGCGGCCGGTGCAGCCGAAGTGGTCGCGCTCGGCGCCAGCAATACCGAGGGACGGGGGCGCGGGGCTACGCCCGACGGGGTGCCGCAAGCACAGGCCTTTCCGGCGCAACTTCAGGCCCTGCTGCGCAGCGAAGGGTGCAAGGCCAAGGTGCTCAATGCGGGTGTTGCGGGAGATACGACCGGCGGCATGCTGCGGCGGCTGCCGCGGGTTCTGGGCAAGGATACCAAGGTGCTGATCCTCCAGCCCGGCGGCAATGATGCCCGCCACGGGGAAAGCGGCAACACCGCCAGCAACATCGCTGCCATGCGCAGCCATGCCGAGGCGCGCGGCGTCACTGTGGTAATGATGGAGCGGCTGCAGGCAATCGCCGGATCGAACCTGCTGGGCGATGGCGTGCACTACAACGCGCAAGGGCATGCGCAATTTGCCGCCTATGTGCTGCCGGAGGTGAGGGCCGCCGCCTGCCGATAGAGCGGCGGCCTGCTCCAGGTCCTACGATTTGAGCGCCTTTGCGATCTCGTCCAGGGCGGCGGGATCGTCGATCGTCGCCGGCATGGTCCATGGGTCGTGGTCGGCGATCTTCTTCATCGTGCCGCGCAGGATCTTGCCGGAGCGTGTCTTGGGCAGCCGCGCGACGACAACCGTATGGCGATAGGCGGCGACCGGTCCGATCTTCTCGCGGATCAGCGCGGCGCATTCCTTCTCTATCTCGACCGCCGATTTGGTAACACCCGCCTTCAGCACCACAAAGCCGAGCGGGGTTTCGCCCTTCAGCGTGTCCTTGGCGCCGATCACCGCACATTCGGCGACGGACGGGTGGGAGGCAAGCACCTCCTCCATGCCGCCGGTGGACAGGCGATGGCCGGCGACGTTGATGATGTCGTCGGTGCGGCCCATGATGTAGAGATAGCCGTCCGCATCGCGATAGCCGGCGTCCGAGGTCGAGTAATAGCCCTTGAACTCGGAGAGGTAGCTTTCGCGAAAGCGGTCATCGGCCTGCCACAGGGTCGGCAGGGCGCCGGGCGGCATCGGCAGCTTGATGGCGATCGAGCCCATCTTGAAGGCTTCCACCTCCTTGCCGGATTCATCGAGGATATGTACCTCGAAGCCGGGCATCGGCACGGTGGGCGAACCGGGCTTGATCGGCAGCAGTTCGACGCCGGTGGGGTTGCCGGCGATGGCCCAGCCGGTCTCGGTCTGCCACCAATGGTCGACGACCGGAACGCCCAGCATCTTCTCGGCCCAGAGCACGGTGTCGGGGTCGGCACGCTCGCCGGCGAGGAACAGCGTCTTGAGCGGCTTGATGTTGTACTTCCTGATGAAGGCCCCTTCCGGGTCCTCCTTCTTGATGGCACGCAGGGCGGTCGGCGCAGTGAACAGGTTGCGGACCTGATATTCCTCGATGATCCGCCAGAAGGTGCCGGGATCGGGCGTTCCGACGGGCTTGCCCTCGAACAGGATGGTGGTGCAGCCAACCAGCAGCGGCGCATAGCAGATGTAGGAATGACCGACCACCCAGCCGACGTCGGAAGCGGCCCAGAACACCTCGCCCGGCAGGGCATTGTAGAGGCCCTTCATCGACCAGGCGAGCGCGACCATGTGACCGCCGGTGTCGCGCATCACGCCCTTCGGCTTGCCGGTGGTGCCGGAGGTGTAGAGCACGTAGAGCGGATCGGTCGCCTGCATCTTCTCCGGCGCGCAGCCCTTGGCCTTGCCGGAGGCGCGCATGGCATCGCGTGCCGCCGCCCAGTCCTCGTCGCGGCCGGCGACCAGTGCAGCGGTCTCCTGCGGACGCTGGAAAATCAGGCAGGTCTCGGGCTTGGAGGATGACAGGCTGATCGCCTCATCCAGCAGCGGTTTGTATTTGACGATGCGGCCCGGTTCGATGCCGCAGGAGGCGGAGAGGATGGCCTTGGGCTTGCAATCGTCGATTCGGGTGGCCAGCTCACGCGCGGCAAAGCCACCGAACACCACCGAATGGACCGCGCCGATGCGCGCGCAGGCAAGCATGCCGATCACCGCCTCGGGAATCATCGGCATATACAGCAGCACGCGGTCACCCTTGCGGACGCCGCGATCACGCAGCATCTGGCCGAGAACCTGAACCTCGTCGAGCAGCGCGGCATAGCTGATGCGCGCCTTGGTGCCGGTAACGGGAGAATCGTAGAGGATGGCATCCTGCGCGCCGCGTCCGGCGGCGACATGCCGGTCCAGGCAGTTGTAGGCGGTGTTGCACACCCCGTCCGGGAACCAGCGACCGTAAACGCCGGCCTTCTCGTCCAGAACGGTCTTGGGGGGCACATACCAATCGATCGCCTTGGCGGCCTCGCCCCAGAAGCTTTTCGGGTCCTTCTGCCAGCCCTGATAGAGTTTGGAATAGGCGCCCTTGCTGCTGCCGGCCATGATTTCCTCCTGATTTCTGTTCGGCGCGGATTCTCGACGTCCAGCCGGTTTACGCAAGAGGATCAGCCTCATCACTTCGATGAACGGCCGGAACAAGGCTGATTTGCCTGTCGATACCTTGGCAATCCCGCCCCGGCGCGATTGACGCGCGCTTCAACCAGCGCATAACCTTCCTTTCACAATCCCTTGAAGGCAAACGATCAGCGACGCTGCCCATGTCCCAGGAGCCGGTTCAGGAGGCCCTTTCCCGTTTCAGCCAGGCACTCGACCGGCTGGAGGCTGCCTCGTTGCGCCATCAGGAGGGCGAGCGGCTGCGCATCGCGCTCGAAAGCGAACTGGCGCTGATGCGGGCCGACCGGCAGTCGCTGGCCGAGGCACTCGACCAGTCGGTGGCGCGCGGACGCCAGCTTGAGGAACAGTTCCAGTTGATCGACCAGCGAATCGAACGGGCCATCGCCTCGGTCCGTGATTGCCTCAACGCGGACGGCTGAGCCATGTCGCAGGTTCAGATCACGATTGACGGCAAGACCTTCCGGATGGCCTGCGAGGACGGGCAGGAGGCGCATCTTGAGGCACTCGGCCGCCATCTCGACGGGCGCATCGGCGAAATGCGCAAGACCTTCGGCGAAATCGGCGACCTGCGGCTGGTGGTCATGGCGGCGATCACCATCACCGACGAATTCTTCGAGGCGCGGCGGCGGACCGAAACACTCGGCAAGGAAATGCAGCTGGTGCGCTCCGAGCAATCCAGCGTTGCCGCCGATGCCGGCCAGCGCGAGGCGGAGATTGCCGGGGCCATCGACCGGATGACCCAGCGGCTCGAACGGATCACCGCGCTGCTGGCGACACGACCCGATCTGTAAGGCCGTAGCAATAGCTGCCCGGATCGCCTATAATATGCGGGCGGTGCTGCGGGGCGCGTCAGGAAACACTATCCCCGGGGCCTTAGCGATCCTTAGGGAGCTGTCCCTGACCGGGTCCGTGGACCCGGACACACGGCGCCCACCTACTTACGTAGGTTCCCGGGATCGACATTCCAACGGCTTTCGCGGCTCCGCACTTCAGGTTTGTCTTGCATGACCTCTCCCGACC